>NZ_CP109151.1:914166-1218888 GCF_035920385.1 Micromonospora sp. NBC_01739 | reverse complement strand
CCCCGGGACCGGTTGCAGTTGGAGGTGTGGCAGACCACCTGGGCCACCCGGCACAACCTGGACGTCCATGTGGCAGCTCTGCGGGGCAAACTGGTCGACGCCGGACTGGTGGAAACCGTACGGGGGGTCGGATATCGGCTGCGGGTCGACTGAGCCGAGGGTGGCCGCTGCCGCCAACCTCAGATCATCCTCAAGATTCCCAGCCTCCTACCCCGCGACAGGCCCACGGCGGGTGTGCTGTTCGACACCCAGCCATACCTCCTGTTTGGAGATCCTTTTGAGATACAGACGGACAAGGGCCGGTGTCTACTCCAGCCTGCTCGCCGCCGTTCTCGCGGTGACGGCGTTGCCCGCCCAGGCGCACGGCCAGTCGGCCGGCACCGCTGTTCAGACCCAGGCGGAGCCGAACCAGGTTCAGAACGTGAGCGTCGTCCAGGGCGACGGTTACGCCACCCTGGCCTGGACCCACGTCGACGGAGCCACCGACTACCAGATCGAGCGGACGCCCGTCGCAGAGGATGGCACCGCGACCGGCAACGGCACGATCGTCGGCCTCTGGCGGCCGAACCGCCAGATCAACAACGACAAGCCGACCTTCGCCGACGCCGGGTTCGTTCCCGGTGACCGCTTCCAGTGGCGGGTGCGGGCGCGGTTCGGCACCGAGGCGCAGCCGTACTCGGCCGCGGTCACCGCTACCACCAAGCCGCACTGGGGCGACCCGAACATCCCGGGTCAGAACCTGCGGACCCAGTGGGAGGAGACCCTCGGCGCGCAGTACACCAGCGACGTCAACGAGTACGCGTACACCGCGGCCATCGACGAGCTGAGCGACCGGGTGCGCGTGACGGAGATCGGCCGCACCGTCCACAACCGGCCGATCAACATGTTCATCATCGGCTACCCGAAGCCGCCGGCGACCCCGGAGGCCGTGGCCGCGACCAGCCCGCTGGTCGTCAACTGCAACGTGCACGGCAACGAGCCGGGCGACCGTGAGGCGTGCTTCATCATGGCGCGCCAGCTGGCCTTCACCCAGGACCGGAGCACGCTCGACCTGCTGTCGAAGACCACCGTACTGATCGTCCCGACGATCAACGGGGACGGCCGGGCGGCCAACAGCCGGGGCAACTCCACCGGTCAGGACCTCAACCGGGACCACTCGCTGATCCGTCAGCCGGAGACCCAGGCCTTCGCGGAGATGGTCCGCGACTACCGGCCGATCGCCGGCTACGACGGCCACGAGTACGGCAACAGCAACACCGGTGACCTGCCGATGCTGTCGCCGCGGCACGCCAACGTGGCCCAGGGCATCTTCGACGAGTCGCAGGACATGATCGAAGGCCACATGTACACCGAGGGCGCCAAGGACGGCTGGTGGGCCTGCCCGTACGGCTGCACCGCCGGTGCCACCGTCGGTCTGGGTCAGGAGACCATCCTGCGCAACACCCTCGGCCTGAAGAACGTGGTCAACTCGCTGCTGGAGCTGCGCAGCTCCGGTGGCCCCACCCGGCCGGGCGAGACCAACACCGCCACCAACCGCCGCCGCAAGACCTACTCGGGGCTCTGGACCTTCAACCAGTTCTTCCAGTACCACGGGGCGGCCCTCAAGGACCTCAACAAGGCTCGGGCCGACGCGATCAAGTTCCAGTCCGCGAACACCGGACCGATCGTCCTCGAGGGCTCCCGGGAGATCAAGGCGTACCCCGCCCCGCACCCGGGTGAGGCTCCGCCGCCGGTCGACGCTCCGCGCGAGGAGAACATCCTCAAGCACGCGCCGTGCGCGTACAAGCTCACCGAGGAGCAGTACAACGGTGCCCGCACCGACGGTCCGGGCGGCCAGGGCACCACGGTGGCCCAGCGGCTCGCCGCGCACGGCTGGAAGGTCATCAAGACCGCCGACGGTTACATCGTTCCGCTGTCCCAGCCGCAGCGGGGCCTGGTGCCGCTACTGCTCGACGAGCAGGCCGTCGCCGGCCTGGTCGCCGGCGAGCGGATCATGCCGACCGTGACCGGTACCCGCAAGGGTGCGCTGACGGTTTCCGGTGTCACCTGCATCGCCGACGCCACCGTGCGGGGCGCGATCACGGTGAAGAAGGGTGCCACGCTCATCGCCACCGGCAGCACGATCAACGGTCTGGTCCACGCTGACCGCGCGGCCGGGTTCGTGCTGACCGACAGCAAGGTCAACGCGATGGTCAACGTGCTCAACACCGCCGGCCCGGTCATCATGGTCGGCAACAAGATCAACGGCTCGGTGCTGGTGCACGGCACCAAGGCCAGCGGCCCGGCCAACGTGGCCAACGGCGTCATCGGGGCGCCGCTGGTGGCGGGCAACAACCTCACCGGTCTGCTGACCTGCACCAGCAACGCCGTCACGCCGGTGAACATGGAGACCCCCAACACCGTTCGGGGCTTCAAGATCGGCCAGTGCGCTCGCCTCTGAGCCGCTGACCGTCAACTGGTAACAGACGTACCGGCAGGCCGGTTCCGCGCCCGGCCTGCCGGTACACCAAGTGCGGAGTGGAGAACACCGTGACCGACGTCTTCCTCGACACCATGAGGCCGACACCACGGCGGGTCCGACGGGCCGGCCCGGCCACCGGGTTGGCTCTGGCCACGCTGCTGGCGGTCACGGGGTGCACCGGTGACAACGCGACGGGCGACGACGGGATCACGCCCGTCGCGTTCACCCTCACCGGTCCACTCTGCGCCGAGCTGCCGGCGGGCGCCGAGCCGGGGAACCCGGAATCGCTCGCCGGCATGCCCGCCGACCAGGCCGTGCAGTGGATTCCCGTGCTGACCACCTTCGACGCGGCGGTCCGGGCCACCGGCCTGGCCGGCGAGCTGACCGGGGTGACCGTGTTGGCGCCCACCGACGACGCGTTCGCGGAGAAGTTCTCCCGGACCAACCTCGACGAACTGCTGCTGCACGACACCGACGAGCTACGTGAGTTGCTGCGCGAGCACCTGGTGACCGGGCCGATGTCGGTCTCCGAGATGGTCGCCGCCGGCACCGTGCGGACCCTCGCCGAGGGCGAACTCACCGTCACCGCTCAGGGTTCGGGGGCCCGGTTCGGCACCGAGGCGGAGACCCTGTGTGCCGACTACCAGGCGACGAACGCCCGAATCCATGTCATCGACCACGTCCTCGGGTCCCTGCCCACCACGGCCGGCGGCGAGGACGATCATCCGTACCACTAGCCCGCGGGGCAAAACCCCCTCCTCGCGGACCACGACGGCCGCCGACCCCGGATCGGGGCGGCGGCCGTCGTGTTGTGTCGTCGCTTGTTAAGAAGGGGCCCCTTCTCTACGCCAGGCGTTAAGAAGGGGCCCTTCCTTACCGGTCAGCGGTTGTCGAGCGGGAGGTAGTCGCGTTCGGTGGCGCCGGTGTAGACCTGGCGCGGCCGACCGATCTTGGTCTCCGGGTCGTTGATCATCTCGCGCCACTGGGCGATCCAGCCGGGCAGCCGGCCCAGGGCGAACAGCACGGTGAACATCTTCGTCGGGAAGCCCATGGCCTTGTAGATCAGGCCGGTGTAGAAGTCCACGTTCGGGTAGAGGCGCCGGGAGACGAAGAAGTCGTCGGCCAGGGCGATCTCCTCCAGCTGCATCGCGATGTCCAGCAGCGGGTCGGGCTTGGCCATCCGGCCGAGCACGTCCTGGGCGGCCTTCTTCACGATCGCGGCCCGCGGGTCGTAGTTCTTGTAGACCCGGTGGCCGAAGCCCATCAGCTTGACGCCGTCCTGCTTGTCCTTGACCTTGCGGACGAAGGACTGCACGTCACCGCCGTCGGCCTGGATGCGCTCCAGCATCTCCAGTACGGCCTGGTTGGCACCGCCGTGCAGCGGGCCGAACAGGGCGTTGACCCCGGCGGAGACCGAGGCGAACAGGTTGGCGTTGCTGGAACCGACCAGGCGTACGGTCGAGGTGGAGCAGTTCTGCTCGTGGTCGGCGTGCAGGATGAAGAGCATGTCCAGCACCCGGGCCATCACCGGGTCGACCTCGTACGGCTCGGCCGGCACCCCGAAGGTCATCCGCAGGAAGTTCTCCACGTAGCCCAGCGAGTTGTCCGGGTACAGCAGCGGCTGCCCGATGGACTTCTTGTAGGCGTACGAGGCGATGGTCGGGACCTTCGCCATCAGCCGCACGGTGGACATCTCCACGTGCTGGGCGTCGAAGGGGTCCAGGCTGTCCTGGTAGAAGGTGGAGATGGCGCTCACCGCGGAGGAGAGCACCGCCATCGGGTGGGCGTCCCGGGGGAAGCCGTCGAAGAACCGGCGCATCTCCTCGTGCAGCAGCGAGTGCCGCCGGATCCGCTCGCTGAACTCGGTAAGCTGCGCGCTGGTCGGCAGCTCACCGTAGATCAGCAGGTAGGAGACCTCCAGGAAGGAGCTCTTCTCGGCCAGCTGCTCGATCGGGTAACCCCGATAACGCAGGATGCCCGCATCCCCGTCGATGTAGGTGATCGCGGACGAGCAGGCGGCGGTGTTGACGAAACCGGGATCGTACGTCGTCAGTCCGGTTTCCTTCAGGAGCTTGCCCACACCGATGCCGGCGGGGCCCTCGACCGCGGAATGTACCGGCATCGACAGCTGCCCGCCGGAGTGATCGAGCTTGACTTCCGTCATGTGTTTCCTCGCTTCGCCGGCAGATCTACGTTGAATTGCCTTCGCTTCTACCGTAATTGCGGTTGCGACAACACCGCTCGCCGTGGTTCTGCGGTGAGGTATGCGTCACCCGTTTCCCGAGCGGCCGGCAGGGAAACCCCGACGATCGGGACAGAAAGGAACGCAGAGCGCCTCTGAGACGGAAATCGGCGGCCGAAAAAACACTGTTCGGGAACTCAGTCAAGACCCGTTTGGCCAGCTCCGACGGTTCAGGAGATGGCTAGCTGCCGGAGGGTGCCGGCCGGATCGAACAGGTACAGATCCAACTGATTCGCCCCGGCCCGGAAAAAACGGTCGTCGGCGAGCAGGGCGGCGAAGCGCCTGCCTCCCGGATCGGGGGCGACCACCGGCACCACCGAGGCCACCGTGCCGTTGACGGCCACCGCCAGCAGGGTGCCGTCAGGCACCTGTTCGGGCAGGGTGCCCCAGATCAGCGCCGGCAGTTCGCCACTGTCCGGGTCGACCGCCCGGAAGCCGTCCTGACCGGCCAGGCGTACGGTGCCGCCCATCGGGGCCTCGCCCACGGCGGTGCCGACCAACGGATGCGGGGCCGGCGGGGGCAGGGGGTCCGGCACCCCTGCGGGCAGGGTGAGCGGTTCGGCCGGCTGGTCGTAGAACACCTTGGCCTCGGCGCGCGGCGCCTGGCGGGCGGAGCGGCCGTCTACCGACCAGGGCAGCGAGATGGCGGCCTCCTCGGCGACCGTGGGCAGCAGGTCGACATGCTCCCAGTTGCGGTCGTCGACCCGGCCGGCGCGCTGCCCCGGGGTCTTGAGGAACATCGGTACCCAGGCCACCTCGTTCGGGGCGGCCCGGATCGAGTCCAGGCCCCGCCCCTGCACCCCCTTGGTGAAGCTGACCCCGTGGTCGGCGGTCACCACCACCAGGGCCTGATCCCACAGGCCGCTCTCGCGCAGCTTCCGCAGGGTCTCGCCGATCAACCGGTCGGTGTAGCCGAGCTGCGCCAGATGACGGGCCCGGGCCAGGTCCACCCAGCCCTCGCCCTCGTTGGGGAACTCCTGTGGAGCGTGATACCGGGCCCCGGAGGGCAGGTACGCCCACGGCGAGTGCGGCATGAGCAGGTGCAGGAAGTGCAGGGTGGGGCGGGCGCTCGGGGTCAGACCGTTGAGGAAGCTGGTGAACCGGGCCGGCTGGTGGACGTTCAGGCTGTCCCAGCGGAACTTCGGATCGTCCGGCACCGGTTCGGCGGAGTCGATGCCCACTTCCTCGGCGGTGCGTTCCCGGTAGGAGTTCTCCGGGTCGATCCGGCTGTCCCGCGGGGCGGTCACCTGACCCAGCAACCGGCCGGTCTCCCGGACCAGCACCCCCAGGCCCTGCTCCGGCAGGACCGGCTGCTCACAGCGGCTGGGCGGGCAGAGCCGGGTGATGCTCTCCTCGGCGCGGATGTCGTACAGGCCGCCGAAGGCGGTGAACAGGTTGTCCGGGTAGTGCGAGTAGTGCGGGGCGGACGGCTGGGCCGGGTAGCGGCCGGTCAGCATGGCCGGCAGCGCGTACGGGGTCCAGCCGCTCACCCCGGTCGCGTTGCGGTACCAGGTGGAGGCGGCGGCCAACTCGGCGAAGTGCGGGAACCGGGCGGCGTCGATCCCGCCGTCCGGGCCGAGCAGGGAGACCAGCGGCAGCTCGTCGAGGACCAGCATGACCACCGGCGGGTGCAGGTTGCCGGTGGCGGTGCCGGCCGCGCCGCCCTCACCCCGGGGCAGCACCACCGGCCCGGTCGGTGAGGCGAACAGGAACAGCCCGACGAAGATCAGCGGACCGATGCCGGCCACCCGCAGCATGCGGCTCGGGACCCGCCACCGGCGATGGGCGTACGCCCCGGCGGCACCGACCACCCCGGCCAGCACCAGCAGGGGTACGCCCCGCAGGGGGGTCAGCTGCCGGCCGACCTGCACCGCCAGGGCGGCGACCAGCAGGCCCACCAGCACGGAGTGGGTGGCCGTGCGGACCCGCAGACCGAACACTCCGCTGACCAGGCCGAGCAGCCCGACCGCCATGGTGGGCAGCACCGCGATCAGGGCCACCAGCAGCAGGATCTCCCGGCGGTCGGCGCGGTGGAACAGGAAGAAGTCCGGGCTGCGACCGAGCACGTCCAGCAGCGGCTGGGTGATCACCAGGCCGAGCAGGGCCGCGACCTCCACCATCCGAGCGACCTCGCTCCGCCAGCCGCCCCACCCCCACCACCGGCGGGCTCGCGCCTCGGTGCCGGGCTGGTCAGCCACCCAGGGCCACCTGGTACAGGGTGCGGGTGCCCGAGGGCAGCTCCAGCCGGTCGGTGACGGTGCCGTGCGCGGCCAGCAGGGCCTCGAAGGCCTCCCGCCGGTAGTCCGGGAAGAGTCCGTCGGGTTTGTTGGCCAGCAGCCGGCGGGCCATCGGGTCCTGCGGGTGGACGAACTCCACCACCAGCCGCCCGTCCGGGGCGGCCAGGGCGGTCAGGCACTCCACCACCTGTGGCAACGGCACGTTACGGCCGATCGCCAGGTGGTGCACCAGGGCCAGGGCCAGGACGGTGTCCGCGCGGGTGCGGGCGGCGAAGGAGGCCCGTTCGACCCCCCGCCAGCCGCCGCCGGGCGACGGGTCGGCCAGGTCCATCACCAGTGGCAGCACCCGACCCTCCCCCTCCTCCCGCAGGGTGCGGTAGAGCCGGTCCACCACGGCCGGGTCCTGTTCCACCGCCACGACGTAGTCGGCGTGTGCGGCGGCGATCCGGGAGTACCGGCCGTCGTTGGCACCCAGGTCGAGCACGAGTCGCCGCCGGGTGGCGCCGGTCAGGGCGGCCGTGACGAACCCTTCCTTGGCCGCCCGGTCGGCCTCGGAGTAGCCGCAGGTGCGCTGGTAGTCGACCCAGTGGCTGGTCGGCGGCGAGTGATCCAGGCGCCGGACCAGCTTCTCCATGCCGCGTACGGTGGCCAGGGCCAGCTCCCGGCCGTACCCGGCGTCGCGCAGTTGGGCGCGGACGTCAGTGGTGGTCCGGGCGGCGTTGCGGCGTTGCACGCTGCCGTGCAGGTGCACATGGGTGAACACCCCGGGCAGCAGGCGGCGCACCCCACGGAACAGCCGACCCATCTGGTCCGGTGCTATGCCGTCGACCTGGGCCCGCAGCCAGGGCTGGAAGTCGACCCCCAGGTGGGCGGTGAGCAGCAGCGGGTAGAGCAGGGTCTGGCAGAACTGCCGGTAGCCGGCCCAGGGCTCCCCCTCGACCAGCGGGGCGAACGATCCCACGTCGATGAAGACCGGTCGGGTGCCCCGCCATTGCAGGTTGTACGCCGAACCGTCCTTGGTGGTGAAGCCCGCCGGCAGGGCCGCCCGGAGGATCTCCAGGTGCAGCAGGGCGGCGTCACGCAGCATCGTGACGGACCACTCGTAGGGGTGGGAGACGAACGGAATGCGTTCGTGTCGCAGGACCGCCGCCCACCCCTGGGGGGCGCTCGCGCTCGGCAGCTCCTCGGTGCCGCAGACCTTGCCGTCGGCCATCAGGGCCGGGAAGAAGTCGGTGCCGCTCAGGGCCCGCCAGTGTCCCGCAGCGGTCTCGTCGAGCCCGCGCAACACCTGGACGCCGGCGTGGAAGACCTGGTTGGCCGGGTCCCGGAAGGAACCGGGCTCGGCCCGCAGCCCGGTGCCGGGCGGCGCGGAGGCGGTGCCGGGTCGGTCGGTGTCGGGCGGTGCGGGGTGGTGCAGGTGCGGGAGCGCCATGCCGATCAGCTCTGGTCGGTGGGCTGGCGGCGGAACCGGCTGACCAGTCTGCGCCAGTAGAGCTTGGCGGCCACCGCGACCCCGGCGACCCCGCCGATGACCGCCTGCACGATCAGGCTGCCGGATCCCGCGTCCAGGTAGGCCAAGTGGTTCACCGACCGCTCCTTCCCCTCGCCGTGTCGAATCGCCACCCCGACCAGGAAAGCTGACATTCAGGATTTATCTGGTCGAGCCGGACTTCTGCCACCGTACGCCGAGCTTCGCCGCCCTGTCGGGCAGAACGCCCACATCCCCTGTCCGTTTCGTTCAAGACGGTGACCACCGCTCGGTCGTAGCCTGCGGCCATGACCCCAGAACTGGATCTCATCGGCATCGTCAGCACGGACCTGGCCCGCAGCCTGGCCTTCTACCGCCGGCTGGGCCTCGACATCCCACCCGAGGCGGAACGGGAACCCCATGTGGAGGTACGGCTGCCCGGCGGTCTGCGCCTGGCCTGGGACGACCTGGACACCATCCGCTCCTTCGATCCGGACTGGACTCCCCCGGTCGGTGGCGCGCGGGTGGCCCTGGCCTTCCGCTGCGCCGACCCCGCCGAGGTGGACCGCTGGTACGCCGAACTCACCGCCGCCGGGGCCCACGGTCACCGGCCGCCCTGGGACGCGGTGTGGGGGCAGCGGTACGCGGTCGTGCACGACCCGGACGGCAACGCCGTCGACCTCTTCGCCCCACTCCCCACCCCCGAGGGGTGAGCAGCTGCCTTCCCCCGCGTGGGCCCGGTTCAGTCGGTGAGCAGGGCGGTGGGGGCCACACCGGCCAGGGCCCGCACCTCCCGGGTCAGGTGCGCCTGGTCGGCGTAGCCGGCCCGGGTGGCCACCTCGGCCAGGGACACCCCGGACCGGGCCAGGGCCAGGGCCCGGCGCATCCGCAGGATCCGGGCCAGGGTCTTCGGGCCGTACCCGTACAGGTGTCGGCTGTGTCGCAGCAGGCTGCGCGCGTCCAGGCCGACCCGGGCGGCGGTCTCGGCCACGGTGGCCCCGGCGGCCAGGGCGGCGGACACCCGCCGGCCCAGCGGATCCGGCCCACCGCAGGCCCGCAGTCGCCGCACCGCCTCCGCCACCAGGACCGCGCCCACCCCGGCAGCACCCGGGGTGCCGAGGCCGGCGGCGTCCGCTCCGCCCGGCGGTGACCCGGCGGGCCTCGACACGGCGGCGTCGGCGGCGCGGTCGGCCAGGGCCCTGGTCGCTCTGGCGCCCCAGAGGTCGGCGAGGGGCACCCGCCGGTCCCGCAGCTCCACGGCCGGGATCCCGAACACTGCCGGACCGACCCCGGGTGGCAGGCGCAGCCCGACCCAGTCCTCGGCCGGCGCGCTCTGGTTGAGGTAGGCGGTCCGGTCCGGCCCGGCGACCAGCAGTCCGGCCCGGCTGGACCAGAGCAGATCCAGGCAGCCGTCCGGGAGCACCCGCACGGGTCGCGGCTGTGCCGGGGCGGTGCTGCTCCACAACACTGCGCCGGCAACCCCGGCCGGACCTTCCCGGTACACGCCGTCAGTCTGCCCCGCCGAGGGTCGGGTTCGGCAGTCGGACGGTGAACACCGTACGGCCGGGTCGGCTGTCCAGGGCGACAGTGCCGTGGTGGGCGGCCACCACGGCGGCGACGATGGCCAGGCCCAGGCCGGTGCTGCCGTGGGTACGGGAGCGGGAGCTGTCCCCCCGGGCGAACCGTTCGAACACCTCGTCCCGCAGTTCGGGGGGAACCCCGGGGCCGTCGTCGGTGACACTGAGTTCGGCGGCCTCGCCGACCAGCCGCAGGCCGGTGGTGACCGTGCTGCCCGGCGGGGTGTGCACCCGGGCGTTGGCCAGCAGGTTGGTCAGCACCTGGTGCAGCCGGGCGGGATCACCCGGTACCCGGATGACCTGGTCGGGCAGGTCGAGCTGCCAGCGGTGGTCCGGGCCGGCGACATGGGCGTCGCTGACCGCGTCGATGACCAGGGCGGTGAGGTCGACCGACTCCACCGCCAGGGGGCGGCCGGAGTCCAGCCGGGCCAGCAGCAGCAGGTCGTCGACGAGGTTGGTCATCCGGATACTCTCCGACTCCACCCGGCGCAGGGCGTGGGCCACGTCGGCCGGTACCCGGTCGTGGCCTCGGCGGGCCACCTCGGCGTAACCCCGGATCGCGGCCAGCGGGGTACGCAGTTCGTGGCTGGCGTCCGCGACGAACTGGCGTACCCGGGTCTCGCTGGCCTGACGGGCGGCCAGCGCGGCGGCGACATGCCCGAGCATCCGGTTCAGTGCGGCACCGACCTGCCCGACCTCGGTACGGGGATCGGTGTCGGCGGCCGGCACCCGCTCGGAGAGGGCCACCTCGCCGCGGTCCAGCCGCAGTTCGCTGACCCTACCGGCGGTGGCGGCCACCCGGCGCAGCGGACGCAGGGTGGCCCGGACGATCAGCGTGGCGGCGGTGCCGGCGACCAGCAGCCCGACGGCGGTGATCCCGGCCTGGGCCAGCACCAGCCATCCCACGGTCTCCTGGACCCCGGCCAGCGGTATCCCGAGCACCCGCACGGTGCCGGCGGTGGAGGTGCGGGCCACCAGCCGGTAGCTGCCCCGGTCGCCGAGGTCGCGGCTGTGCGCGCGGCCGTCGGCGGGCACCGTGGCCAGGGCGGCCACCTCCTCGACCGGTACCGCCTGCTCCTGCCGGTCGGCCAGGGTCCACGCCTCGGTTACCTGTCCGTCGACGATCCGGGCGTTGATGGTGCCGGGCGGGAATCCGCGCGGCACCCGAATCTCGGACCAGGCCGGGGTGCCCGGTCCGGGTTCCCCCGACGGCCCGCCGCGCATACCGGTCATCGGCAGCAGTTGCTCGTCCACCCGGGAGATCAGGAACTCCCGCAGCGCCGCCGTGGTGATCCCGCCGATGGCCAGGCTGACCACGGCCAGCAGGGCCACCAGGGTGACCACCAGCCGGGTACGCAGGGACCAGCCCGCCAGCCAGCGCCGCAGCATCCCTCACTCCGCCGGTTTGAGCAGGTAGCCGGCGCCCCGCAGGGTGTGGATCATCGGCTGCCGACCGGCGTCGATCTTCTTGCGCAGGTACGAGATGTACAGCTCGACCACGTTGGCCTGGCCGCCGAAGTCGTAGTGCCACACCCGGTCGAGGATCTGCGCCTTGCTCAGCACTCGACGGGGATTGCGCATCAGGTACCGCAGCAGTTCGAACTCGGTGGCGGTCAGGGTGATCAGTTGGCCGTCCCGGCGGACCTCGTGGCTGTCCTCGTCCAGGGTCAGGTCCCCGACGGTCAGCACGGACTCCTGTTGGGCGGTGACGGCGAAGCCGGAGCGGCGCAGCAGGGCCCGCAGCCGGGCGATCACCTCCTCCAGGCTGAACGGCTTGGTCACATAGTCGTCCCCGCCCACGGTCAGCCCGGCGATGCGCTCCTCCACCGCGTCCCGGGCGGTCAGGAAGAGCACCGGCACCGACGGGTTGTCCGCACGCAGCCGGCGGAGCACCTCGAAACCGTCGAAGTCGGGCAGCATCACGTCGAGGATCACGGCGTCGGGCTGGAACTGTCGGGCCAGTCGGAGGGCATCCGTGCCGTCCCCGGCCGTCCGCACCTGCCAGCCCTCGTAGCGCAGGGCCATCGACAGCAGGTCGGTCAGGGTCGCCTCGTCGTCGACCACCAGCACCCGGACGGGTTCGCCGTCGGGCCGGCACAACGGCACCCGACCCGGCCCGTTCTCCCTCTCGGTCATCATGGCCTCATCGTGGTCCGGCACGCGGGAGGCGACCTGTGCGGATCCTGTGGGCCGGCTGTGGGTACGGGCGGCTCACTCGCTGGCCCCTACCGGGTCGGTGCGCACGAAACGCATCGTCCAGGCGGTTCCGTCGGGACGCTGGCGGGCGTACAGATGATCGGCGGCCGGGGTGGGCGCGGCCTCCGGGCGACGCAGCACCCACAACCGGGGCGGCGCACCGTCCGGACCGGCGGGTAGTTCCCGCACCAGGTCGTGGGCCGGGCCACCGACAAAGCGTACGGTCACCTCACTCATCACCCGTTCCCCTCCAGACTCCCTGGTATCGCGGCTCCCCGGCTCGCACGCTAACGCACTGACCGCCGACAGAAGCCGGTTTGCCCTGATCGGAGGTGGGGTACCGGTGCCCGAAGGCGGGTGCGGCAGCCGGGCAGGCACCCGGCGAAGGGCAAGGGGCGGTCGATGAGAACGCTGGACGGGCGGTACCGGCTCGAACAGCGCATCGGCGTCGGTGGGATGTCCGAGGTGTGGCGGGCCCACGACACGGTGCTGGACCGGCCGGTGGCGGTCAAACTGGTGTCACCGGACCAGCCGGACTCGTCGGTGGCACGCATCCAGGCCGAGGCCCGTTCCGCCGCCCGGCTGGTGCATCCCAACATCGCCAGCGTGCACGACTTCGGCACCTGCGCCACCATCCCCGGCCGGGAGACGCCGTACCTGGTGATGGAGCTGGTGCAGGGCGAGACCCTCGCCGCCCACCTGCGGGTCGCCCCGCTGGACTGGCGCATCGCGGCCCGGGTCTGCGCGGAGGTCAGCGCCGCCCTGGCCGCCGCGCACGCGCACGGCATCGTGCACCGTGACGTGAAGCCGGCCAACGTGATGCTCACCCCTTCCGGGGCCAAGGTGCTCGACTTCGGTATCGCCACCCCGGCCGGTGCCACCGAGACCATGCCGGAGGGCATGGTGGTCGGCACTCCGGCCTATCTGGCCCCGGAACAGCTGCGTCGGGCGCCCATCACCCCGGCGGCCGACATGTACGCCCTCGGGGTACTGCTCTACTGCTGCCTGACCGGGCGACTGCCGTACGCGGCCGACAGTGTCACCCAGTTGCTGGGGCCGGACCGGCGGCAGCCCCCGCAGCCCCTGCCGGAGGTGCCCGGGCTGCCCGCCGAGGTGGCCGACATCTGCCGGCGCTGCCTGGCCGAGGAGCCCTCCCGGCGGCCCAGCAGCCTGGTCACCGCGCTGCTGTTGGCCGAGGTGGTGGACGCCCGGGTGTACGTGCCGATGCACGAGCCGCTGCTACCTCGACAGCGCCCGGCACCGGTGAGCCCCTGGACGGAGCGGGCCGCCGCCGCGGCCACCGAGGCGGCCGTCGGGGTGCAGTGGAGCCGCCACGGCGACTGACCTCCCGGTTTCACCGGGTCCGGCTCGGGTAGCCGGGCGGTGAGTGACGGGAGGAACGCGATGAGTTCCTGGCTTAACGAGGTTGCCGCCGTGACCGCCGAGGGCGGCCACATCCACACCGACGACGAGGCGCTGTCCACCGCCCTGGCCTCACCACTGGCACGACACTGCACCGGGCTGACCCCCTCGCAGCTGCTGGCCGCCGCGTACGCGTCCTGCCTGCACCATGCCGCCGTGGAGGCGGCCGGCGGGATCACCGACGAGGCACACACCGTGCAGGTACGCGCGGAGGCGAAGCTGGGCCGCGACGACGACGGGCGGTACCGGGCCGACGTGCACGCCTCGATCTCCTCAGCCGGGCTGAGCCGCCAGCAGCTGGCGGAGCTGGTCGAGCACGCCGACCGGCTGTGGCCCTTCTCCCGCGAGGACGGCAGCCGACACCGGCTGACGGTCAGCCCGGCGGAGAACGGGCGGCATTAGGCGATCGGGTGTCGCAGCCGGTCCGGCCCGGACCGGCTGCGGACGGACACCTCCAGCGAGTGGGTCGGGGTGGCGGCTGGGCCGACCGCCCCATCAGTGGCTTCCGCAGGGCCGACAGCGGGGTGGGCCGTTCGGTGGAGGCGATCAGGGGGACCGTTCATTGACCCAAGATCACCTTTTCCGGGCAGTTGTTGGTGACATTACGGTCATTGCCGAAATAGCCGGTTGGCGCAATTTGTGAGCCACCGGAACGAATATGGAGTTTCACCCGGCCGTTAGCCGCAAATTGTGACGCATGCCATCAACCCACCCGATGCCAGCGCGCCCTGGGCTCTCTAACCTCGGCGAATGCACCCCGACGACGACATCGACCAGACGCTGCCCCCACAGCAACCGGCGAGCCTATCGGCCGACGGAGCATCATCCGAACGGGCCGGCAGGCACCGCGCCACCCTCCCGGGCATCCGGGCCCGGCTGGGTGGTACCCGGCTCCGGGTGGCCCTGGCCACCGGCCTGACCTGCTGCCTTGGGGCGACCGCGGTGGCGGTGGCGGCTGTCCGCGCAACCGACGAAGGCCCGCGGGCACAGGTCGCCGAGGCGGTGGCCGACCGGGCCCGGCTCGTCGAGGAGGGCCCGGCCTCCCGGTCCCTGGCACGCAGCCCCTCGCCCACCCCACCGGCCAGCCCCAGCCCTTCGGCCTCCCCCTCGGCCAAGCCGTCAGCCACCCCGAAGCCGAAGAAGACCACCGCCAAGCCGACCCGACCGCCCCGCCCCAAGCCGGTCGCCGGGCTCACCCAGGTGCAGATGGACAACGCCAAGGTGATCGTGGACGTCGGGGTCGAGATGAAGATCCCCCGCAAGGGCCTGGTCGTCGCCGTGGCCACCGCCATGCAGGAGAGCACCCTGCTCAACTACGCCAGCGGGGTGCTGCCGGAGTCCCAGAACTACCCCCACCAGGCCATCGGCTGGGACCACGACTCCGTCGGGCTGTTCCAGCAGCGTCCGAGTAGCGGCTGGGGCACCGTACGCGACCTGATGCGTCCCGCATACGCGTCCCGCGCCTTCTACGAGGCCCTGCTCCAGGTGCCCGGCTGGCAGCAGATGGCCGTGACCCTGGCGGCCCAGGCCGTGCAGGTCTCCGCGTACCCCTACGCCTACGCCCAGCACGAGCAGCGGGCGGAGACCATCGTCGCGGCGCTGCTCAGCTAGGCGCCGGTCAGGGCCGCTGCTTGGGCAGTACGACCACCCGGCCGAAGAACTCGTCGATGCGGTGCACCACATCGTTGAAGTCGTCGAGATCGATCGGCTTGGTGACGTACGCGTTGGCCTGCAAGGTGTAGCTGCTGATGATGTCGGTGTCGGCGTTGGAGGTGGTCAGCACGACGATCGGGATGCTGCGCAGGTCCGCGTCGCCCTTCACCTCGCCGAGCACCTGGCGCCCGTCCATCCGGGGCATGTTCAGGTCGAGCAGGATCACGTCCGGGCGGTGAGCCCCGCTGTGCCTACCCTCCCGGCGCAGGAACTCCATCGCCTCCTGGCCGTCGCCGACCACGTCGATGACCTTTTCGACGTCCGAGGTCGCCAACGCTTCCTCGATCATGAGCACATCACCCGGGTCGTCGTCCACGACGAGGATGCGAACCGGGTCATGGGTACGAGCGGCCATCATTACCTGCCTCAGGTCGGCGAGGACGGGATCGACGATCCCATACTGGCGGGAATCTAGCCCATTCCGGCACTGTCGTCCGGGCCCGGGTCGGCAGTACCGTACCCGAGCACATCGGCCAGTCCGGTCACCTTGAGCACCCGTTCCACCCGACCCCTGGCGCCGGTGATCCGCAGCCAGCCACCCTGCGCCGCGGCACGGTTGTCACCACGGACGAAGACCGCGATCCCGGTCGAGTCACAGAAGGTCAGGTCGGACAGATCGACCAGCAGGCGCCGCTGCCCCGCCGCGGCCAACCGGTCGATCGCCTCGTTGAGCTCCGGGGCACTGCTCATGTCGAGCTCACCGGCGAGACACAGGCGGGCCGGCCCTTCCGCGTCACGACCGGCGTACGTGACGGTCAACGTCACGGCAATCCCCTCTCGCCGCCTGAGGACGAATGCTTGCAGTGGGCGAAGTATAGAGCGCGCCGCCGGGCGGGCCGCAGTTACGCCGCCGGTGGGTGGTCGGGCCGCCCGACCGCCGGCAACGAGGCCGCACCGGCGGCCAGGAAGGCCGCCGCACGCGGAAAATCGTGCAGGGTGACCACGTAGTGCCGCAGGGTAGCCCCGACCGCGGTGGCCGGCACTCCCCGACTGGCCAGAATGGTCACCAGCCAGTCGACGAACTCCGTGAACAGTGAGCCGTCGTCGACATAGAGGGCGGCGGCCAGGAAGTCCAGGATGTAGCCGAGGTCGCTGACCGTGGAGTCCAGTTGGGCCGGGGTGTAGTCCCGGGTGGCCGGGATCCGCCGGGTCAGGTCGGCCAGGGCGCTGTCGATCAGCTCGCCACGACGGCTGACCAGGCTGGGGTACTCGTCGTCGGCCAGATGGGCCAGCGCGGCCGGTGCGGTGGCCCGCAGCGCCCGCTCGTCGGCGAGCAGGTCCGCGGCGGTGGGCCCGTCCGGCGCCCAGGCCACCCCGAGCCGCCGCGCCCACCGGCCGTCCGTGCCGAAACCCCGGCCGCCGACCACTACCGGCACGTCCGAACGCCGGCAGGCCTCGATCATCCGATGCGCCTGCGGCAGTCGCATCGGCAGCGCACAGGCCAGGGCGACCGCGTACGCGTCATGCCGGTGCAGGTACGACACCAGGTGCGCGGCCGGCACGCTGGCCCCCAGGAAGGTCACCTGCCAGCCCTGCAACCGCAGCACCTCGGCGACCAGCCGGGCCGGCAGGGCGTGCCACTCACCGTCCATACAGGCCACCACGATCCGACCCCGGTCGCCTCGGACATTGGCGTACCCGGCTACCGCCGCCACCACCCGCTCGCTGACGTGGGTTGCCGCATGTTCCTGGGCCACACTCCACTCGTTGCGGGCCCAGCGCTCCCCCACCTCGGCCTGGGCCGGTGCGACCAGGTCCAGCAGCACCCGGTCGGCGGGCACCCCCGCCTCGAGCAGTTCCCGGGCCACCTCGATGGCGGCCGACTCGTCGGCCTCGGCCAGGCAGTGCAGGTACCGCGGATAGAGTGCGGCGAGGGAGGTTTCCGTCGTCGCCATGGTCACGGTGTCGTCGCCCCTTCCCGAGCCACCCCGGTCGGAGTGGGGACCGCGTGCAGGTGTCGGTGCGGCCGGCCCCCGACGCCGGCGGCACGCAGCGCGAGCACCGCGATGTCGTCGTGGTCACGCTGGGCCAGCCAGTCGCAGGTGACCTGTTCGATTCGTTCGGCCAGGGCCGGAGCCGGCATCCGCTGGCAGCCGGTCAACGCCTGCATCAACCGGTCGGTGCCGAGTTGCTCGACTCCCCGCCGGCCACCCCGGGCCTCGGTCACCCCGTCGCTGTAGAGCAGGCAGGTCTCGCCGGGGGCCAGTCGGGTGGAGACCTGATCGACCCGGGGATCGGCGACCACCCCGATGAGCATCCCGCTGAGCGGGAGCTGTTCCACCTCGCCGGAGGCGCGCACCACCAGCGGAGGCAGATGACCGCCGCCGGCCAGGGTCAACGACAGTCCACCGTCGCGGTGCGGCCGGACCACTCCCAGGACCATCGTGGCGAACCGGCCCTGCCCGTGCGCCAGGGTGGTCTCCAGCAGCGCGTCGTTGAGCAGCCGCAGCAGCCGGGCCGGTTGTGACTCGATACGGTGCAGGGCGTGCAGGCACTGGCGCAGCTGACCGGTGAAGACCGCAGCCTCGACCCCCTTGCCGGAGACGTCACCGAGGAAGAACACCGAGCCGCCGTCGGGCAGCCGGTGTGCGCCGTAGAAGTCCCCACCGATGCGCAGACCGGCCTGCGCCGGCCGGTACGCCGTGCCCCACTGCACCCCCGGCGCCTGCGCCGGTTCCACCGGCAGCAGGCTGGCCTGCAAGGTGTCGGCCACCTCGGCCTGGTTGCGGTAGAGCAGGGCGGTGGTCAGCGCGGCCCCGGCCCGGTCGGCGAAGGCCCGCAGCAGGTCCAGATCGTCCTCGGTGTACCACCGGGGCGCCGGACGGGCCACCAGCAGTACGCCTGCGGGGGCGTCCCGACCGGGCAACGACACCAGTCGGGCGCAGACCTCGGCCGCGTTGTGCCCGGGCAGCCAGCCCGCCTCGACCGCCTGCTCGGCCAACCAGTCGACCGTGTGCGGCTGCACCCCGTGCAGGCTCTCGGCGACGGCCGCGGGCATCTCACCGGTGTGCAGCGCCCCTCGGTCCAGGGTGGACTGCCCGTCGTCGGCCTGACTGGCCCGCCACCACCGGGCGCGTCCCGAGCGGGGGGCCAGAATCAGCACCGCCGTCTCGGCCAGGGTCGGCACGGCCAGCCGGACCACCGCGGCGGCGGCCCGGTCGGGATGCAACGGATTGCCGAGCTTCTCCCCCACCATCGCCAGGAAGGCCGATCGGGCCCGCTCGGCCGCCAGGGCGTCGACCGGCCCGGTGTGTTCGCTGAGGTCTTCCACGTACCAGCAGCTGCGCCCGGCGGATAACGACACCCGGCGGACCCGCAGCCGGCGTCCGTGCCGGGTGATCTCGGCGACCGGGCCGGGCAGGGCCTCGAACTCGGCGCAGCTGCCGCCCACGACGATCTCCGGCAGCAACCGCGCGGCGACCGGGCTCACCTGCCACACCACGCCGTCCGGGCCGCACAGCACCAGGCCCTCCCGCAGGTGCTCGACGACCACCGGCCAGTCGGCGGCGCTCAGCGACGGATCGATGGCGGGCAGTGCGGCTGCGGACAGGTCGGTGCGCCACGCCGGCTCCTGCGGGGCATTCGGCGTGAACCGTCCGTCGCCGGGGTCGATGTCCCTGACGTCGGCACCAGTCACCAGATAAGCCCCACTCCATCTCGATTCCGCACCCACGCAGCGGCGGTGTGCCTGGTCGCTGTCCCGCCCCCAGGGTACGCCGGTGTCGTCGCCGCGCCACCCAGGCGGCCGTCGGGCAGCCCGTTCGACCGCCGCTCAGGTGGCCGTGAGCGGCCCGGTCGACTGCCGTAAGGCGAGGCGCCGTCAAGGTTGTTACGATCCGGACGCCCCCGTCCGCCCGCCACCCCGCGGAAGGCGTGATCGTTGCTGTCCCACGGTCGAAGACCCGAGACCACTCCGTTGAGCGTGTCAGTCGACCGGTCCGATCCCGACATTCCGGTGATCCGGGTGGGTGGCGACCTCGCCTACACCACGGCCGGGCCGCTGCGTACGGAGATCGACCGGGAACTGCGGGCCGGTCCCCGCGCCCTCGTACTCGACTTCGCCGACCTCCAGTTCATCGACAGCACCGGGCTCAGCATCATCGTGCACGCCTGGCGGGAAGGGCTGCGCGACGGGGTGACCCTGCGGCTGCGCGCGGTGCCCCGGTTCCTGGCGACCATCCTGGACATGACCGGGGTGACCGGCCTGCTGACTCGCTCGACCGGCGGCGAGGGGCCGGTCAGCACCGAACCGGACGGCCAACCCACCGTCCCCGCCTGAGCGACCGGCCTACGCCGCAGCCCTGCACGGGGGTCGACAGTGGCGCGGACCGCGAAAGACGTACCCCGCGACTTGCGTTCCCTCGTCGGGCTGGGAGCATGGAGTCATGTCCTCACAGCTGTTGGTCATCGAGGTCAGCCGGTTCGACGTCGGACATGCGGAGCTGCGGCTCACCGGTGACCTGGACTTCGACAGCGCTCCGGAACTGATCGCCGCCGTCGAGCAGGTACGCCGGGACGGCTACCAGCACCTGGTCATCGACCTGGCCGGAGTGAGTCTGTGCGACTCCTCGGGCCTCAGCGCTCTCGTGGTGGCCCACCGGGGCAGCCCGGTGCCGATCCGCCTGACCGGTGTCAACCCCAACCTTCGCCAACTGCTGGACCGCACCGGTCTGGCCGAGCTGCTCCAGGTGTCCGCGGCCGGCGACGACGACGTGCAGGCGGCGGGCTGACCGGGCGCCCACCGGGTTCGGGGGTGCCCCCGACCCTGGGACCAGGGGTCGGGGGCCGGAGGAATGCTCAGGTGGCCGCGACGACCGGCCCGGCACGGCGGGCCTCGGGGGTCGACTCCGCGTCGTCGGGGGCCCCGGAATCCGGCGTCTGGAACAGATAGCGGACGAACTCCGCATCCGTGTCGTCGTCGCCGGGCCACTGTCCCGCGCAGTCGACCCCGATCACCTCCCGCCCGGTGCCGTCGGTCTCCTCCAGCAGCGCCCACAGGCTCACCGGATAACAGCGGGTGTTCTCCGGAGCCAGGAGCCATCGGGAGTACCAGCCGGGCCTGGCCGGGACGATCTCGACAATCCGCTTCATGACGACCTGCCCTCCGCATGCCATCGGAAGATCTCCGGTCCACGGCGATCATCTGCGCCGGTCGGGTGAGCGGCCCTCACCCGGCGGGGATGAAGCGTCGCCGACCGTCACCGACCCGGTCCGGCCGCTCGTTTCGTGCCCGGCGGCGACGGGAAGGCCACCGCTGAGCCCGGAGCAGAACACCAGCGAAAGCGAGGTGTCAGCATGCGCAAGCAGATGGAGGGCGACAACCAACGTAGGCGGGCATTGGCCCGACAGGCCCGCGAGCGCGGCACCCAGGCCGCCGACACCGGGGCCAGCCTGAGTTCGTCAAAGCAGCTCACCCATCTCGACCAGGCCCGGCGCGACGGCCCACCGCCGGCCGGTAGCCGGCACAAACCGAACACCACACGCGGTGGTCCGGCCCCGCCGCCGGCCGCTGTCCCGCAGACCCAGCGACCCCTGCCCGAGATGGACCCGACCTCTGCCGGAGTGGAGCCGATCGGCTACCAGGACCTCGTCGCCGAGGTCGGTCGCCGGGCCGGCGTCGACTTCCGCACCGCCAAGGTGGGCGTGGAGTCCACCGTGCTGGTCCTGGCCTGGGCCCTCGGCGCGGAACAGCGACAACGCCTGCTCCAGTCCGTCCCGGCGTCACTGCACAGTGTCGTACCGGTCGACGGTGTCGAACGGCACTCGGATCTGCCCGGCTTCCTGTCCGAGGTCGGACGGCTCAGCGGCCGCAGCCCGGAGCAGGCCCGCTACCAGGTCGAGGCCACCCTGGCGACGCTCGCCGAACACGATCACGACCTGGTCGAGTCGTTGCACGTGCCGGACGACCTGCGGGAACTGCTCAACCCGCCGGCCGTCGGTGGTGGGCTGGTCGGGGCCAGCAGCGCCACGCCGCCCCTGACCGGTGCGCAACGTAGCGCCGCGCTGACCGACCTGCCGTACTGGTCGGACGACGGCGAGGCCCTGACCCGCACCCTGGTGCTACCGGCGGACAGCCTGGACCGGGTCCTGGACCGTCTCGATCAACTCCGCGACCAGATCGGTCGAGGGCCCCGCATCGGCCGGGCGGACCCGAGCACGGCCGTGCTCAGCGTCAGCACCGGCAGCGCCCGTGGGGTGACCGAGCTGGACGTGGACCTGGCCCACGCGGTGGACGCCGCGATCGACGAGGCGGGCGCGGGCCTGTCCTCCGGCTGAGCCGACCCGGGTGTGGGCCGACCGGTCGGCCAGCCGCACGGTGGCCGGCCCCCGCCGCGCCCACACCAGGGGGTGGTCAGCGGGCCCAGGCCGGCATCTCCGGGGAGGTGCTCTCCAGTGGTACCGCGTTGGCCGGGACGAGGCCCAGTTGGGCCGCCGAGCGGGGCAGGGCGGCGTCCAGGGCCCAGTCGGCGCCGATCCGGGCCCGGTTGCCGGGGATGGCCAGCAGGTGATACCCGCGGGTGACCGCCTTGGCCGGCAGGCCGGACAGCGGCACCTTCAGCGGGTTGGCGGCGGCCTGCTTGCCGCCCAGGTCGACCACCCAGCCCAGGTCATGGTGCTTGTACGGGCGACGCCGGCCCTGGCCGTACGAGGCGGCGATGTTGTGGGCGGCGAGTCTGCCCTGCCGCTGGGCGTGCTGGGCGGTCATGGTGCAGATCTCGCCCGGCCGGGTCAGGTCGGGCACGGCGGCGGCGTCACCGCAGGCGTACACCTCGGGGAAGCCGGGGACGTTGAGGTACTCGTCGACGACCAACCGACCCTTCTCGGTACGCAGACCCAACTGTGCCACGAAGGGGTCGGGGCGTACCCCGACGCACCAGACCAGGGAGCAGGTGGGCACGTACTCCCCGTCGGTGAGTTTTACCCCGTCGGCGGTGGCGACCGCCACGGAGGTACCCATCCGGACGTCCACGCCGCGGCGGCGCAGCACGCGGTCCGCGGTGCGGGACATCCGCTGGTCCAGCTCGGGCAGCACCCGGGGTGCGACATCCAGCAGCATCCACTTGGGGCGGATCTTCAGTCGGGGGCGTTGGGCGGCCAGGGCGTCGGTGAACAGCTGGCCGTGGGCGGCCACCTCCGTACCGGTGTAGCCGGCGCCGACCACCACGAAGGTCGCCCGGGCCTGCTGCTCGGTGGGGTCGGTCGCCTGCTCGGCCAACTCCACCTGCCGAACCACATGGTCGTGCAGGTAGACCGCCTCGGGCAGGCCACGGAAGCCGTGCGCGTACTCGGTCACCCCGGGGATGGGCAGCAGCTTGTTGACGCTGCCGACGGACAGGACCAGCCGGTCGTAGGCCAGCCGGTTGCGATCCCCCTCGGCCTGGGTGAAGCCCACCCACCGATTTTGCAGGTCGACGTGGTCGGCCTCCCCGATGACCACCCGGACGTCGTCCAGGGTGCCGGTCAACGGCACGGCGATCCGGCCCGGCTCCACCACCCCCGCCGCCACCTCAGGCAACAGCGGCAGATACAGGAAGTAGTCGGTCGAGTTGAGCAGGACGATCTCGGCCCGGCCCCGGGCCAGCCGGCTCAATGTCTTCGCCGCGTGGTAACCGGCGAACCCGGCTCCCACGATCACCACACGAGGTTTCGTCATCCTGGCCCGGTTCCCGTGGGCGGCCGGGACAAACGTCAGGTCAGCGCCGTTCGGTGATGACCTCTTTCGACCCCGGTACGACATTGCGGGTCGCCCGCAGGCTGGTGATGGTGACGGTGATCAGCACGGCGACGATGACCAGCAGGGAGATCTCGGTGGGGATCACCGGGACGCTCTCCCAGATGCCGTGCGCCCAGTGCAGGCCGAGCTTGACCCCGATGAAGGCCAGGATGATCGCCAGCCCGTAGGTGAGGTGCACCAGTCGGCTCAGCGCCGCGTGCAGCACGAAGTACAGAGCGCGCAGGCCCAGCAGGGCGAAGGCGTTGGTGGCGAAGACCAGGTACGGGTCCTCGGTGATGCCGTAGACGGCCGGCACGGAGTCGACCGCGAAGACCACGTCGGTGGCCAGTACGGCGACCACCACCAGCGCCAGCGGGGTCAGGGCCCGTCGACCGTCGACCCGTACGGTCATCTTGGTGCCGTGGTACTCGTTGACCACCGGCATGAACCGGCGCAGCAGGCGAACCGAGCGCATGTTGGCGATGTCGACGCTCTGTTCGTGGCCGCTGAAGGCGTCCCGGATCAGCTTGGCGGCGGTGACCAGCAGGATCAGGGCGAAGATCAGGAAGGCGAAGTCCAGGGTCTGCAGGGCCGCCGCGCCGACGGCGATGAAGACGCCGCGCAGCACCAGGGCACCGGCGATGCCGAACAGCAGCACCCGCTGGGCGAGCACGCTGGGCACCGCGAAGGCGGCCAGCAGCAGCATGAAGACGAAGAGGTTGTCGACCGACAGCGACTTCTCGACCAGGTAGCCGGCCAGGTAGTCGATGCCCTCCTGTCTGCCGTACCGGGACCAGACCCAGGCCCCGAAGGCCAGCGGCAGGGCTATGTAGAAGGCCGACCAGCCGAGTGCCTCTTTCAGCGACACCTCATGTGGGCGTCGGGTCACCACGAAGTCGAGCACCAGCAGCGCGATGACCCCGGCGATGGTGATCGCCCAGAGCGAGGGCGTACCGATGGACTGAAAACCGGCAGCTACGTACGACATTTCGGACATGGGGCCTCCTCGAACACCGTGTCATGTTCGAGGTCTCCTTCACCCAGTATTCGCTGGGCAACCACCCGAGGCGCACCCCGGGCGCGCCGTACTGACCGGTATGGTTCGTGGGAAGTACTCCCCTCGTCCCGACAAGGTTAGGACAGCCGTCAGGACCCCGCCAGGCGGGGGGATGCGGTCTCGTCTCACCGGGTCGCAGGGCGTACCCCTATCGTGACCGGGGTGAGCGCAGAGCTGTCGAGCGGCCCCCTGACCGGCGTACGCGTGATCGAACTGGCCGGGATCGGACCCGGCCCCTTCGCCGCGATGATGCTCGCCGACCTGGGCGCCGAGGTGATCCGGGTGGACCGGGTCGAGGCGGTGGATCCGACCGGTTTCGGCACCCCGCATCCGGACCTGCTCAACCGGGGCCGCCGCTCCCTGGCGGTGGACCTCAAGTCGGCCGAGGGCCGACAGGTGGTCCTGGACCTGGTCCGCGACGCCGACGTGCTGATCGAGGGCTTCCGCCCGGGGGTGACCGAACGGCTGGGCCTCGGCCCGGCCGACTGCCAGGAGATCAACCCCCGGCTGGTGTACGGCCGGATGACCGGCTGGGGGCAGCAGGGCCCGAACGCCCCGTACGCCGGGCACGACATCGACTACCTGGCCCTGACCGGCGCCCTGCACGGCATCGGCCGGGCCGGACAGCCCCCGGTGCCTCCGCTCAACCTGCTGGGCGACTTCGGAGGTGGCGGCATGATGCTGGCCCTGGGGGTGGTCTCCGCCCTGTACGCGGTGCGCGGCGGCGCGGCCGGTCAGGTGATCGACGCGGCGATCGTGGACGGGGTCAGCGTGCTCAGCACCCAGATCCACGCCCTGCGCCGGTTGGGCATGTGGCAGGACCCCCGGGGGGTGAACCTGCTGGACGGGGGTGCCCCCTTCTACGACAGCTACGAGTGCGCGGACGGCCGGTATGTCGCCGTCGGGGCCCTGGAGCCGAGGTTCTACGAGGAACTGGTGCGCCGTACCGGTTTCCCGCTGCCGCCGGACCAGGCCCTGGACCGTGACGATCCGGCGAACTGGCCGGCCCTGCGGGCGGCCTGGGCGCGGCTGTTCCGCACTCGTACCCGCGACGAGTGGGCGGCCCTGGTGGCCGACTCCGACGCCTGCCTGGCCCCGGTGCTCGACTGGCAGGAGGCGCCCGAGCATCCGCACCTGGCCGCGCGGCGGAGTTTCGTCACCCACGAGGGGGTACGCCAACCGGCCCCGGCCCCCCGCTTCTCCGGCAGCCCGACCTCGGTGCGCCGCCCCCCGCCCTGGCCGGGCGAGCACACCGACGAGGTGCTCGACGAGATCGGCTACCCGGCGCAGCGGGTGGCCGAGCTACGGGCTGCCGGCACGGTGGCCTAGCGCAATCCCCCGGTGTACGGCTCACGGTCCAGCCCGGCCGGGCCGCCAGACCGCCGTCAGCGGCGGCGCAGGGTGGCGCCGGGTGCCATCGCGGGCTCGACGATGTCCCGGTAGTCCCGGGGCAGTTGGACGACCAGTTCGTCGAACTCGCCGCCGGTCACCGCCTCGCGGATGGTGGTGAACACCGCGCCGATCACGGCGCGGGCGGCCGGTTCCTCGATCTGGGCACGCCGGGCCACCCGGGCGACGAACTCTCCGGCGCCGAAGCGCTCGGCGGCCTCGGTGTCCGGTGTCGGCCGCAGCGGCAGGCGCAGCGGCTCCGGCAGTTGCACCGCCAGATCCAGCACCTCACCGCCGGTCAACCGGTCGGCCAGGGTAGCCAGGGTGGCCTGGATCAGGTCCACCGCCCGCTGGGTGGAGGTGCCCGTGCGCTGGGCCACCTGGTCGACGAAGGTGTCGTAGTTCATCGGCGTACCCCCTCGGCGCGCGGTTACCCGCCGTCACGGGACGAAAACCCTCCCCCGGTTCTCCCGCCGTCGGCGCGTGAGCGCCGCCGGGATGGGTAACCGCGCCCGGTCGTGGCCGATCGAAGCCGGGAGGAGCCGACACCATGGCTAGTTACGCCGAGGTACTGCACTACCTGTCCAGCTTGGACTACCCCGCCGGCAGGGACGAGGTGGTGCGCGAGGCGGAACGCGAGGGGGCTCCGCCGGATGTGCTGCACGCCCTGCGGGCGCTGCCGCCGGTCGAGTACGCCAACGGCCGGGAGGTGGCCCGCTCCGCGAGCATCGAGGCGGCTCCGGAGGTGGACGACGCCCAGCGGGCCGCTGTCGGCCGCGACAAGCGCCATCAGCGGGTCTCGCAGCATCTGCGCAGCATCTGAGGTGTCGGGCCCTTCAGGAGGGCGCCCCGGCCACGAACCGCGACCGGAGGCGCCCCTGGGTAGCCACCTGCCCCGGTGGTGCACCGCCGAACCGGTCGGGACCACCAGGCGGCCCACAGTCACTCGAACCGGGCGACTGCTGCTACCGCGAGGATCATACGACAGGCCATCGGCCGAACGGTCAGCAGGGGGTCAACCGACGACCGATTGTGGTCGACAACACCCGTCCCTAGGAGCTGGTGCGGCCGGCCCGGTCGCGGGCCTTGAGGCGCACCGTCGGCAGGGTCGGCGCGGGCAGCGGCGGATCCGGATCGTCCGCTACCGTCCCGAACCGCCGGCCGGCCATCCAGTCCTCGCGGGCGGTCAGGATCTCCTCGTGGCTGCGCCCGACGAAGTTCCACCACATCACCAACGGCTCCTCGAAGGGGGTGCCGCCGAGCAGCATCAGCCGGGTGCCCGGTTCCCCGGAGATGGTGAGCCCGGTGCGTCCGGTGCCCAGCCAGAGCAGCGCCCCGGGTGCCACCCGTACGCCGTCGGCCTGCGCTCCGCCGTCCAGGGCCAGCAGCGCGTACTCGAAGTCGGGGCGCAGGGGCAGGCTCGCCTGCCCGGCACCGGTCAGCTCGACCTGGGCGCCGACCAGGGGGGTGTGCACCCGGGCCGGGGACCGTTCCCCGCCCAACTCCCCGACCAGCAGGGTCACCCTCAGCGCCCCCTCTTCCCAGCGGGGCAGCTGCGCGTGGTGGGCGAAGTCGGCCGGGCCGCCGCGAGCCGAATCCGGTAGCGCCACCCACAGCTGCACCCCGTGCATCAGGGGCGGATGGTCGGCCGGTGACCGTTCGGAGTGGGCGATGCCGTGGCCCGAGGTCATCACGTTGAGCTGGCCGGGACGGATCGGCTGCACGTTGCCGAGGCTGTCGCGGTGCAGGATCTCCCCGTCGAGCAGCCAGGTCACCGTCTGCAGGCCGGTGTGCGGGTGCGGCGGCACCTCCATGCCGGGGCGCTGGGCCACGTCGTCGGGTCCGAAGTGGTCCACGAAGCACCAGGCCCCGACCATCCGCCGGGTGCGCTGGGGCAGCAACCGCCGGACGGTGGTGTAGCGGCCCAGGGGCACGTCGTGCCCGGGCAACAGGACACTGCCGGGGTCCGTGGTGGCCACTCCGGGCGGTCGGGTCTGCGCCGGCATCGACTCGGTACGCTCCACGATCCGACTCTACGCGCCGTCAGCCCGGCGGTGGCCGTCGCCGGAGGTCATCCCCGTCGTACGGCTACCAGGTTCGCTCCGGCCACCAGGTCGAGGAAGATCCGATCGACGGAGCGGTCCCAGGCCGGGGAGCCGAGCACCGTGCCGGCGGGGACTCCGCCGTGCTGCTCGTCGTACACCCGCACGTCGCCGGCCCCGGCGGCGGCCCGCACCCGCACGGGTGCCCCACCGGCCACGGTGACGTCCAGGACGTTGACCCCGCCGGTCACCCGGACCACCATCCCGCCCCGGGTACGCGGCAGCCGCAGCTCGGTGCGGGTGGCCCCACCGGCGAACTCCAGACCGGACACTCGGCCGGCGGTCAGATCGAGTCGCCGTTGGGTGGTTCCCCCGATGATCCGCAGGTCCCACACCAGCCGGGTGTTGAGCAGCAGCCGAGGGGCTGGGCTGCCGCCCGGTGGCCGGCGTGCGCCGTTCGGTGCCGGTGGCCACCGCGGTCTCGGCCCCGTCGAGACGGGCGTCGAGCACCGTCCCGCCGGCCGGTCCGTACACCGAGACCAGGGTTCGCAGGGTGTAGATAGCTCCAACAGCCTTCGACTGTTTTGTGGGCTTGAAGAACTATTCGGAGGATATGGACTTCCGTACCGGGGTGTCCGTCTTCTCGCGTGGGTTGGCCGCTGCCTCCCGCAGCAGCCCTTCGATCCGGTCCACCCCGGCCGACAGCGACATCTCCCGCAGGTACGCCTGGCGGCCCCGACGGCCCATCTCGGCCCGCGCGGGTGGGGGTATCTGCGCGGCCAGCCAGAACCGGTCCGCCAGACTGGCCCAGTCCCCCGGCGGGCAGGACAGCCCCGCCCGCGCTCGTTCCACCAGGGCGGCCGTGTCGCCGCCGGTCGAGGCCACCACGGGTGCCGCACAGGACAGGGCCGCCTGGAGCTTGCCCGGCACGGTGCCGCGCAGGGCGGGCAGATCCCGCAGCATGACCAGTTGGTAGTCGGCGGCGGCGTACAGCTCCGGCATGTCCAGGGGTGACCGTCGCTCGACGAACCGGACGTTGTCGGCGCGCAACTCGGCGGCGAGCCCCCGCACCCGCCGCTCCTGGGCGCCCGAGCCCACCAGGACCAGGTCCATGGTGTTCTCCAGGGCCGCTGCCGCGCGTACCGCCGTCTCCAGACCCTGGCGTGCCCCGATGGTGCCGGCGTGCATCACCACACAGCGATCGTCGCGGCGGACCAGTCCCCGGGCGGCCGACCCGGCCGGGGCGGGCCGGAAGATCCGCTCGTCGGTCCAGTTGAGCACCACCGGCACCCGGTCGGCCTCCACTCCGGTGGCTACCACCGCCTCCCGCAGGGAGGGTGCGCTGACCGCGATCGTGCTGGCGGACCGGTAGGTCCTGGCCATCGCCGCCCGCACCCGGGCGGCCCACCGGTCGTCGTCGGGGTCCTCCACGCTCTGCTCCGCCCAGACGTCCGGCACGTGCAGCACGACCGGCACCTGACCGAGCAGCCGCAGCAGGGCCGCCGAGGCGAAGGCCGCCGCAGGCGGCTGATGGACGTACAGCACGTCCACACCGGCCAGATAGCTCCGCCCGACGAAGGCCGTGCTGGCGGCGAAGGAGAGCCAGGCGGCCATCCTGGGCCGCACGGCCCCGTCGCCGGTGCTGTATCGGGGCACCCGGCGGACCGTCAACCCTCGGCTGCGGGTCTCGTGCCGCCAGCGCTGCCGCCAGCCCGGGTAGACATGTCCGCCGGGGTAGTCCGGAAAACCGGTCAGCACCCGCACCTCGTGGCCCCGGGCGGCCAACTCCTCGGCCAGGCTGCCGGGGATGAAGGCCGGCTCCGGCGGAAAGTGATACGTCAGGATGCCGACCCGCATCGGGACACCCCCACCCTCGGCCGGTCCGGCGCGGCGTGACCCTGACCCGGCGCCGGGTGCGCGTACGATGCCGCCAACCCCTTGCGGGACGGGCGCCGGTGGGCACCGTCCCCGATCGCGGCGCCACCGTGGGCGGCCGCCTCGTCGAGAGGGTTCCCGATGCTCAACGGAGTTCTGTTCGTCTGCCACGCCAACCTGTGCCGGTCACCGATGGCCGAGTTCACCGCGCGTCGGATGCTCGCCGGGCGTCCGGTGAGCGTGACCAGCGCCGGCACGGACGCGGTGGCCGGCCGGCCCATGCACCCGTACGCGGCGGATCTCGTCGCCGCGGCCGGTGCCGATCCGGAGACCTTCCGCACCCGACGGCTGGCGGCGGAGCACCTCACCGAGGCGGTGCTGGTGCTGACCGCCACCCGACGCCAGCGCTCGGTCTGCACCGCGCTGGCCCCGGCGGCCCTGCACCGGACCTTCACCCTGCGCCAGTTCGGCCGGCTGGCCGCGGCCGTCGAGCCGCCCCTGACCGAGCAGGAGGACCCACTGGCCGCCGCGGTCACCGCCGCCACCCTGGCTCGGGCCCGGTTGCAGCCCGCCCCCGGTGACGCCGACGACCTGCCGGACCCCGTCGGGGGCACCCCGGAGGACTTCCGGCACTGTGCGGAGGAGATCGAACGGTCCCTGCGACCCCTGGCGGTGCTCATCGGGACAGCCGGGTGAGTTCCTGGGTGTGGTCGACCGGTGCTCCGGTGCTGCCGCGGTCGGCGTGCCGGCCGGCCGCGGCCCGCCCCGCCGAGGTAGCGGCCCGCCCCGCCGAGGTAGCGGCCCGCCCCGCCGAGGCCGCGGCGGTCTCGGTCACCACCCGATAGGCCTCGTACTGGTAGGCGTCGGCCTTGGGCACCCGCGCCATGTTGAGCACACACCCGAGCAGCCGGACGGAGACCGAGTGCAGGGCCCGGGCGGCCGTGGCCACCTGGGTACGCGAGGTCCGCCCCTGCTGGCTGACCAGCAGCGCACCGTCGGCCTGCACGGCGACGACCACACCGTCGGTGACCGCCAGCAGCGGGGCGGTGTCGATGATCACGATGTCGGCGGACTCCCGCAGGGCCAGCAGCAGATCCGACATGGCCTTGGAACCGAGCAGCTCACTCGGGTTGGGCGGGGCCGATCCGCTGGGCAGCACCAGCAGGGACTTGTCGCCCCACCGCTGCACCACGTCGCCGACGTGCACGTCGCCGACGAGGACGTCGGTCAGCCCCACCCCGGAGTCGACACCGAGGTAGTGGCCCACCTTGGGGCGGCGCAGGTCGGCGTCGACCAGCAGCACCCGCCAGCCCGCCTCGGCCAGGGCGATCGCCAGGTTGCAGGACAGGGTGGTCTTGCCCTCTCCCTGGAGGGCACTGGTGACGGCGATGACCCGGGCCGGCTCGTGCACGTCGACGAAGCGCAGGTTGGTCCGCAGCTTGCGGATCGCCTCGGCGCGGGCCGAGGTGGCGGCCTCCCCGACGATCAGGGGTGCCGTCCGGGCGCTGCCGTCCAGCGGGATCTCACCGAGCAGCGGACTGCCGGTGACCCGCCGCAGCGCGGCGGCGTCACGCAACCGGACATCGGCCATCCCGCGCAGCACCGCCAGACCGATCCCGGCCAGCAGGCCCAGCAGGGCCCCGATCACGGTGTTGCGCACCGGCTGGGGGGAGACCGGGCTGGCGGTCACCCGCGGACCACTGACCACCTCGATCTTGATCGGCCCGGCGCTGCCGTCCGGTCTGGCCTCCACCTTCTTCACGAGTTCCACGAAGTTCGCCGACAGGGCCTCGCTGACCCGCAGCGCGCGGGCCTGGTCGGTGTCGGTCACCGAGGCCCGCAGCAGGACGGTGCCGTTTTCGGTGGAGGTGCTGACCCGACGCTGAATCTCCTCCGCGGTCAACCCGACCCCACGATCGGCGGCGGCGTTCTGGGCCAGCCGGTCGCTGGTCAGCAGTTCGGCGTAGGACTTGACCCGTTGCTGGAGAAAGAGCCCACCCTGGTAGGCGTCCGTCACCCCTTGGCTGGGGGTGGTGACGAAGAAGGTGACCGAGGCGACGTAGCGAGGCTGCGCCCGGACCGTGATCAGGGCGGTCACGCCGAGGGCCACCATGACGGTGACCAGGACGATCCACCAGTGCTGCCGCACGAGACGCAGCTGGCGCAACAGGTCCATCAGGCACGCCTCCGGATCAACCCGGTAACGCCAAAGAACTTCACGAAAACCCCCAAGGTCGACTGAATCTCGTGAAACCATTAAAGCGGCTTATGTGACTTGTGTCCGGAGTTAGGCGTTTCCTGAGGGCGGTCCGCCTCCGCAATGCCCAACCGGACCGGGCGTCCGCCGGAATCGCCCTCCGGCCGGAAAAGATGCGGTTCGGCGTACCGGGAGGTCGCGGAGTCCATGCCGGTCGGGCGCCGCCCGATCACCGCCCTCGCGCCCACCGCCGCCAGGGGATAAGGTCATGGCCGGTGTGCCGGGAAGTCTGGTCGGCGATGTCGCTGCTCCTATCCGACCGACAGGTGGAACCCGCCGATGACCGACCACAACCCGCCCCCACCTCGCCGGGGGGTACGCCGCCTCTTCACCCGCACCTCCTGGCCGGAGGCCCGCTTCCTCGCCGACGTCCTGCGCACGGAGACCGTCGGCGGCGCCCTCCTCCTGGTCGGTGCGGTGATCGCCCTGATCTGGGCCAACTCCCCCTGGGGGGACGGCTACACCGAGCTGGGACGATGGGTGCCCTGGGCCGGCGGCTCGGCCCTGCACCTGGACCTGGATCTCGCCACCTGGGCCGCCGACGGGCTGCTGGCCATCTTCTTCTTCGTGGTCGGCCTGGAACTCAAGCGTGAGTTCGTCGCCGGGGAACTGCGCGATCCCCGCCGGGCCGTGCTGCCGGTCGTCGCGGCGGTCGGCGGCATGGCAGTGCCCGCGCTGATCTATGTAGCCGTCAACCTGTCCGCCGGCGGGGAGGGGCTACGCGGCTGGGCCATCCCCACCGCCACGGACATCGCCTTCGCCCTGGCCGTCCTGGCGGTCATCGGGGCGTACCTGCCGCAGGGGCTGCGCGCCTTCCTGCTCACCCTGGCCGTGGTCGACGACCTGCTCGCGATCACCATCATCGCGATCTTCTACACGGACGACTTCACCCTGCTCCCGCTGCTGGTAGCCGTCGTGCCGATCACGCTGTTCGGCCTGCTGGTGCAGCGCCGTCGTACCTGGTGGTGGGCGCTCATCCCGCTGGCGCTGGTCGCCTGGACCCTGGTGCACTCCTCCGGGGTGCACGCCACCGTGGCCGGGGTGCTGCTCGGCTTCACCGTGCCGGTGCTCGCCGGCAAGGGTCGCGACGGCCGCCCCGCGCCGGGTCTGGCGGAGCACCTGGAGCACAAGTGGCGGCCGATCTCGGCCGGCTTCGCCGTACCGGTCTTCGCGTTCTTCGCCGCCGGGGTCTCGCTGCGCGGCGCCGACCTGGGTGCGGTGGTCAGCGACCCGGTCGTCATCGGTGTCGTGCTGGGTCTGGTGGTCGGCAAGTTCGTCGGCATCTTCGGCTCCACCTTCCTGCTGGCCCGGTTCACCCGCGCCCGGCTGGACGAGGACATCACCTGGACCGACCTGGTAGGGGTGTCGCTGCTGGCCGGTATCGGGTTCACCGTCTCCCTGCTGATCGGCGAACTGGCCTTCGGCCCCGACAGCCTGGCCGGTGCCAACGTCAAGGCCGCCGTGCTGACCGGCTCGCTGCTCTCGGCGCTGCTGGCCACCCTCGTGCTGGTCCGCCGCAACCGGGCCTACCGGCTGATCGCGTTGAAGGAACAGGTCGACCTGGACCGCGACGGGGTGCCGGACGTCTACCAGCGGCCCGGCGGCTGAGGTCTCAGCGGCTCGATGCCGGCCCGGCCGGGCTGCTGCTCGCCGACGCCCGCCAGCGCTCGGTGGCCAGCAGGCCGGCCCGCAGCATCTGCCGTACCGCCACGATCACGACCACCCCCACCAGGGCCGACCAGGAAGCCACCGCGGCCAGCCGCAGCAACCCGGCGGCGACCAGCAGGTCCAGCAGCACCCCGAGAGCCGTCGGCACCGACCGGGTGGCCAGCAACGCCACACCGGCGCTGAACACCCCGAGGGCGCCGACCACCGCGGCCAGGGTCTCGATCATCGCGCCCCTTCCCGGGGCGTCTCCACCTGCCGTTGTTCCTGCTCGATCTCCTTGCGCAGGACATAGTTCAGGCCGGTCCGGATGGCCGCGACGGCGGCCAGCTGACCGATCTGGGCGAAGGTCGGTGACAGCGCGGTCCGCAGGATGTCCGCGGCCAGTTGAAACTCCAGGCCCAACACGAGGAAGCGGCCCAGGGTCAGCCGGATCCGGGTGAACACCGCGGTGTCGCGGTACCGCAGCCCGTCGACGACGAACCGCAGCACCGCCCAGGCCACCCCGGCGACGATCACCACGACACCGACCAGCTCGACCGCGGTCACCACCAGCTGGTGACCGCGGCCGACGGCCTCCTCGACGTTCACCCCGGCGCCTTACCCGGCCACCCTCCGGGTAGTCGGCCGGCTCAGAGCAGTTCGGCGACCGCGTCCACGATCAACCAGATGCCGCTGAGCGCGAACAGTGCGGCGGCGCCGTACTTGATGGTCCGCTCCGGCAGTTTTCGGCCCAGCAGCCGGCCGACGATGATGGCCAGCGCGTCGGCGGCCACCATGCCGATGGTCGAACCGATCCAGGTGCCGAACCAGCCGTACTGGGTGGCCAGGGTGATCGTGGCGAGCATCGTCTTGTCGCCGAGTTCGGCCAGGAAGAAGGCGACACCGACGGTGAGCACGGCCGACTTGCCGCCCCGGGCCGCCTTGCGCTTCTCATCCTCGGTGAGGGTGTCACCGCGCAGGGTCCACAGTCCGAAACCGATGAAGGCCACCCCGGCCAGCAGCGAGATCCAGCCGGTGGGCAGGGCGGAGCCCAGGCCGTACCCGATGGCCACCGAGGCCAGGTGCACCAGGGCGGTGGCCACGGTCATGCCGATCAGGATCGGCATGGTGCGATATCTGGTGGCGAAGGCCAGGGCCATGAGCTGGGATTTGTCTCCCAGCTCCGCAACGAAGATCACGCCGAAGCTGACGGCCAGCGCGACGAGGAACCCTTCCATGACATCCTTCCGGATCAAGCCGGGAGGAGGTACGGGGATGCCCTCGACCCGGCTGCCTACAGCCTGGGTCGAAGGTCTCGCCCGCCTCGGAGTACGAGGCCGCGTGGCCGGGTGCGCGAGGCACCAGTATGTCGACCACGACGTTGAGGGCTACTCCCCTTCGCTGCGCCCAGCCTAGCCGACCACCGAACGGCCGGCTCGACCGGATGGGGAGGGGGCCGTCAGTCGGCTCGGGCCAGGGTCACCCCGAACAGGCCGTCCGGGTCGGTCCAGAACCGTTGCGCCGGCAACCCGGCCGCGGCCAGTTCGGCGGCGATCCCCTCGGGGCGGAACTTCGCCGACACCTCGGTGCGCAACTGCTCACCCGCGGCGAAATCGACAGCCATGTCCAGCACCCGGACCCGCATCGGTCGTCGCGCCCGCAGCCGCATCTCGATCCACTCCTGTGCCGGATCCCAGACGGCGACATGGTCGAAGGCCTCCGGGTCGAAGTCCGCGCCGAGTTCCCGGTTGAGCACCCGCAGCACGTTGCGGTTGAACTCCGCGGTCACCCCGGCCGCGTCGTCGTACGCGGGCACGATCACCGAGGGGTCCTTGACCAGGTCGGTGCCGACCAGGAACCAGTCCCCCACCTCCAAGGCGGCCCGCATCCGGGCCAGGAACTCGGCCCGCTCGGCCGGCATCAGGTTGCCGATGGTGCCACCCAGGAAGATCACCAGTCGCCGTCCGCCGGTGGGCAGCCGGTGCAGGTCCCGGGTGAAGTCACCGACGATGCCGCGTACCCGCAGACCGGGGTGCTCCGCGGCCAGGGCCGCGATGGATCCGCGCAGGGCGCTCACGGACACGTCCAGCGGGACGAAGGTGCCCAGACCGCCCCGGCGGGCGAAGGCGTCCAGCAGCAGCCGGGTCTTCTCCGAGGACCCGGAACCCAGCTCGATGAGGGTCTTCACCCCGGTCACCTCGGCGATCTCGGCCGCCTGCGCGGCCAGGACGGCCCGCTCCGCCCGGGTGGGGTAGTACTCCGGCAGCCGGGTGATCTCGTCGAACAGCTCGCTGCCCCGGGCGTCGTAGAACCACTTCGGGGGCAGCCACTTGGCCTCGGTGCTCAGCCCCACCCGTACGTCCCGACGCAGACTGTCCGCGATGTCCTGCTCGTCCAGGTGGATCTCCAGTGGTTCCGCGCTCATCTGCTTCCTCTCGCTAGTGCTGATCGAAGCCGGCGGTCGGCTCAGGGGGCGGCCAGCGGCCACTGCCGCACGCTGGTCGCGGTGGCCTGCACGAGGTGACCGTCCGGCACCTCCCGCCAGCCCGGGTCGTCGTCGTGAGGTTCGGAGGCCAGCAGCACCGAGTCGGGCCCGGCCCGCAGGGACAGGGCGTGCCCGGTGGTGGTGGCGACCGCGGTGTGTCCGTCGGTGAGCAGCAGGTTCAGCCGGGACCCGGGGGCGGCGGCGGCCACCTCGATGACCGTCTCGGCGACCGCTGACGCCGGATCGACACCGGCCCGCAGCCGGTGGCGCACCAGCGCCCACAGCAGCGCCGAGTCGGTCGCCGCGTCCAGGGTCAGCAGGTCACGTACCGGCAGTTCGGCGGCGAGGGGCACCATCGAGTCCGGCCAGCCCCGCACCACCCCGTTGTGGCTGAACAGCCACCGACCCTCCGCGAAGGGTGCGGCGGCGCCGTCGACGACCGCCATGCCGACCGTGGCGGAGCGCACCGCGGCCAGCACCGCCGTGGTCGAGGTGACCGCCGCAAAGTCGGCGATGGTCGGGTCACTCCAGATCGGCTGGGCCCGCCGGTACCGCACCGGCGGCCCCGCGCCGGGATACCAGCCGACCCCGAACCCGTCGGCGTTGATCGTCCCGCCGCCGCGCATGTCACGCGGGGCCCAGGACTGACGCAGCAGCGAGTACGGCGGATCCAGGAGCACCTCGCGCAGGGTCACCGGCGGGCCCAGGTAGACCAGGTGGCGGCACATCAGCCGACCGTCACCGGTGGTCCTGTTCGAGGCCCGCGTCCCGGGCGCAGCGGAAGCCACTGAAGATCTGCCGACGGATGGGGTAGTCCCAGTTGCGGAAGGTGCCCCGGCAGGCGGCCCGGTCGGTGCCGAAGGAGCCGCCCCGCAGCACCTGGTGGTCCTCGCCGAAGAAGACCTCGGAGTACTCGCGGTACGGGAAGGCCACGAAACCCGGATGCCCCCGGAAGCTGGTGGAGGTCCACTCCCACACGTCGCCGATGAGCTGGTGCACCCCCAGGGGTGAGGCCCCCGCCGGATAGGCACCGACCGGCGCCGGCCACAGGTGCCGCTGCCCCAGGTTGGCGTGCGCGGAGGTCGGCTCCTCGTCGCCCCAGGGGTAGCGCCGGGACCGGCCGGTGGCCGGGTCCCACCGGGCCGCCTTCTCCCACTCCGCCTCGGTGGGCAGCCGCTTGCCCGCCCAGGTGGCGTACGCCTGGGCCTCGTGGAAACAGACATGCACCACCGGCTCGTCGTCGCGGACCGCGGACCAGCGGCCGAAGCGCCGGTACGCCCACCCGGAGCCGTCCCGCCGCCAGTGCAGCGGCGCGCTCAGCTCGGCCTCCTGGCGGTGCCGCCAGCCCTGCTCGGTCCACCAGCGGGGGTCGTCGTACCCCCCGTCGGCGATGAACTCGGCGTACGCCCCGTTGGTCACCGGGGCGGCGTCGATGAAGTACGCCGGCAGCTCCACCCGGTGGGCGGGCCGCTCGTTGTCCAGGGCCCAGGGGTCGGTGTCCGTGCCCATCACGAACGGGCCGGCCGGCACCAGCACCTCCCCGGCCGGTCGTACGGTCGGCTCGGGTGGTGGGGGTGCCTGGAGCACCGCCGGCCCGGAGCGCAGTTGGTGGGTGGCGAGCATGGTCTCGTCGTGCTGCTGTTCGTGCTGCACGATCATGCCGAAGGCGAAGCCGTCGGCGACCAGCGGACGGTTGTCGAAGGCCACCCGGTCGAGCAGGTCGAAGACCTTGTCCCGGACGGTGGCCAGATAGGCCCGCGCCTCGGTCGGCGGCAGCAGCGGCAGGGCGGGGCGGTCCCGGCGGGGCTGCTTGAAGGCGTCGTACAGGTCGTCGATGTCGCACCGCACCGGCTCCCGGCCGCCGACGTCGCGCACCAGCCAGAGTTCCTCCTGGTTGCCCACGTGGGCCAGGTCCCACACCAGGGGGGACATCAGCGGCGAGTGCTGGCGCATCAGGTCCGCGTCGTCGACCACCTCGGTCAGCAGGGCGGTCCGGGCCCGAGTGCGTTCCAGTTCCGCGGCGATGCGGCTCCGCAGTTCCTCGGTGTCCGCCCCTTCGGTAGCGGTGTGGATCACCCTTGCCTCCTTCGTGCCGCAGCCCGCCGTCGGCGCAGCCCTCGGTCGATGTCGTCGTGCAGTGGGGTCGGCAGGTCCAGCCGAGGCAGCCCCGCCCGGGCCAGGTCGAGCAGTTCGGTGGCGGCCGAGGCCAGCGCCGGGTCCCGCAGCCCGTGTCGGGCCGCGACCTGCCACCGGTCGGCCACCGGGGCGGCCACCGCGAAGGCCGAGTCGGTCGTCTCGGGGTCGGCCAGCAGGGCGGCGAGCACCGCCAGGGGCAGCGCCCAGTCCCGGCCCGGTTGGGCGTCCAGATAGCGCAGTTCCAGGTAGCCACGCGGGCGTACCGGTGGGAAGAGGGTGCTGACGTGGTAGTCGAGGTCGTCGACGGTGGGGGGTCGGGACAGCGCTCCGTCGAGCCAGTCGGCGAAGGTGACCCCCGGTGGTGCGGTCCAGTCGCCGTCGCCGTCGCGGACGCAGAGCAGCGGGGCGGCCAGCACGTAGGCGGTCCAGGCGGCCACCGGATCCCGGTCGGGCCGGTCGGGTTCCCAGACCGCGGTGGTCCGGGCCGGGTCGATGCCCAACCAGGCCGCCATGCGGGCCGAGGCCCAGCCGGTGGCCGCTCCGGCGTGCCGGTCGGCGGTGGCGAAGGCGGCGAGCAGGGGTGGCCCGACCGCGTGCACCAGAGCCCAGCGGGCCCGCAGCTGCCCCGGCTCACCCGCGTCCAGGCAGACCTGGAGACCTGCCGTGCTGTACATCATCGTCCGCCCGGCCGGGCCCCGCCGGTCGAAGACCCGGCGCATGGCCCGGTAGCGAGGTGTGTCGATCACCGGTGTGGGTGGACGGTACGGATCGAGTCCGGTGTGCCCCAGCCGCAGCCCCGCGGTGTCCAGCAGGCGGGCCAGTTGGTCGATGTCGGACTGGGTGGCCTGGATCAGGGCGGCCACGGAGGCGCGGGGTGGGGTCGAGATCTCCACCTGGCCACCGGGTTCGACGGTCACCGCGCCGCCGTGCAGCAGTCGCAGCGCCGGGCTGGTCGGATCCAAGGTGGTGGGACTGTAGGGGCCCAGGGCGGCGCGTAACCGCCGGGCCTCGACGGGGCGGGTCGGGTCGACCGCGTCGTGAACGGTCCATTCCAGCTCGACACCCGTGCAGGTCGGTGGCCCTGTCTTGAAGCAGATCCGGGCCAGGTGCCGGGCGGCGGCGGCACGGTCACGCAACTGCGGAACCCGGTCCAGCTCAGGTGACATCACCATGCGACGGCTCCCTCCGCGGCCGGCTCTGCCCCCTCACGTTAGCCGGTACCACTGACATCGGCGGCCCTGTTGACCGGGGTTCAGCACACGAGGAGAAGGGTGCGCCCTCGCACCGACGGGCTGCCGGCCACCGTGGTCGGGCTCCACCGAGGGGAGGTGCGGGTCAGGGGAAGGTGGTGGACCCGACGTCGAGGCCACGCCGGGCCAGCCACTGCGGGTCGGTCTCGGCCAACAGCGCCTGACAGTACGCCAAGACGTTGTCGGCGCCACCGGCCACGATCACCAGTTCGCTGAAGGCCGGGGTGCGCAGCGCCTTCTCCCGCTGCCGTTCGGACTTCGACAGATAGGCCTTGCAGCGGCCGGGTCGGCCGGCGAGGTTGTCGGAGTTTCCGGGGCCGGCCGGCGCGGTGGGCTCCGCGGTCGGCGCGAGCGAATCGGCGGGTGCCGGCAGGCCGGCCGTCGGGGTGGGTCCGGCCTCGCTCGGGGCGACGCTGGCCCCGGGGGTGGCGTCCGGGGTGGGAGTGCTGCTCTCGGGGGCCCTCGGGGTGGGGTCGGTGCCACCCCGGTCGGGCCGGGCCTGGGCGGTGCTCGGTGACGGCGCGACCGCGGCGGTGTACGGGGCGGGTGGCGGCCGGTCGGCCGGGCGGTCCAGTCGTACCGCCGCCAGGGCGGCACCGGCGGTGGCGGTGGCGACCACCCCGGCGATCCAGACCACCGCTCCGGCGGTGAACCGCCGACGCCGGGTGCGGGGCTTCGCCGCCGCCGTCTGATCGTGTCGAGCGGCCCGGAAGGCGGCCAGGGCCGCCTCCTCGCCGGTGAGCTCCCAGGGCCTGGGCGGGGCGGTCGCGGCGTGCAGCAGGGTGGTCAGCGGGTCCGAGGGGGCCGCCGGCCGGGGTTCACGAACGGCCTTGAGCAGGTGTTCGTAGTCGGTCGGCGCAGCGGAGCCCTCCAGCCGCCGCAGGAACATCCGGATTCCCCTCACGTCAACCGTCCACCGACTCGACGTGCGGCGCCTGCGAGCCGGTACGCGGCAGCGGCGGCGTGGCGGTCGCGCCGCTGCCCTCGGCCCGCTGCCCCAGCATCAGCGCCAGCCGACGCAGACCCCGGTGGGCGGCGGTACGCACCGCCCCGGCTCGGCGGCCGAGCACCCGCCCGGCGGTCTCGGCGTCGAGTCCGATCACGGCACGCAGCAGAACCGCCTCGGCCTCCCGGGGCGGCAGGCTGGCGATCATCGCGAGGGCGGCTTCCGTGCCGAGGCTCTCCCCGGCGCGCTCGGCCGTGTCGGCGTCCCCGGCCAACTCGCTGAGTTCCTGCACCGGCACCGGCAGGGCGGGGCGACGGCGTTGCCGCCGCAGGTGGTCCATGGCCCGGTTGCGGGCGATGGTGACGACCCAGGCACGGAACTCCCCACCGCTGAAGTTGGGCAGGTCGCGGGCCACCTGCAACCAGGTCTCCGAGGCTACGTCCTCGGCGGCGTCGGCACCGACCAGGGCGGTCAGATAGCGCAGCAGCCCGGGCTGGAGGCTGCGATAGAGGAAACGGAAGGACTCCTCGTCGCCGGCCTGAGCCGATTCGACGGCCCGACTCAGTTCACCGGACATGGCCTTGCCGCTTCCGTCCTGTCGGCGTGCGTAGCCCCGGGTGCGGGACGAACGTCCCGGGCTGGACCTGTTCCCCGCACCCCGCCCCCGTCAACCTGCTCGTATCCTGGCCGCTGTGGCCCGGATGCGGATTGTTCCCGACAGCACCGTCGACCACAACCACCGGTGTCGCCCAACCGCGGGAACTCGACCCACCTGAGTCGGGGTACAGGGCATCGGTTCCCGCCACAACAGGTGACAAATATCCGCCCTCCTGACCGGCGTTTCGCCGTAACGAGCCGCGCCTGATCGACGCCGACGGCCCTCCGGGCTGATCGCCGACCGGCTATCCGACCCGACCTCGATGCGGGACGCAGCCGCCTCGTCACCTTTGGTCGTCATCGCACCGGCCGGCGCCTCGCCCCCACCCCCGGGAGACCTCATCCGCACGGACGGCAGACGCGCCGATGACGCCCACGGTGGGTACGGTGGTGCCGTGTTGTCTTCGGAGGTCGTACTCAGCGGTCGGTACCGCCTGGACGAACGTGTCGCCACCGGCGGCATGGGCGACGTCTGGCGCGGCACCGACCTGATCCTCGGCCGCCAGGTAGCGATCAAGGTGCTGCTGCCGTCCCTGGTGTCCGACCCCGACTTCATCGCCCGGTTCCGGGCCGAGGCCCGGATGATGGCCGCCCTGCGCCACCCCGGCATCGTGCAGGTCTTCGACTGCGGCGAGGATGAGCTGGCCGGCGGCGGCCGGGCCGACTACCTGGTGATGGAGTTCGTCACCGGCCAACCCCTGTCGAAGCGGATCGAGGCCGAGGGACGTCTGGACATCGCCGAGACGATGTCCGTGGTGGCGCAGGCCGCACAGGCCCTGCACGCCGCCCATCAACGCGGCATCGTGCACCGGGACGTCAAGCCCAGCAACCTGCTGGTGCAGGAGGACGGCACCGTGGTCCTCGTCGACTTCGGGGTCGCCCGGTCAGTCAATGTGACCAGCATCACCAGCACGAACGCGGTGCCCGGCACCGCTCTCTACATGGCCCCCGAGCAGGCCGCCGGACGCCCCGTCTCCGGGGCCACCGACCTGTACGCCCTCGGCGCGGTCGCCTACTGCTGCCTGATCGGCAGCCCGCCCTTCACCGGCGACAACCCCCTCCAGGTGGCCGTACGACACCTCGACGATCCACCGCCGGAGCTGCCGCACGACATCCCGGAGGCGGTGCGGGCCCTGGTCGAGCGTGCCCTGGCCAAGGATCCCGCGGACCGGTTCAGCAGCGGGGCGGCGATGGCGGAGGCGGCCCGCAGCGCGGTGTCGGACAGCTCCCTGCCGACCGCGATGGTGCCGGCCGCCCTGGCGGTCCGCGGCCCCGGGCCGGACACCCGGACGGCCGACACGGTGGCGCAGAGCGCACCGGCAGGGGCCCGGCGAGGGCGGGGCACCCTGGTCGGTGCCCTCACCGCCGTGGTGGTCGGCCTGGTCGCCCTCGGCGCGGCCCTCGGCGCGGCCCGTGAGGCCGACACTCCGGCGGTGCAGGTGCCGAGCAGTCCACCCGCGGCCGGCTCGATCGTGGAGCAGGAGGCCCCGGTCGACGACACCGAGAGCGAGCCGGTGCAGGTGTCGCCGTACCGTCCGGCCGGGTCGACCGGCAGGCCGACCTCCTCGCCCTCCCCCTCGGTGACCACCAAGCAGCCCAGCGAGTCGCCCGAGCCGCCGGCCCCCGAGCCGGAGCCGAGCTCGCCCAGCCCGTCCACCCCCGCCAGCGAACCCAGCTCGGCGCCTCCGCCGGCCTCGTCCGCGCCGCCGACCACCGAGCCGCCCGGCGACAACCCGCCGGTCGATGACAACACCACCAGCTGACTCCGCCCAACACCACCAGAATTCCCCTAAACGGACACCTGGCATCATAATTCGCCCTAGGCTCCCTACCAGCAGTTGCTGGCCGATGCTCGGGAGCCCGGATGCGCATGGAGAAGCTGGTCGTCGTCGGCCAGGGGTACGTCGGACTGCCCCTCGCGATGCGCGCCGTCGAGGCCGGCTTCGAGGTCGTGGGTCTCGATGTGGACACCGATCGGGTCAAGCGGCTCGCCTCGGGTGAGTCCTTCGTGGCGGACATCCCCACCGACCGGCTGGGCCGGGCCCTGGCGAGCGGCCGGTACCACCCCAGCAGCGAGTACGCCGACGCGGAGGACTTCGACTTCTGCGTGATCACCGTGCCCACCCCGCTGCGCGACGGCACCCCCGATCTGAGTTTCGTCGAGAAGGCCGGTACGGCTATCGCCCCGTACCTGCGGCCGGGCTGCACGGTCATCCTGGAGTCCACGACCTACCCGGGCACCACGGAGGAACTGCTGCGGCCCCTGCTGGAGTCGGCCAGCGGGCTGCACAGCCCAGGCGACTTCCACCTCGGCTACAGTCCGGAGCGGATCGACCCGGGCAACCGGTCCTGGCGGCTGGAGAACACCCCCAAGGTGGTCTCCGGAATGGACCCGGCCGCGCTGGACCGGGTCGACGGGTTCTACCGGCGGCTGGTGGAGCGTACCGTCCCGGTGGGTTCCACCCAGGTGGCCGAGTTGACCAAGCTGATCGAGAACACCTTCCGCCAGGTCAACATCGCGCTGGTCAACGAGCTGACGATGCTCTCGCACCAGTTGGGCATCGACGTGTGGCAGGCGATCGAGGCGGCGGCGACGAAACCCTTCGGGTTCATGCCCTTCCGGCCGGGGCCGGGGGTCGGGGGCCACTGCCTGCCGATCGACCCCTGTTACCTGTCCTGGCAGGTCAAGCGCCGGCTCGGACGGCAGTTCCGGTTCATCGAGCTGGCCAACGACATCAACCACGAGATGCCCGAGCATGTCGCGCAGCGGGTGATGGCCGGGCTGAACCGGTCCGGTAAGGCGGTCAGCGGGGCCCGGCTGCTGCTGCTCGGGCTGGCGTACAAGCCGAACACCGGCGACATGCGTGACTCCCCGGCGGTCGACGTGACCCGGCGGTTGTGGGAACTCGGCGCCGAGGTCCGGGCGGTCGAGCCGTACGCCGCGGCGCACCACCTGCCCGAGGGGGTGCTGACGGTGGAACTGACCGAACGGGAGATCCGGGAGGCCGACTGCGTGGTCGTGATCACCGATCACGACGTGTTCGACTATCCCCTCGTGGAGCGGCACGCCCGGTACATCTTCGACGCCCGTAACCGCTGCTCCGGCCCGAAGGTGGAACGCATCTAGGGGCGGCCCCGCCGAACCGACGGGGCCACCCCTGCGGGCCGGGACCGACGCGGGCGACCCCGCCGATCCCGGCCCGAAGGACCATCACAGGTCCGCGAGCGCCTCCACGACCGGTCGACGCAGGGCCCGGCGGGCCGGCAGCACCGAGGCGGCCAGGGCGACCAGCCCTGCTCGGCGGCCAGTTCCCGGTGCACCAGCACCCGGCCCGGCCCGAAGCCGTCGACCTGCCCGGCCACCACGCAGGGGTTTCGAGGCGAAAAGCGGGCTGTCGGGCGCTAGCAGTCGACGGCCAAATGTGACCTGGATCACATCGACCTTGGTAACTGGGGCGTACGGTACGAACATCCTCCTTCCTGTCTCGAAGGGTGTCGCCGATGGACGTATCGACTCCGCCCCGGGGACGGTGGTTACGCCTGACCAGCGCCGTCGCCACCGGGCTCCTGCTAGCCAGCCTCGCCACCGCCACGCCGGGCAGCGCCCAGCCGGTCGCGCAGGTGGCCACCGACTCCACCTCGGCCGTCGAGGCGCCCCTGGGCGTCGACGAGATCTCCAGCAGCCCGAACCTGCGGCTCATCGCCAACCTGCCGAAGCAGTCGCCGTTCAACACCACGAACGCCCTCGGCACCGACATCGCCTTCCAGGGCAAGTACGCCTTCGTCGGCAACTACGACGGGTTCGTCATCTACGACGTGTCCCGCCCCAGCCAGCCGAAGATCGTCTCCCAGGTGCTCTGCCCGGGTGCCCAGAACGACATCTCCATCTACGGTGACCTGCTGTTCCTGTCGACCGACGCCTCCCGCAGCGACGACTCCTGCGGCAGCGTCTCCCAGCCCGCCTCGATCAAGGAGTCGTGGGAGGGCATCAAGATCTTCGACGTGCGGGACAAGAAGCAGCCGCGCTACCTGAAGTCCGTGGAGACCGCCTGCGGCTCGCACACCCACACCCTGGTGCCGGCGAAGAACAACAAGGCGGTCTACCTGTACGTCTCCTCGTACAGCCCGCAGGACGCCTTCCCGGACTGCAAGCCCCCGCACGACTCGATCAGCATCGTCAAGGTGCCGCTGAAGAAGCCGACCGACGCCGCCGTGGTCGCCACCCCGAACCTCTTCCCGGACGGCGGCTACGAGGGCCGTACCGGTGCCTCCGCGACCACCGGCTGCCACGACATCACCGCCTACCCGAGCAAGGACCTGGCCGCCGGGGCCTGCATGGGCGACGGGGTGCTGCTGGACATCAGCAAGCGGGAGGCCCCCCGGGTGCTGCACCGGGTCCGGGACACCACCAACTTCGCCTTCTGGCACTCGGCCACCTTCAACAACCGAGGCACCAAGGTGGTCTTCACCGACGAACTGGGCGGTGGCGGCGGCGCCACCTGCAACGAGACCGTCGGCCCGGAGCGGGGCGCCAACGCCATCTACGACCTCACCGGCCGGGGCGACAAGCGCAAGCTGGAGTTCCGCAGCTACTACAAGATCCCGCGGACCAACGGGGACACCGAGAACTGCGTGGCGCACAACGGCTCCCTGATCCCGGTGCTCGGTAAGGACATCATGGTCCAGGCCTGGTATCAGGGTGGCATCTCGGTGTGGGACTTCACGGACTCCCGCCGGCCCACCGAGATCGGCTTCTGGGAGCGGGGACCCCTGTCGGACACCCAGATGATCGTCGGCGGCTCCTGGTCGGCCTACTACTACAACGGGCACATCTACTCCTCCGACATCCAGAAGGGGCTGGACGTGCTGGCCCTGGAGGACTGGCGGACCTGGACGGCCAAGCTGGTCCACTTCCGTGAGCTGAACGTGCAGACCCAGCCCAGCTATCTGAGCTGGTAGGAGGTCGCTGGGGCGGATCCGGGTCCGCCCCAGCGCATCCCCCTGACCGAGGGTCGTGTTTTGCCCCTGGCGTCCCGGGTACCTCGTCGGCACCTCTGGTACCAGGAAGGGATGCCGAGATGACCCGCACCGAATATCACGTCGTGCCGGACGGTGGCGGCTGGAAGGTCGAGCAGGGCGGCTCCGTGGTCGGCAGGTACGACACCAAGGAGCGCGCGGTCTCCGCCGGGCGCGAGGTGGCCCACGGCAACGAGCCGAGTCAGCTCGTGGTGCACACCGCGGACGGCCGGATCGAAACCGAGTTCACCTACCGGGACGACCCCTACCCGCCGGTCGGCTGACCCCGGACGGATCGCCGGTCGGCGTCGGCAGGTGACGCCGACCGGCCAGGTGTTCCATCCCCCGGTGCCGCCCCCGTCACCTCGGCCGGCTCCGGTGCCGGCCAGGCCTCGGGGGCGTGCGAGGATGGCCGGCCGTGACCGCCATCGGGGACCCCCCGACATCCCCCGCCCGCCGACCACACCCGCTGGACGTGATCGCCGTCGGGCTGGCCCTGGCCGGCGCCGCCTGTGTCGCGACCGGGCTGCTGCCCCGGGCCGACGCCGCCGCCACCCTGACCCGGATCCTGCCCCTGCTGATCTTCCTGGGCACGGTGGTGGTGCTCGCCGAACTGACCGCCGCCGCCGGGGTCTTCGACGTGCTCGCCACCCGGCTGGCGCAGGCCGCCCGGGGCCGCTGGACGGCACTGTTCGCGCTCTGTGTCGGATTCGCCGCGCTGACCACCATCGTGCTCAACCTGGACACCACCGCGGTACTGCTCACCCCGGTGATGCTCACCCTGGCGGTGACTCTGCGTACCCAGGTGGCCCCCCTGGCGGTGACCACGGTCTGGTTGGCGAACACGGCCAGCCTGCTGCTGCCGGTGTCCAACCTGACGAATCTGCTGGCCAGCGAGCGGATCGGGTTGGACCCGCTGGGGTACCTGGGCCTGATGTGGCTGCCCCAACTGGCGGCCATCACGGTCACCGCGGTGCTGCTCTGGTACTTCTGGTGGCGTCGGGACTCCCCGCCCGGCGGACGGTTCCCGCCACCGCAGCTGCACCGGCCCGCCGATCCGGTGCTCTACCGCACGGCCCTGGTCGCCTGTCTGCTCTTCGTCGCGGCGATCCTGCTCGGGGCCCCGGTCGGGCTCGCCTCGGCGGTCGCCACCGGCCTGCTGCTGCTCGGCTTCCTGCTGCGCTCCCCCGGCACCCTGCGCCCGGCCCTGCTGCCCTGGCGGCTGCTGGTCTTCGTCACCGGGCTGTTCCTGGTGATCCAGACCATCGGCCTGCACGGGCTCAACGACCTGGTCGCCTGGCTGGCCGGTGACGAAGGAGGCACCTCGGGGGTGCTGCGCGCCGGGGGCACCGGGGCCCTGCTGGCCAACCTGGTGAACAACCTGCCCGCGTACCTGGCCGGGGAGGCGGTGTTGCCCACCGGGGACCGGCAACGCCTGCTGGCCCTGCTGGTCGGCACCAACATCGGCCCGCTGGCCCTGCCCTGGGCCTCCCTGGCCACCCTGCTGTGGCTGGAGCGGTGCCGGGCCGCCCGGGTGCGGGTGCCGCTGGCACGGTTCCTGCTGACCAGCACCGTGCTGGCGGTCCTCGGCACCCTGGCGGCAGTCGGCGCCCTGCTGCTCACCGGCTGAATCCGATCCGGCTCTTGTTCCAGAGCGCCACCGACCCATAGACTTTGCTTTGCAAAGTTCTCTCCATGACCAAGTTAATGGCAACAGGTGGGAGTGACACATGGTTCAGGGCAACGCCGACGAGGCGGCCACGACCCTCGCCGCCCTCGGCCGACTACGCGAGCGGGCCCACCGGCGGGCCCATGGCGGGGCCTGGCTTCCCGCCCTCGGTTTCGCCGTCCTGCTACTGGCCAGCGCTGCCCTCTACCGCCACCCACTGGCCCAACCCCACTCGATCGAGGCGAAGCACCCGTTCTGGGCAGGGCTACCCGACGAACAGGTCAACCCGGTGGCGTCCTACCTGTTCTGGTTCCTCGGCACACCGATGCTGTTCGCCGCCATCGCGCTCTGGTACGCCTGGCGGGCCCGCCGGCACGGGGTCCGGGTGAGGTGGCCGCTGGCCGCCGCCACCGGGCTCGGGGTCCTGGTGCTGCTCGCCGTGCTCGCGGCGGTGCCGGTCGGCCCGGTGCCGGACGGGCTGGTAGCCGCCTCCGGCCCGCACTGGGCCGGCCTGCTGACCCCGCTGCTCCCCCTGGCCGCCGCCGTCGTCGTGCTGGGCCGGGCCGAACACAGCCGTGGCCTGGTCGCCGCCGGCATCTGGATCGCCGTCCTCACCGCCTGGCTGTGCACCTCCTTCCCGCTAGGACACCTGCCCGGCTGGACCAGCATGCTCATCGGCGGCAGTGGTATCGGCGGCCAACTGCCGCTGCGACCGGCCCACTATCTTGTCCTGATGGCCCTTCCCCTGCTGGTCGCCGCCGCCGTGAACCTGGCGACGGCCCGCCGTCCGCGGTGACCGAGCCCCCCTCCGGCACCCCGGCCACCGGATCGGCGCCGCACCCGGCGACGGCCCTCGACGACGTGGTCCACCAGCGGGTACGCCTCGGCATCCTCACCGTGCTCAGTGAGGCGACCGAGTGCCGGTTCGCCACCCTCCGCGACGAGTTGGGCCTCACCGACGGCAACCTCAACCGGCATCTGCGGATCCTGGAGCAGGCCGGGCTGCTCCAGTCCACCAAGGGCTACGAGGGACGCCGCCCGGTCACCTGGTTGCGGCTGACCCGGGCGGGCCGCACCGCGCTGCGCGCCGAGGTGGCCGCCCTGGAACAACTGGTCAGCCGGATCCGGACCGCCACCGCAACCGACGAGGAGAGCTGACGCGGGCGTCCGTAGCGCGCCGGAACCGACACCGAGCCGCCCGACGGCCGTGACCGGGGCCACGGCCGTCGGACTCCAGGGTCGCCCGCCCCGTGCCGGGCGGCCATGGGGGTCAGGCCCGACGCACCGGCAGGTGCAGCTCGGTGACGCCCTTGTCGGGTTCGTCCGCGCAGTAGTCCAGGTACAACTCGCGGGCGAAGCCATCCGCCCGCCAGCCGTTCTCCTCGATCCACCGGGCCAGCACCTGGATGCTCTGGTCGGCCGTGAGCATCGAACCGTGGTGGACCGTGGTCGCTGCGGTGATCGCCGGCAGTTCCACCACGGTCACGTCCGGGTCCGCCGCGTCGACGTCGATCCCCACTCCGGCGTGCACGATGACGGCCTCACCGTCGTCGGCCGGGTCGTACCAGGCCAGCGCCGGCCCGGCGGGGCGAATGCCGGCGGCCTCCAACCGACGGAACAGCTCCGGGTAGAGCGGGGTCAGCGCGGGCGCGATGTCCGCCCCGTCGTAGCTGCCCGCTACCGCGGACAGCGCCGCGACCCGGATCGGGGAGATCTCCTTGATGACGACATCCTGGCTGCTCATGCGACCCTCCGTCTCGATCATGCGGAGTCTCGCCTCGACGCCGGCCAGGCGGGCGACGTCTGCCGCCATCTGCGCCTCCAACTGTGCTCGACGCAGTCGAAGCATGCCGCGCAACTCGGTGCTGTCGACCGCTTCGTCGAGGATCGCCCGCACCTGGCCGAGCGTCAGCCCCAGCTCCTTGAGGGCGATCACCCGATTCAGTCGGCCCAGTTGGGCAGCGGTGTAGTAGCGGTAGCCGCTGCGCGGGTCGACGGTGGCCGGGCGGAGCAGCCCGATGCTGTCGTAGTGCCGCAGCATCCGTACCGACACCCGGCCCAGGTTGGCGAAATCTCCGATGGTGAACATGGCCCCTCCACTGTCGACGCTGACACGGTGTCAGAGTCAACCCGGCCACCGGGTCAACCAGGCAGCGGTGCTCCGTCGTCTCGGTTGCGAGGCGGTGAGACCCGGTTGCGGCGCGGGGTGACCAGCCGACGCACCATCGGAGCTGCGTTCCACCGGGCCGCGCCGACCAGGTCGCGGGCATGTTCCAGCACGGTGTAGTCACGCCGCGCCCGCCCGGCGGCGATCGCCGCCTCCAGGTCGTTGTCGCAGCGGGACAGCACGCTGTCGAAGTCACGACGGACCGGCTCGGACAGGTGGTAGCCGAAGGCGCGGTGCAGCCGGGCGAACAGCGGCTTGTACAGCCGGGCCCGCTCGTGCAGGCCGGAGGAGTACGACATCGGGTTCTTCGGCCGCCGCCGGATGTAGTCCGGCAGTAGGTCGGCGAAGGCCCGCCGGACGATCCACTTCTCCTGACCCTCGCGCATCTTCAAGTCCACCGGCAGCCGCATGGCCAACTCGACCAGGGCCAGGTCCAGGAAGGGCACCCGGGCCTCCACCCCGAAACCCATGCTGGTGCGGTCGACGCGCTGCAACTCCGTACGGCAGAGGTTGCGGATCTTGTGCAGGAAGAGCCGTCGGGCCGCCTCGGGCCCGACCTCGTGATACATCGGGTACCCGCCGAACAGCTCGTCCGAGCCGTCGCCGGTGAGCACGACCCTGACGCCCAGCTCGGCCAGCCGCCGGAAGATGGGCACCGAGACCACCGCGTTGATGATGTCGCCGTACTCGGTCAGCTCGGAGATCCGGATGGCCTCCCGCACCTCGGCCAGCCGGATGTCGCGTGGCCGCAGCTCGACCACCTCGTGCCGGACGCCGAGGTCGCGGGCCAACCGCCGGGCGTACGCCACATCGGGGCTCTCCGGCACCCCTACGGTGACCGCCACGCAGTCCGGGTGCGCCTGCACGGCGTGCAGCAGCACCAGCGAGCTGTCCAACCCGCCGGAGAGCACCACCCCCACCGGAAGATCGGTGTCCAGGCGCACCCGGATGCTGTCGGTGAGGGTGGTACGGACGAGCAGGGCGGCCTCGTCCGGATCCGTCACCGCCGGCGCCCCGGCACCCAGGGAGAGCAGGTCCACGTACGGCCGCAGGTGGACCCGGCGGTCCGCGTCGACCCAACCGTGGTGGCCCGGCGGCACCTCGACCACCGGGGCCGCCGCCCGGACCAGGGCCTTGATCTCGCTGGCCAGGTGCAGACATCCCGGGGTACGCGACCAGTACAGCGGCTTGACCCCGAGGGGATCCCGCGCCAGGTACACCCGGCGGGTGGCCCGTTCCACGATGGCGATGGCGTACTCGCCGCGCAGCCGGGTGACCATCTGCTCGCCCCACTGCGCGAAGGCGGCGAGCACCACCTCGGTGTCGCTGCCGCTGCGGAACCGGTGGCCCAGGCCGCTCAGCTCCGCCCGCAGCTCATGGTGGTTGAAGACCTCCCCGTTGTAGCAGAGCAGCCACCGTTGGTCGGCCGACACCCAGGGCTGCACCGCCCGGTCCCGATCCACCACCGGCAGTCGGCGGGTGCCGGCGAGCAGGCCGGCCTCGTACCGGGTCTCGGTGACCTCCCCCCGGGTGGCCAGCACCGCCAGCATCCGGCGGAAGATCACCGGATCGGCCTCCGGGCCCAGGCTGAGCACGATTCCGCACATCGCCTCAGATCCCCATCTCGGCTTCGTAGGCCCGGCGCAGTCGGGCGGTGGCGGTCGGGGCCAGGCAGATGTGCCAGGCCTGCCCCTCGTCGACCACGTTGATCTCACCGCAGCGCTGCCGGTCCAGCAGCAGCCCGGCCAGGGTGTCCCGGACCCCGAAGTGGTCGAACCACTGCATCTCCAGGTCGGCCGCCCAGCCCAGGCAGTGCCCGCTGGGCACCATCGCGGCGTACCCCAGGCGCCGCAGCCGGTACTGGTGCTCGGCGCTGCGCACCAGGCTGGTCACCCAGAGCGGCGGGGTGCCGGCCGGGGTCACCGCAGCGAACTCGCGACCCAGGTCGTTGAGCAGGGCCACCACCTCGCGGCGGGCCCGGCGGAACAGCAGACCGGCGGTACGCGGAGTGGCGCGCGGCAGCATCCGACGACGCAGGGCGCGTGCTCCCCGGCCGAGCAGGTTGCGGGGTTGTCCGGTGTAGCGGAAGTTCAGCAGATCCCGCCGCCGCAGCCACTCCAGGTCGACCAGTTCCAGACTGTGCTGGACCTCGGTGTCGGTGAGGAAGGTGGCCGCCTCCCGCCACCACATCACGTCGATGCGGGACAGCAGGTAGATCCGCACCAGGGCGGTCAGGTCGGCGGCGGAGCTGCGGGTGTTGGGCTGGTACCGGGCCATCTCCAACAGCAGGGTCTCCCGGGCCCCGACCAGCCCCTGGGGGGTGGCGTCCAGGACGGCGGCCAGGGCCGGCTCCCGCAGCCGCTGATCGATCAGCACCTGGCGGGCCTTGGTGCTGCTGGCCGAGGCGAGCGCCCCCACCTCGACGAGCAGTTCCGCCACGGCCCGGCGGTAGGCGTCCAGATCGGGTCCGGTGGCGGCCGGAGGTCGTACCGGGCCGCGCGGGCGACGCCGGGCCGGGGCGGCAGGAGGACCAGGCCGTTGTCCCGGACTTCGACTGGGCACTCGCATGGTCGGGTCCTCTCTCCCGGTGAAGGGTTCGCCTGTCGCCGACACTAACCACACGTACCGGGATGAGTCCGAACAATCCTCCTATCTTCCCTGAAGGGGTGTGGAGCGGCCTTATCGCCACTGGTCGTTGCCGGTGTTGCGGTGGTCGCCGCAGTGCGCCCGCAGTGGTAATGAAAAACTTGACCCATGAGTTCCACGCCCGTACTGCCGGACCCGTCCACCGAACCGCCCGCCTTCGCGGACCTTGGCCTGCGTTCCGAACTGCTCGCCGCGCTCTCCGCGCTCGGCTACGAGGAGCCCACGCCGATCCAGCGGGAGGCCATCGGCCCGCTGCTGGCCGGTCGGGACCTGCTCGGGCAGGCCGCCACGGGCACCGGCAAGACGGCCGCGTTCGCCCTTCCGCTGCTGCAACGGATGCCCGACGAGCGACCCACCGGCGACCCGGTCGCCCTGGTGCTGGTGCCGACCCGGGAACTTGCCGTGCAGGTCTCCGAGGCCTTCCACCGCTACGGCAAGGATCTCGGGGCCCGGGTGCTGCCGATCTACGGCGGCCAGCCGATCGGCCGGCAGTTGCGCGCCCTGGACAACGGGGTCGACGTGGTGGTGGCCACCCCGGGCCGGGCGTTGGACCACATCGCCCGGGGCACCCTGCGGCTGGGCAACCTGGCCACGGTGGTGCTGGACGAGGCCGACGAGATGCTCGACATGGGTTTCGCCGAGGACATCGAGGCGATCCTGGAGCACGCCCCCGAGCAGCGGCAGACGGTGCTGTTCTCGGCCACCATGCCGGCCCGCATCGACGGGATGGCCCGCGCCCACCTGACCGACCCGGTCCGCATCCTCATCGCCCGGGAGCAGCCGCTGGCCGGGGAGGCCCCCCGGGTACGCCAGAGCGCGTACCTGGTGGCCCGGGCGCACAAGCCGGCGGCCCTGGGCCGGGTGCTGGACGTCGAATCACCGACCGCGGCGATCGTGTTCTGCCGCAGCCGGGAGGAGGTCGACCGGCTCACCGAGACCATGAACGGGCGCGGGTACCGGGCCGAGGCGCTGCACGGCGGGATGAGCCAGGAACAGCGCGACCGGGTGATGGGCCGGCTCCGCGGCGGCACCGCCGACCTGCTGGTCGCCACCGACGTGGCGGCCCGTGGTCTGGACGTCGAGCAGCTCAGCCACGTGGTCAACTACGACGTGCCCTCGGCCCCGGAGTCGTACGTGCACCGCATCGGCCGGGTCGGCCGGGCCGGGCGGGAAGGGGTGGCGATCACCCTGGCCGAACCCCGGGAACACCGGATGCTCAAGACCATCGAGCGGGTCACCGGGCAGCGGATCACCATCGACAAGATCCCGACGGTGGCGGACCTGCGTACCCGCCGACTGGAGCTGACCCAGGCGGCGCTGCGGGAGAGCCTGCTGGAGGACGACCTCGACCCGTTCCGGGTGATCGTCGAATCGCTCAGCGACGAGTTCGACCTGATGGAGGTGGCGCTGGCCGCGGTTAAGCTGGCCCACGAAGCCACCCTGCCGGGCACCGAGGAGGCCGCGGAGGAGATCCCCCAGGTGGCGGTCCGTGCCCCCCGGGAGACCCGGCCCGGGGCCGACGGCCGGGGCGACCGCCGTCCGTCGAGGCCCCGCACCACCGGCACCACCCAGGTCTTCATCGGCCTGGGCCGCCGAGCCGGGGTGCGTCCGCAGGACCTGGTGGGTGCCATCACCGGGGAGACCGGCATCCGGGGCCGCGACATCGGCTCCATCGAGATCGCCGACCGGTTCTCCCTGGTCGAGGTGCCGGTCGCCGTCGCCGACGAGGTGATCGCCGGGCTGCGCAACAGCACCATCAAGGGCCGCAAGGCCACCGTACGCCGCGACCGGGACGGCGGCGACGGGGGCGGTGCAGAGCGGCGGTACGACGGCGACCGCCGGGACCGCCGCTGACCCACAACTCAGGAAAGGGTCCCCTGCCGTGCGTTGGCAGGGGACCCTTTCCTCACCTCAGGCGAGGGTGAGCGTGCGGGTGTCGGCCTCGGCCGGGCGCAGCGCCAAGGCCAGGACGTCGGCGACATCGGCCAGGGTGTGCACGGTCAGCGCCTCGCGTACCTCGGTGGGCAGGTCGTCGAGGTCCGGCTCGTTGCGGGCCGGGATGATCACCTCGGTCAGACCGGCCCGGTGGGCGGCGAGCAACTTCTGCTTGACCCCGCCGATGGGCAGCACCCGGCCGGAGAGGGTCACCTCGCCGGTCATCCCGAACTCGGGGCGTACCGGCCTGCCGCTGGCCAGCGACGCCAGGGCGGTGACCATGGTGATGCCCGCGCTGGGGCCGTCCTTGGGCACCGCACCCGCCGGGACGTGCAGGTGGATCCGCCGCCCGGCCAGGGCGTTGGGGTCCAGGCCCAGGCGGCGGCCGTTGGCCCGCAGGTAGGACAGGGCGATGTGCGCGGACTCCTTCATCACCTCGCCGAGTTGACCGGTGAGGGTCAGTCCCGGCTCGCCCTCCATGCTGGTCGCCTCGATGAACAGCACGTCTCCCCCGGCGCCGGTGACCGCCAGGCCGGTGGCCACCCCCGGCACCGCCGTACGCTGCGCCGACTCCGGCGTGTGCTTGGGCCGACCGAGGTAGCGGACCAGGTCGTCGACACCGACCCGGACCGGGGCGGGGTCGGCGGTCAGGGTCACCGCGACCTTGCGCATGATCTTCGCCAGGGCCCGTTCCAGTTGGCGTACGCCGGCCTCCCGGGTGTACTCCCCCGCGATGCGACCCAGCGCGGCGGAATCCACCTCCACCTCCTCGGCGGTCAACCCGGCCCGTTCCCGCTGCCGGGGCAGCAGGTGGTCCCGGGCGATGGCGACCTTCTCCTCCTCGGTGTAGCCGTCCAGGGTGACCAGTTCCATCCGGTCCAGCAGCGGGCCGGGGATGGCCTCCACCACGTTGGCGGTGGCCAGGAACAGCACGTCGGACAGGTCCAGGTCGACCTCCAGGTAGTGATCCCGGAAGGTGTGGTTCTGGGCCGGGTCGAGCACCTCCAGCAGGGCGGCGGCCGGATCGCCCGCGTACCCGGCGGAGAGCTTGTCGACCTCGTCGAGCAGCACGACCGGGTTCATCGAGCCGGCCTCACGCAACGCCCGCACGATCCGGCCGGGCAACGCGCCGACGTAGGTACGCCGGTGTCCCCGGATCTCCGCCTCATCGCGGACCCCGCCCAGGGAGACCCGGACGAACCTGCGGCCGAGCGCCCTGGCCACCGACTCGCCGAGGCTGGTCTTGCCGACCCCGGGCGGACCGGTCAGGGCCAGCACCGCCCCGGAACCCCGGCCACCGACCACCCCGAGGTCCCGCTCGGCCCGCCGGTTGCGTACCGCCAGGTATTCCAGAATGCGGTCCTTCACATCGGACAGACCGGCGTGGTCGGCGTCCAGCACGGCCCGCGCCGCGGTCAGGTCGGTGTTGTCCTCGGTACGGGTGCTCCACGGCATCTCCAACACCGTGTCGAGCCAGGTACGGATCCAGCCCGCCTCCGGGGAGGCGTCGCTGGCCCGTTCCAGCTTGCCGACCTCGCGCAGCGCCGCCTCGCGTACCTTCTCCGGCAGGTCGGCGGCCTCGACCCGGGTCCGGTAGTCGGCCGTGCCGTCCGGGGCGTCCTCGCCGAGTTCCTTGCGGATCGCGGCCAGCTGCTGGCGCAGCAGGAACTCCCGCTGCGTCTTCTCCAACTCCTCGCGTACCTCGGAGTTGATCTGCTCGGTGACCTCCTGCTCGGCCAGGTGGTCCTTGACCCAGCCGACGAGCAGTTCCAGCCGGGCGGTGACGTCCGGTGCGGCCAGCAGTTCGGTCTTCTGCCCCAGGCTGAGCCAGGGCGCGTAGCCGGCCGAGTCGGCCAGTTCGGACAGGTCGGTCATCCGCTCCACGGCGTCGATGACCTGCCAGGCACCCCGTTGCTGAAGCACGGCGGTGACCAGGGCGCGGTATTCGCGGGCCAGTTCCCGGGCCCGGCCGGCCGGGGCGGGTTCGTCGATCTCGGACGCCTCGACCCAGAGCGCCGCGCCGGGACCGGGTACCCCGGTGCCGATGCGGGCGCGGGCGATGCCGCGGATCACGGCGGCCGGCTCGCCGCTGGGCAGCCGGCCGACCTTCTCGATGGTGGCGATCGCGCCGACGGAACCGTACTCGCCGTCCAGGCGGGGCACGGCCAGCAGCCGGTGGTCGCCGGTGGCACGGGCCGCGTCGACCGCAGCCTGGGTGGTCGGGTCGAGGGTCACCGGGATGACCATGCCGGGCAGCAGTACGGCGTCGGTCAGTGGAAGTACCGGAAGAGTTGCCATCGAACACCTGCTATCCCATGAGTTGAGCGTGTCAGGCTCAAGTCACGAAGAACCCTCATTGTTCCTCGATGTGATCCAGAACACCGGAACGGTCTTACGTGACCTCCCCGGAGGGGGACCCTGCGCCACCTCTGCAAGCAAGGTGACCTATTCGGGATTTCATTGAAGCGCAAAACGCCACCCGCAGCAGGGCGTGCGTTTGTTGCGCAATTGGCGGCGCATACGTCAAACTTTGACCACACCCCGCCACACACAGGGAGTAGTCAACGATGGCGAGAAAAGTAATCACGGTGCTTACCGACGACCTCGACGGCGGTAAAGCCGACCGAACGCTCGAGTTCAGTCTTGATGGCGTGGCGTACACCATCGATGTCTCCGACGAGAACGCGGGAGTCCTGCGCAAGGCGTTGGATCCGTTTATCAATGCCGGACGCAGGCTCGGGCGGGGCACCGACCTCGGCCGCACCGTTCGTCGTACCACCGGCCCGGCGACTCCCGGAATGAACCGGGAGCAGAACCGCGCCATCCGCGAATGGGCGGTCAGCAACGGATACAAGATTTCCGAGCGGGGTCGCATCCCGGTCGAGGTGGTCGAGGCGTACAAGAACCGCTGAACGACGCTCGCCTGCGCAACTCGCAACGTGCGATATTTCCCCCGACCACCAGGGCCGCCCGGAGGAGTCCTCCCGGGCGGCCCTGGTCGTTGCGAGTCAACTCACGACATCAGTTCACCTGAATCCGTACCGCGTCGAAGGCCGGGGTCTGGTTCGCCCGCTCCGCCATCGGGATCCGGTGCGATCCGTCACCGGCCCAGACCGCGCACTGGGCGATACCCGATTCCGGCAGACCCGGAATCTGAATGACCACGCTGTCCGGCTGGCGGCCGCCGCCACCGTCCTCGGTAGCGACGAAGAAGGCCGGCACCGGATCGGGGGCGGGCGCCTCGTTCGTGTTGTTCAACATCCGGCACGCGGTGTGGAAGTGCCCCCGGGTCAGCCCCTCGCCGTTGAGCAGGGAACTCTCCAGGTAGTAGCCGCCCTGCCCGGCCGGCAGGAAGCGGTCCCGGACCAGGTTACGGGTGCTCACCCGGATGGCGAAGCCCTGGTTACGGTTGATCTGCTGGGGAAACTCGGTGATCAGCAGCGACGGGTTGTTGGCCGCGGAGCCGACCTCACCGAAGGCGGTGCTGATGCAACGGTTGCCGTTCTGGAAGCCGTCGTGCGGCTGCAACCGGCTGTTGTTGCAGTTGTTCGCCAGCACCTGGAGGCCGTTGTTGCCGTTGTTCGGGTTGCCCCCGTTGTTGTTGCCACCACCGTTGTTGTTGCCACCCCCGTTGTTGGGATTCCCATTGTTTCCGCCGTTGTTGTTGTTCACCGGCCGCACCTGGCAGTTGGCCAGATCCGCCAGGCCGCGCGGACGCGGACCGAACCGGTCGATGGCGATGGTGATCCGGTCCAGGGTGGCCCGCCGCTTGCTGGCCAGCGGACCCAGGATGGCGTTGTTGATGAAGCCCTGCCCCCTGTTGCCCTCGGCGGCGAGTCGCTGGTCGGCCTCGGTGATCTGGGTCTGCAACAGGCCCAGGTTCCGGTCCACCTCGGCGCGGGCCCGATCGGGCACCTGAGGCAGCCGGCTGACCACGTCCGGGCAGGCCACAGCCTGGGAGCCGGTGGCGGCACCGCCGCCGTTGCGGGTCTCCTGGCACTCCTCGATGGTCTGCTGTCCGTCACCCCAGTGATTGGTCACCCACCGGCCATTCTGGAAGGTGCGGGTGGTGGTGGCACCACGGGCGGCCGGCGCGGTGGCGCCCGGAATCGGGGCGACGCACTCGGCCGCCACCGGACGGGGCTGCTTGTTCGGCCGTCGGTCACCGGCCGATGAGATCTGGGTAACGGCGACCACCCCGCCGAATACGGCGAGCGTGGCACCGACGGCCAGCAGTCGCTTCGTCCGCGTGTTACCGGATGGTCGGCGCGACCGGGGGGACCTGCGCATCGAATTGCTCTCCTTCTCGATCCGGTACCTGATTCGTGACTCGACGGACCGAACGGAATCGTGGTGGCACGCCCGGCGGACATCCGAACGCGCCGATGGCACGTCGACTGACGACGATGCCCTTTCCGCACCGTCTCCCGCGCCTGTCGGTGCGGGTCGGGGAGATCCTGTCCATTCCCGGTGAGGTACGGACCCGCCAGGGGGGCCGGTTCAAAGTCGGCTGACTTTTTTTCGCCACGGGGCGCGGCGGCAGCATCGGTGGAGGTGTTCCACCGGCGGAGGTCAGAGCTGACAGAGATGGTCGTACGGGAAGCCGTCGGCGAGTTCCTCGCGGCGATCCCGCAGTCGTTGAATGTCATCGCGCAGTTCCGCACGATCGACCAGAACCGGAATGTCGGCCTCCAGCCGGCGCAGCCGGTCGCCGACCGCCAGGGTGGCCAGATCCTCGGCCAGGCGAGCGGGATCCACCCCGCAGGAAAGACGGTGGACCTCAAGCGACACCCGTTCCACAAGGCACTCGCCGGGGCGTACCTCGACCCAGGCCCAGCCCTCGGCCGGGCCGGCGGTCCACCGCACGTGCAGCCCCCGCAGGATCGGGTCGGCCAACCGTCGGGCCACGTACGCCTCGACCGCGTCGGCCCGGGCCAGGGCGCCCAGGTCGTTGACCGCGCCGGTGCGGCCGTCGGGCAGCCGGCCGATGATGTCGCGGAACCCCACGGCGGCCACCTCGGTCCCGGCGCCACCCTCGGCGTACCGGCGGGCGTCGATCAGGTAGGTCAGGATGCCGGGCCCGTGCTCGGTCGCGTTCAGGGTGGTCGAGACGATCCGCAGGACCGGCAGACCGACCGCGGCGGTGACCGCTGCCATGGCCCGCTCGGCGCGACGGGCGGCCGGGTCGGGCGACGGCGGCCGGAACTGCACCGCGAACTCGACCTGGTCAGCGTCGGCGGCCCCGACCACGAGGTCGAGCGGTTCCCGGGCGGCGAGGTTCCACTGGTTGGCGGTCAGGCCGGTGGGCCGCCGCCGGATCAGGTCACCGAGGCGCAGGCCGGCGTACACCCGCCGCCCGGCGCGCAGGAGCACCTCGCCGCGTCCCGCCCCGACCGGGATCATCGCCGGCCGGGAGTCCTCGCCACCGGTCATCGTCGCATCCACCCCATCCTGCCGCCGATCGACCGAGTCTAGGATGACGATCATGCGGGTCCTCTGCCCTGGGCCCACCCCGAGGCCCGGCAGGGTGGGTTTTCGGCGGCCTGGTGAGGAGGTACGCCGGTGCGGGTGGTCTCCCTGGTGCCCTCGCTGACCGAGGCGGTCGCGGTGACCCTGCCCGGCCTGCTGGTCGGGGCCACCGACTGGTGCTCCCACCGGTCCGCGCACAGTGGACCAGGCGCTCACCGAACTGGCCGACCTGCTCAGGGAGCTGGGGCCGGCACGGAACCCGGATGGCTCGGTGTGCACCATGTGCACTCGGCGCACCCCCAGCGGTACCCTCGATTCAGCCTGGCGGAACTGCGGGCGACGGGACCGGACCTCGTCGTACTGCCGGATGAGCCGTACCGGTTCACCCGCGACGACGGGCCGGATGCCTTCGCTCCCCTCCCCTGCGCCCTGGTCTCCGGACGCCATCTGACCTGGTACGGCCCGTCGCTGGCCGAGGCGCCCGCCCTGCTGGCCGATCAACTCGCCGACCCGGTCGTCGGCTCCGGCTGAGCTTCGCGAGGTCCCGACCGACCGGGACCAAGGTCCCGTCCGGTCATGGCCTGGTCGGCCCTGCACACCACCCACCCCGCAGGCGTCCAATAGAGATGCCACCGGGACAGCGGTGCGAAGCGAAGAAGGGACGTGGACACCATGACCGCGATGATGGAGCGGAACACCGCCGCCGCCAAGACCCCCGGGGCCGCAACCGTCCGGGAGCAGAACACCAGCAAGCGCGCCAGCCGCTACCTGCTCGGCGGACTCCGCCTGGCCCTGGGCTGGGTCTTCCTCTGGGCCTTCCTCGACAAGCTGATCGGTCTGGGCTTCTCCACCGAGGCGAAGAACGCCTGGATCAACGGTGGCAGCCCCACCAAGGGCTTCCTGACCTTCGGGGTCAGCGGCCCGTTCGAGGGCTTCTACAACAGCATCGCCGGCGCCGCCTGGGCGGACTGGCTGTTCATGATCGGCCTGGCCGCGATCGGTACCGCCCTGATGCTCGGCATCGGGATGCGCATCGCCGCCGTGAGCGGTGGGCTGCTGCTGGTGATGATGTGGACCGCCGCCCTGCCCACCACCAACCCGTTCATGGACGACCACCTGATCTACGCCGGTGTCCTGGCCCTGCTCGCAGTGACCAACGCCGGTGACACCTGGGGCCTGGGCCGCCAGTGGGCCCGGCTGCCGATCGTCAAGCGCTTCGGCTGGCTCCGCTGACCTGAATCACCTCCCCCCACGCGGCGGGCGTCACCACCGGTGACGCCCGCCCCGTCGTATCCCCCACCCCACCCCACCCCACCCCACCCCGCCCCCGCCCCCGCCCCCGCCCCCGCCCCCGCCCCCGCCCCCGCCCTCGCGATCTTGCACTTTTGGTCGTCGCATATCGGGGCAATGCGCCTGTATCGGCGACCGAAAGTGCAAGATCGCGGGGAAGGTTGGGGTGGGGGGTGGGAGGGGGTGTCGTAGCATCCGGCAGGATTGTGCTGACTGAAACCGACGTCACAGGAGAATTCGCATGAACCAGGCAGCGAGCAAGCCCGAGATCGGTCCGATCGAGGGAGCCCCGCCGGCCGACCTCGTGATCGAGGACATCACCGTCGGCGAGGGACCGGAGGCCCAGCCTGGTCAGCTCGCCCGGGTGCACTATGTCGGGGTGGCCCACTCCACCGGTGCCGAGTTCGACGCCTCCTGGAACCGTGGCGAGGCCTTCGAGTTCCCGCTCGGCGGCGGACGGGTCATCGCCGGATGGGACCAGGGCGTGGTGGGGATGCGGGTCGGGGGCCGGCGCAAGCTGACCATCCCGCCGCACCTCGGCTACGGCAGCCGGGGCGCCGGTGGTCTCATCAAGCCCAACGAGACCCTGGTCTTCGTGGTCGACCTGCTCGGCCTCAGCTGACCGCGACGTCCGGCGCCGGCCCCGTGCCCGGCGCCGGACGCCCCGGCGGCGTCACACCGAGGTGAGGACCCGGTCGGCGTCGACGATCGGGATCACCCGGCGCAGACCGGTGGCGCGCAGCACCCGGTCCACCACGGGTGGCGGGTCCACCAGCACCAGTTCGCCGCCCTGGGCCCGCACCCACAGTCGGGCCGCGAGCAGGGCGCGCACCCCGGCCGCGGAGAGCAGCCGGACCTCGGAGAGATCCACGCGGAGTTCCGAACGGGTCGGGGCCGCCCAGAGCGCGGCCCGCAACGCCCCGACGGTGGCGATGTCGACCACCCCGACCACGCGCACGCACACCACGTCGCCCGACACCGTGGTCTCGACGTGGAATCGTTCCTCGCGCTCTCGCATGAGTCGAACCTATCCCCCGGCACCGACACTTCCACCCTGCGCGAAGCGGGTTCCGGGTAGATCCAGGGCATGACCCGCAGGCACCTCGGGTCCACCCTAGGGAGGATCCCCCGCCCGGGTCCGTACCCCTGCGCCTCGACGACCCGATCCCCGACCGCCCGCCGACGCCGACCCACGCGGCACCACCGGGTGGCTGGCCGTTCGCGGCGGCGTGCAACGGCCTCCGGGCCGGTCCGTCACGGACCGGCCCGGAGATGCGTCCCTCTCAGCCGCCGCTGGAGGACGGGTCCGGCTCCGGTGAGCCACCGGCCACCGCCCCCGGGTCCGGCTCCTGTGTCGGGGTGGGTTGCAGCCCGGCCGGGACCGGCAGGGCGCTGCCCTTGGCGAACTGATCCCAGCTGACGTTCCAGGCGGTCCAGCCGTTGCCCTCGCCGAGTTCGACCTCGGTGCCCTTGACGGTCACCAGGTCACCGACCTGGGTGACGCCCATCAGCCAGTCGGCGTTGGCCGCCGACAGGTTCGTGCAGCCGTGCGACACGTTGGTGTTGCCCTGGTCCCCCTCCGACCAGGGTGCGCCGTGGATGAACTCACCGCCCCAGGTGAGTCGCTGCGCGTCCTCCACGTCGACGACGTACGGGTCGGCGGAACCCCGGGTGTCGAAGGTGGTGAAGTCGTGCTTCTCCATGATCACCATCTTGCCGCTGGAGGTCGGGGTGCTCGGCTTACCGAGACTGACCGGCAGCTTGCGCAGCAGTTTCCCGTCCTGGAAGACCGACATCCGCTTGGTCGCGTTGTCGATCTCCAACTGGACCTGCCGACCGATCTTCGAGGTGGCCCGCTTGTCCGTGTCACCGACGTGTTCCTTGCCGATGGGCAGGCCCTCCAGGGCCGACCGGACGCTGATGGTCGTCCCGGGGCGCCAGAAGTCGGGGGCCCGGTAATAGACCTGACTACCGTCGGCAACCCAGGACCAGGTGCCCGGCTGCGGCGGATCCGTCTTCACGAACAATCGGCGCTGCACATCCGCTCTCGCCTCTTTGGGAATTGGCGGGTCGAAGGCCACCGTTACCGGCATAGCCGTGCCGTACGTCCGATTTCCGGCGAAATACAGCACGCTGGTGATGGCCGGTTTCGACGATTTCTCGCCGGTGGTGAAAGTGGTCTTGCGGGTGACCGTGTCCCCTGAGTCACCGGTCACCACCACCTCGGCGGTGTAGGTGCGCTTGGGTGCCAACGCCTTGTTCGGCACCCATCCGGTGCCGTCCTCGCGGGGCTCGGCCTCCACCGTGCCGCCCTTGTCGTCGGTGATGCGCACGGAGGTGACCCGCCCGTGTTTGACATCGGTGCCGATCTCGCCGCTGAGCGGCACCCCACGGGCGCCCTCGGCCGGAGTGACGGTCACCTCCGGTTTGGCTCGCGCCTCGGCGGGCTGGCCGGCCTTGCGGTCAGTGGTACATGCTCCCAACGCCAGCGGTGCCGCCGCGACGGTCACCGCGAAAAGCGTCAGTCGCCGCCTGAACCTCATGATGATCGTCCCCCCGTTTATCACTGCGGCCTCTGCCACATTCTCTCTACGGGGAAGCGACATTTTCGCCATTCAGAAAAGCGCGGCGAAAAGCGCGGCCAGGACGCTTTTACGAATTCCAGACCGCAACGGCCCCGGCAGTACCGGCCAGCGCGGCAACGGGTGGCCTGCGGGGAATGTCCCCACCCGTGCCCGGACGCCGGTGCCGACGCCGAACGCGCCCGGCATCCGTACCGATGCCGGGCGCGAGGTTCGGGGCGGCTCAGACGGCGGCGATGAGCAACTCCGGCCGCTCGACACAGTCGGCGACGTGCCGCAGGAACCCACCGGCCACCCCACCGTCACAGACCCGGTGGTCGAAGGTGAGGCTGAGCTGGGTGACCTTGCGTACCGCCAGCTGACCGTCGACCACCCATGGCTTGTCGATGATCCGGCCCACCCCCAGCAAGGCCGCCTCCGGGTGGTTGATGATCGGCGTGGAGCCGTCGACACCGAACACCCCGTAGTTGTTCAGGGTGAAGGTGCCGCCGGTCAGTCGGGCCGGTGGCAGTTCACCGGCCCGGGCCGCCTTCGTGGTGGCGGCCAGTTCGGCGGCCAACTCGGCGGTGGTGAACCGGTCGGCATCGCGGAGCACCGGGACCAGCAGCCCACGGTCGGTCTGGGCGGCGATGCCCAGATGCACCCCGGCGGACTGCACGATCCGCTGGCCCTCGGTGTCCACCCGGGCGTTGAGCTGCGGGTACCGACGCAGCCCGGACAGGCAGATGCGGGCCAGCAGGGCCAGGATGCTCACCGGCTGGTCGGGGCGGGCGGCGTTGATCGCGGCCCGGGTCGCCAGCAGGGCGGTAGCGTCGGCGTCCACCCAGATGGTCACCTCGGGGATCTCCCGGCGGCTGCGGGAGAGCTTGTCGGCGATCGCCTTGCGGATGCCGGTCAGCGGGATGACCACGTCCCCGGCGCCGGTCGGGGACAGCCCGAGGTGCGCCGCCGGCTGCTCGCCGGTGCCGGTGGCCGAGGCCGTGCCGACGGGCGAGGCCGCGGCGATGGGCGAGGCCGCAGCGTCGGCGGCCGCCTCCACGTCCGCCCGCCGGATCACCCCGCCGGGCCCGCTGCCGCGTACCGTGGCCAGGTCCACCCCGCGCTCGCGGGCCAGCCGACGCACGATCGGCGAGATGACCAGGGCCGCGACCGACTGCGACGGCATGGGCGCGGCCACCGCAGCCGGGGCCGGAGCAACCGGGGCCGGGGCCACCGGTGCCGAAGCAGCCGGAGCCGGGGCGGCCGGAGTCGAAGCAGCCAGGGCGGAAGCCGGCGAGGCCAGCGACGCGACAGGGCGGGCCCGCCGACGGCGGCGGGCCCCGCCGTGGCCGGTGCCGTACCCGATGAGGACGTTGCCGGAACCGGCCCGCTCCTCCTCCCGGTAGACGGCGTGCCCGACCGGTTCGGCTGCGCCGTCCGCCGCCACGGTGATCAGCGGCTGGCCGACCGGGCGTACCTCGCCCTCCGCGCCGTGCAGGGCCACCACCCGGCCGGCGTACGGGCAGGGCACGTCCACGACGGCCTTGGCGGTCTCCACCTCGACCACGGTCTGGTCGACCGTGACCACGTCACCGACCGCGACCCGCCACTGCACGATCTCCGCCTCGGAGAGCCCCTCCCCCAGGTCGGGCAGAAGGAAGACCTGGTCGCTCATGCCGGCACCCCGTCGGTCAGCCACCGGGAGTCCGGCTGGTCGTCCCACTGCAGGCGGGCCACGGCGTCGAGCACCCGGTCGACCGAGGGCAGGTGGGTGTGCTCCAGCATCGGCGCGGGGTACGGGATGTCCAGCCCGGACACCCGCAGCACGGGCGCGTGCAGGGCGTGGAAGCAGCGCTCCTGCACCCGGGCGGCGATCTCCGCGCCCACCCCGGCGAAGCCCTGCGCCTCCTGCACCACCACACACCGGCCGGTCCGGCGTACCGAGGCGGCGATGGTGGCGTCGTCGAAGGGCACGATGGTGCGTACGTCGACCACCTCCAGGTCCCAGCCCTCCTCCTTGGCGGCCTCGGCGGCCTCCAGGGCGACCGGCACCGCCGGGCCGTAGGCGACCAGGGTGGCGTCGCGGCCGGGCCGGCGGACGACCGCCCGACCGCAGGGCTCGGTACGCGCCGAGAGGTCCGCCTCGCCGCTGGCGAAGTAGAGCTTCTTCGGCTCCATGAAGACCACCGGGTCCGGGTCGTCGATCGCCTCCCGCAGCAGGGAGTACGCGTCCGCGACCGTCGCCGGGGTGATCACCTTCAGGCCCGGGGTGTGGGCGTAGTACGCCTCGGAGGAGTCACAGTGGTGCTCCACCCCACCGATGCCCCCGGCGTACGGCACCCGGATGACCATCGGCACGCTGAGCGCCCCCCGGGTGCGGTTGCGCATCTTCGCCACATGGGAGGCGATCTGCTCGAAGGCCGGGTACGCGAAGGCGTCGAACTGCATCTCGACCACCGGGCGCAGCCCGGACATGGCCAGCCCGACGGCGAACCCGACGATGCCGGCCTCGGCCAGCGGGGTGTCGAAGCAGCGCTTGTCGCCGAAGCGGGCCTGGAGACCGTCGGTGATCCGGAAGACCCCGCCCAACTGGCCGACGTCCTCGCCGAAGACGACTACCCGCTCGTCGTCGAGCATCGCGTCGGCCAGGGCGGCGTTGAGGGCCTTCGCCATCGTCATGGTGGCCATCAGGCGTCCTCCTCCTGGCTCGCGGCCAACTCGGCGCGGACCTGTTCCCGCTGCTCCACCAACTGCGGGGTGGGCTCGGCGTAGACGTGCTCGAAGAGGCTCAGCGGGTCGACCGTGGGCTGGGCGTTCATCCGCTCGCGCAGCCGTGCGGCGTACGCCTCGGCCTCCTCGGCGATCTCGGCGACGGCGGCGTCGTCGAGCGCCTTCCGGGCGCGCAGGTAGCTCTCCAGCCGGGCGATCGGGTCCCGGTCGCGCCAGGCCTCGACCTCCTCGGCGTCGCGGTAGCGGGTCTGGTCGTCGGCGTTGGTGTGCGGCTCCATCCGGTAGGTGTGCGCCTCCACCAGGTACGGGCCCTTGCCGGCCCGGGCGTGGGCGACCGCCCGGTTCAGCACGGCCAGCACCGCCACCGGGTCGTTGCCGTCGACCTGCTCGCTCGGCACCCCGTAGCCGACTCCCTTGTAGGCCAGGGTCGGGGCGGCGGTCTGCCGGGACAGCGGGACACTGATCGCGTACCGGTTGTTCTGCACGAAGTAGACGACCGGCGCCTTGAACACCGCGGCGAAGTTGACCCCCTCGTGGAAGTCGCCCTCGCTGGTGGCGCCGTCACCGATGTAGACGAACGCTACCGTGTCGCGACCCTGGTACGACTCGCCGTAGGCCAGACCGGCGGCGTGCACGCACTGGGTGGCCAGGGGGGTGCACTGCGGGGCGGTACGCACCACGGTGGGGTCGTACCCGCAGTGCCAGTCGCCGCGCAGCAGGGTGAGCACCTCGACCGGGTCGATGCCCCGGGCGGTCAGCGCCATCGACTCGCGGTAGGTGGGGAACACCCAGTCGTCCTCGCGCAGGGCGAGGACCCCGCCGACCTGGCAGGCCTCCTGACCTCGGGAGGAGGGGTAGACGGCCAGCCGGCCCTGCTTGGTCAGCGCGGTGGCCTGCGCGTCGAAGCGTCGGCCGATCACCATCCGCCGGTACATCTCGCGCAGCGCCTCGACGGGCGGCTCGGGATAGTCGGGGTGGGCCGGCAGCGGGGTGCCGTCGGAGTTCAGCAGCCGGACCGGTTCGGCCTGCGGCATCAGGCCGGCGGACGGGTCCGGTGCGGCCGGGGTGGCCGGCCGGCGCTTTCGCGGGGATGCCCTGCGCGCCGTCTGGGGGGTCGTCGTCACGGCGGAACCTCCTGGACATGTGGTGGCCCTATGCTCCTGTGGTCGGATGATTGACTCAAGATCCCCGGAGAACGCGGGATGATTGGCACCTCAGGGAGGCTGGTGTGGGCCAGGAGACCGTCAAGGGCCCGGCCGTGACGAGCGCCACGGGACGTTCGGCACAACTGGACGAGGTGGACCGTCGGCTGCTGGACGAACTGACCCGCGACGGGCGGATCTCCATCCGTACCCTGGCCGAGCGGGTGCATGTGTCCCGGACCAACGCGTACGCCCGGGTGGAGCGGCTGGTCCGGGACGGGGTGATCACCGGGTTCACCGCTCGGGTAGCCCCCGAACCGGCCGGGTTGGGCACCTCGGCGTACATCGCCCTGACCATCCGGCAGAACACCTGGCGGGAGGTCTCCGCGGAGCTGGCCCGGGTGCGCTACGTCGAGCATGTGGCGCTGCTCAGCGGCGAGCACGACGTGCTGGCCCTGGTCCGTGCGCCGGACAACGCCACCCTGCGGGACGTGGTGCTGGACCGGGTGCAGCGCATCTCCGGGGTGCTGTCCACCCGCAGCTGGCTGGTCTTCGAGGAGTACGCCGGGGTCAACAGCCCCTGGTCGTAGCTCACCGCTGCGGTGGCGCCGCCAGCCCTTCCCGGTCGGCCAGTTCCAGCAGGGGTTCCAGACCGAATCGCCGGCCGTCCAACCCGGCGTGCGGGTCGCCGCGTTCGGCGAACCGGCCCGGCATGCTCAGCACGTCGAAGTCCTCCGGCCGGACCTGGTCCAACTCGGCCCAGTCCAGCGGCGCGGACACCAGGGCTGCCGCGGTGGGCCGGATCGAGTACGCCGAGGTCATGGTGTGATCCCGGGCCATCTGGTTGAAGTCGATGAAGATCGGCCGGTCCCGCTGCTCCCGCCACCAGGTGGTGGTGACCAGGTCGGGGCGGCGGCGCTGCATCTCCCGGCCCAGCGCCAGCACGGCTCGTCGGCAGTCGCCGAAGCTCCACCGGGGTTCGATGGAGAGGTAGACGTGCAGGCCACGCCCGCCGGTGGTCTTGGGGTAGCCGACCAGGCCCAACTCTTCCAGGAAGGCGCGTACCTCCTGGGCCACCGGCACCACCTGGTCGAACCCGATCCCGGGCATCGGGTCCAGGTCGATGCGCAACTGGTCGGGTCGCTCGACGTCGGCGCGGGTCACCGGCCACGGATGGAACCGCAGGGTGCCCAGGTTGACCGCCCAGATCACCACGGCCAACTCCCCCGGTGCCACCTCGTCCGCGGTCCGGCCGCTGGGGAAGGTCAGATGGGCGGTGCCCACCCAGTCGGGCGCCCCGGCGGGCACCCGCTTCTGATAGAAGGCGTCCCCCCGGTTGCTCTGCCGGGTGGCGACGGTCGCCCCCTCGAACACCCCCCGGGGCCACCGTTCCAGCATGGTCGGCCGGTCCCGCAACGCCCGCAGGATGCCCTCACCCACGGCCAGGAAGTAGCGCACCACGTCCAGCTTGGTCAGGCCCTGCTCCGGGAAGTACGGCTTGTCCGGGCTGGAGACGCGCACCACCCGCCGCCCCACCTGGATCTCCTCGGCCGCGCGTGTCATGGACCTCACCCTAGGGGCGGTGTCGGCCGGATGCGGCGCAACAGCACCTGGGCTGTAACGCCACAAATCGACAGGACGCTTGTGGTCTTGAAGGGCGGGCACGCCGTCCGCCACCGCCGGGCCGCCTCCCGCCAGGAGCCCGCCCGGCGGGTAACACCCTGGGGAGGGGAGTGAACATGCTCCGTCGTACGGCCCTCGCCGTGGCGGCCGCCGTGGCCCTCGGTGTCGGTCTCACCGGCACCGCCACCGGCACGGCCACCGCCTCCGCCACCGGCCCTGAGGCCACCTACCTGGTGCTCGCACCCCAGGGCGGCACAGTCGACCGGGCGCTGGCGCGGGTGGCCGCCGCCGACGGGCGGGTGGTGGCCGACTACCGGCAGATCGGGGTGCTGATCGTCCGCTCGGCCAACCGTGACTTCGTCACCCAGGCCGCCGGGGCGGGGATCGAGTCCGTGGCCCCCACCGCCGGGCTGGGCACCGTCCTGGACGAGGGCCACACCGTGGAGCTGACCGAGGCCGAGGCGGCGGCCCCGACGGCCGACCCGGACGCCGAGCCCCTCTTCGACCGGCAGTGGGCCATGCCGATGATCGACCTGCCGCGGGCCCACACGGTCACCACCGGCGGCGCCGAGGTGGTGGTGGGGGTGTTGGACAGCGGCATCTCCAGCAGCCACCCCGACCTGGCCACCCAGATCGCCCGGGACAAGAGCGTCTCCTGCCTCGGTGGGGTGGCCGACCCCAGCGAGGCGGCCTGGAATCCCACCACCTCCGACCACGGCACCCATGTGGCCGGGATCATCGCCGCCGCCCGCAACGGGGTAGGGGTTACCGGGGTGGCCCCCGGGGTCAAGGTGGCCGCGGTGAAGGTCGTCGACAACGAGGGCTACATCTATCCGGAGGCCGCGGTCTGCGGCTTCATGTGGGCCGCCGAGCAGGGCATGCAGCTGACCAACAACAGCTACTACCTGGACCCGTGGGAGCTGAACTGCCGCAACGACCCCCGCCAGCGCCCGGTGTGGCAGGCCGTGCAGCGGGCCCTGCGCTACTCGCAGAGCAAGGGGGTGCTGCATGTGGCCTCCGCCGGCAACGCCAACTACGACCTGGCCCACCGGTTCGTCGACTCCGGCAGCCCGAACAACGGCATACCGGAGGTACGCCAGATCACCGGCGCCTGCCTCGTGCTGCCCGCCCAGGCCCCGGGGGTGGTGACCGTCGCCGCGGTCGGGCCGACCGGAGCCAAGAGCTACTACTCCTCGTACGGCCAGGGGGTCATCGATGTGACCGCCCCCGGCGGGGACAGCCGGATCCGTACCCAGGGCCTGGTCCCGACCACCACGGACGCCATCCTGTCGACCACCTACAACACGGTGACCCGGACCGACGGCTGGGGGTGGAAGCAGGGCACCTCGATGTCCGCTCCGCATGTCACCGGGGTGGCGGCCCTGGCCCGGTCGGTGCACCCCGGCATGAATGCCGGGCAGTTGTCGGCGCTGCTGGAGCGCACCGCCGTGCCCCAGACCTGCCCGGCGGGCCGCTACGACCCGGTGCCGCTGCTGCCGAACCCGGCCGACTACTCGGCCACCTGCCAGGGCGGTACCCGCAACGGCTTCCACGGCGCCGGCCTGGTCAACGCCGACCGGGCGGTGCGGTGACCCCGGACGGGCTGCCGCACCCGGGACCGGACCCCACCGAGGGCCGACACCGCACCGGGTAGGATCGGCGCGGGCCGTGACTGGCGCGTGGGGATGGAGCACCATCGGGAAGCGGTCCCGTCACAACGACGCACGCCGAGCGCCTGGGCCTTCCGCACCGTCGTCAGGAGGTCGCATGTCGCCCAACGCCGAGTCCACCGCCTTCCGCAGCGCCCTGGAGGTCATCCGCTCCGTGGAGCCGCGCGTCGCCGACGCGATCGGCGCGGAGCTGGCCGACCAGCGCGAGTCGCTCAAGCTGATCGCCAGCGAGAACTACGCCTCGCCGGCCACCCTGCTGGCGATGGGCAACTGGTTCAGCGACAAGTACGCCGAGGGCACGGTGGGCCGCCGGTTCTACGCCGGCTGCCAGAACGTCGACACGGTCGAGGCGCTGGCCGCCGAGCACGCCCGGGAGCTGTTCGGCGCGGCGCACGCCTACGTGCAGCCGCATTCGGGCATCGACGCCAACCTGGTGGCTTTCTGGGCGATCCTGGCCGACCGGGTGGAGGCCCCCGCGCTGAAGCGGGCCCAGGCCCGGCACGTCAACGACCTCACCGAGGCCGACTGGTTCGCCCTGCGCCGGGAGCTGGGCGACCAGCGGATGCTCGGCATGTCCCTGGACGCCGGTGGGCACCTCACCCACGGCTTCCGCCCGAACATCTCCGGCAAGATGTTCGACCAGCGCAGCTACGGCACCGACCCGGCGACCGGCCTGGTCGACTACGACAAGGTCGCCGAGGTAGCCCGGGAGTTCCGGCCGTTGGTGCTGGTGGCCGGCTACTCGGCGTACCCCCGGAAGGTCAACTTCCGGATCATGCGGGAGATCGCCGACTCCGTCGGGGCCACCTTCATGGTCGACATGGCCCACTTCGCCGGCCTGGTGGCGGGCAAGGTCTTCACCGGTGACTTCGACCCGGTGCCGCACGCCCACATCGTCACCACCACCACCCACAAGTCGCTGCGGGGTCCGCGCGGTGGCATGGTGCTCTGCGGCCCGGAACTGGCCGAGCAGGTGGACCGGGGCTGCCCGATGGTGCTCGGCGGCCCGCTGCCGCACGTGATGGCCGCCAAGGCGGTCGCGCTGGCCGAGGCCCGCCGCCCCGACTTCGCCGACTACGCCCAGCGCATCGTCGACAACGCCCAGGCGCTGGCCGAGGGCCTGCTGCGCCGGGGCGCGAAGCTGGTCACCGGGGGCACGGACAACCACCTGGTGCTCATCGACGTCACCGGGTACGGGCTGACCGGCCGGCAGGCCGAGCAGGCCCTGCTGGACTCGGGCATCGTCACCAACCGCAACGCGGTGCCGCAGGACCCCAACGGGGCCTGGTACACCTCCGGCATCCGGATCGGCACCCCGGCCCTGACCACCCGTGGGCTGGGCACCGCGGAGATGGACGCCACCGCCGAGCTGATCCACACCGTGCTCAGCCAGACCAGCGCCGGGGCCAACCCGGACGGCACGGCCTCGAAGGCCAAGTACGTCCTCGACCCGGCCCTGGCGGACAAGGTCAGCCGCCAGGCCAGCGAGCTGCTCGCCGGTTTCCCGCTGTACCCCAGCGTCGACCTGGGCTGACCGACACATCTTTCCGGCCGGTCCGGCGCCCTGCGGCGCCGGACCGGCCGCTCTGCACTGCCGCCTGCCGCTTACCCGTCGGGTCAGGGCACGGCTCAGTTCAGCGGGCGCTTGAGGTGGTAGCGGTGGACCTCGGTGCTGCCCTGCACGTTGTTCACGTCCTCGGCGGCCGTGACGAGTTCCCAGCCCTCCCGGCCGACCCGGTTGAGATGGGCGACCGCGGTGTCACCGTAGGCGGTGACATCCTTGCGTGACCCGTCGGGGCCGTACCAGACGAACGTGACGTGAAAGTTCCGGCCCTGCCCCTGATAGCGGCGGACCAACAAGGCGTACTCCCAGGCAACCATGCGATCCATTATGACCGTCCATCCAGGACAAGAACACGGGGGCCGTCACAGGTAGCAAACGGGTGAACGCGCTACGTCAGTCCTCCGGTGAGAACCCCGCTGACCGCTGGGCCGATCGGTCGACGTCATCGGCACACTCCCAATCCGGCCGCTCACCCCCCGGTCGGGACCGGGGTCTGGGCGTGGACGTGGAACCGCAGGGACCGGGCGTCGGTGAAGCACTCGCGCATCGGCCGGACCAGGTCCCGGTGTTCCGGGCTGCGTTCCCAGGCCTCGAAGTCGGCCAGGCTGGCCCACTCGCTGGTGATCAGCCACTGCTCCGGGTCGGTGGCCGAGCGGCACACCTGGTCGACCAGGTGCCCCGGCACCCCGTCGGCGACCAGGTGCCGTACCCCCTCGTAGGCCCGCAGGAAGTCCTCGGTGCGCTCGGTGGGCACCCGGACGAGGAAGACGACCCGTCCTCGTGTCATGGTTGGTCCTCTCCGGCCGGGCCGGTGCCGCGCAGCACCAGCGCGCTGTTGAAACCGTCGAAGCCCCGCGCGCAGACCAGGCCCACCCGGGTACGGGGACGACGGGGCTCACGCAGGAAGTCCAGTTCGCAGCCCTCGGCCACCTGCTCCGGGCCGGCCGAGTGAGGCAGGGTGTCCTGGGCGAAGGCGAGCAGGAGGGTGGCCACGTCCAGGGCCGAGCCGCCCTGGTGGGCCCGCCCGGTGAGGGTCTTGTGGGTGCTGACCGGTGGTGCCGTACCGGTGAAGACCGCGCGCAGCGCGGTGGCCTCGGCCCGGTCGTAGCGGGCCACCCCCAGGGCGTCCGGCACCACCAGGTCCACCTCGTGCGGCTCGACCCCGGCCCGGCCCAGGGCCAGCCGCATGGCGCGGGCGTACTGGTGGGGGTCACCGGCACTGTCGGCGGTGGTGTGGGCCGCGTCGTGGGTGGCACCCCAGCCGGTCACCTCGGCGTAGCCGCGCACCCCCCGGGCCCGGGCGTGCTCGTACTCCTCGACGACGAAGACGGCCCCTCCCTCGGCGGGCAGGTAGCCGCTGGTCGCGGAGTCGAAGGGCAGGTAGGCCCGCCGCGGGTCGTCCGCCCCGCTGAGCAGGCCGGAGCGCAGTTGGCAGGCCAGGGCGTACGGGCTGAGCGGGCATTCGGTCGCCCCGGCCAGCACCACCCGGGCCCCCCGGCGGATGATGCGTACCGCCTGGGCCAGGCTGTCCAGGCCGCCGGCCGACTCGGTCACCAGCACCCCGCAGGGCCCCTTGGCCTGGTGCGCGATGGACAGTTGACCCACGCTGGCCGCGTAGAACCAGGCGATCGACTGGTACGCCCCGACCGTGCGGCTCGGCGAGGACCAGAGCCGCTGCAACTCCCGCTGGCCGAACAGGTTCCCGCCGGAGGAACTGGCCAGGGTGACCGCCCAGCCGTACGGGTCCAGCGGACGCTCGGGCAGGCCGGCGTCCGCCAGGGCCAGTCGGGTGGCCACGAATCCCAGGTGGGTCCAGCGGTCGGTCTGCACCAGCACCCGGTTGTCGATGTAGCGGGCCGGTTCGAAGTCCGGCACCTCACCGGCCAGTCGGGTCGGATACCCGGCGGCGTCGAACAGGGTGATCGGGCCGGTACGCCGTTGACCGGAGAGCACCGTACGCCAGTGGGCCTGCTTGCCGATCCCGCTGGGGGCGACCACCCCGATGCCGGTCACCACCGCCCGGCGACGCTGCTCGCTCACCGGGTCCCCTGCCGGGCCAGCCGACGGAACAGCATCGCCGACTGGAACCCGCCGAAGCCGCTGCCGACCGACAGGGCCACCTCCACCGGCACCTCCCGCGCCTCGTTGGGCACGTAGTCCAGGTCGCACTCCGGGTCCCGGGTGGTCCAGTTGGCGGTGGGGGGCACCACTCCGTACTCGATGGCCAGGGCGCAGGCGGCCATCTCGATGGAGCCGATCGCACCCAGGGAGTGTCCGACCATCGACTTGATGGAGCTGATCGGCACCCGGTACGCCGCCGACCCCAGGGCCCGTTTGAAGGCGGCCGTCTCGTGCCGGTCGTTCTGCCGGGTGCCGGAGCCGTGCGCGCTGATGTAGGAGACCTCCTGGGGGGCGATCGCGGCCTGACGCAGGGTGTCACCGATGGCCAGGGCCATCTCCACCCCGTCGGGACGCAGCCCGGTCATGTGGTACCCGTTGCTGCGGCTGGCGTAGCCGGCCACCTCGCAGTAGATGTGCGCGCCGCGGCGCCGGGCGTGCCCGGCCTCCTCCAACACCAGCACGGCGGCCCCCTCGGCCAGCACGAAGCCGTGCCGGTCGGCGTCGAAGGGCCGGGAGGCGTGCGCCGGGTCGTCGTTGTCCGGGCTGGTGGCCCCGATGGCGTCGAAGGAGGCCACGGTGACCGGGGAGATGGGCGAGTCGGCGGCGCCGGCCAGCACGATGTCCGCCTCCCCGTCGACGATCAACTGGTGGGCGTAGCCGATCGCGTCGATGCCGGAGGTGCAGCCGGTGGAGACCACCTGGGCCGGGCCGTGCAGGCCGTGGGCGCAGGCCACGTCGGCGGCCAGGCTGCTCGGCACCAGCGCCTGGTACAGGTACGGGCCGCCGAGGGCGGCGTCGACCAGCCAGTGTCGACCGCTGTCGCTGACGGTCACGTACTCCTGTTCCAGGGCCATGGTGCCGCCGACGGCGGTGCCGAGGACCACCCCGGCCCGGTTCCGCTCGGCGTCGGTGAGGGTCAGGCCGCTGTCGGCGACCCCCTCGGCGGCGCAGGCCAGCGCGAACTGCACGTACCGGTCGGCGCGTCCCCGCTGGGCCAGGGTGAGTCCGGCGGCGTCCGGATCGAAGTCGCACTCGGCGGCGATCTGCGAGCGGAAGGGGGTCGGGTCGAAGAAGCTGATCCGGCGGGTGGCGGTGCGCCCCTCGGTGATGGTCTTCCAGAACCGGTCCCGGGTCACCCCGCCGGGGGCCACCACCCCGATCCCGGTCACCACGGTCTGCCGGCCGGTCACGACCCGTCCCGCTGCTCGACCAGCTCGGTGTCGACATGGCCGAGTTCCGGGCGGGGGGCCAAGGGGCCCAGGTGGAAGACCACCTCGGCGGGGAGGTCACCGGTGTTGCGCAGCCGGTGACGGACGTTGCGGGCCACGAACAGGGCCTCACCGGCGGTCAGGGTTACCGGTTCGTCGTCGAGGTCGACCGTGATCGCACCCCGGACGACATAGAGGAACTCCTCGCTGTACGGGTGGTAGTGCTCCGCTATCCGCTCCCCCGGCGCCATGCTCGCCACCCCCATGAAGCCGGAGGTGGCCCCGACCGTACGCGGGCCCAGCAGCACCCGCAGTTCGCCACCGCGACGGCGGTCCGCGGGCACGTCCCGCGCGGCCACCAGGGCCAGGTCACGCATCGTCGCCTCCCGTGGACCGGGCCTCGGCCAGCCGTTCGATCCGCTCCTTGATGACGGCGAGCTGCACCTGGCTGTTGGCGTTGATCCGCTCGGTCATCCCGGCGTTGTCCAGCGGCGCGGTCGGCTTCATCGCGAAGTCCTGCACCCAGGTCATCCGTACCCCCTGCGGTTCCTCGGTGTAGATCCAGTGGATGCGCATGTACTCGAAGGGGCCGGTCTCCACCCGCTGGGCCCGCACCTGCCGGGTGGCCCGGTCGGGGGTGCGTTCGCTGACCCAACTCCAGGCCACCCCGTTCTCGTCGGGGTGCATGGTCAGCCGGAACCGCACGGTGTCGCCCTCGGTGCCGAGGATCTCGGCCCGGGCGTACTCGGTGAACAGGTCGGGCCAGCCGGCCACGTCGTTGGTGACGGACCAGACCAGCTCCAGGGGGGCGGCGATGACGATGCTGTTCTCGGTGTGCCCGGGCGGGGCGGTGCCCCGGGAGACCAGGTCGGCCACGGCCGGAATACTCAGCCGGGCGGCCTGCTCGGGGATGCGTACCCGCCACCGGTCGGCGACGACGGCGGTCAGTTCCAGCAACGCGAGGGAGTCCATCCCCAGTTCCTCCAGGGAGGCGGCCGGCTCACGGGCGGCCGCCGCCGGATCCAGCCCGCAGTTGGTCACCAGGATGTCGGTGATCTCCTCGGTCAGCGAGCCGCCATCAGTGACGGTCATGGTCCCTCCTCGGTTCGGCGTCGAAGCGGTAGAAGCAGCGGGCCATCGCGTCCCGAGGCGAACGCCAGTCCGGCAGGTACGGCGTGACGTACGGGCGCAGTCGGGTGCTGATCCGGAGGAACTCCGGATGCTCCCGGGCCGCCTCGACCGCGCCGTCGCCCGGCGTGTCGGTCTCCAACAGGTGCACGTACAGGTCGTGCAGCCGGTACAGCGACCGGTGTGAGACCCCGACGAGGTGGGGCAGTTCGGTCGTGTCGGATTCGGCGAAGATCTCGGCGACCAGTTTCTCGGCGGTCGGGACCACCTTCGCCACGATCAGCGTTCGGTCCATGTCGGCTCCTCCCCCACCGCCCGGTGTCCCGGTCGACTGGGCACACCTTGCGGATCAGGCCGTCACCCCGGCGTCAACGGCACCCCCCACCGACCCCGGCCTTCGTGACGCTGCGTTGACGCATCCGATGGCCCTGACTGTGCAGCCTCAGCCCGAAGATCTCTGCGATTTGCCAGTTCAGAGCCATTCTCAGAGACGACCCATGAGTTGCCCGACCGACACAGTCATTGACCCAGAGTAACCACTATTGATAGCCTTCACGACGGTCCGACCCGGCTTCGCGCAGGCCCGTGGCGCGATGTTCGCAGTCGACAGTGGCGTCGCGGCGGCCACGCCGGGGCAACGGCCAGACCCGCAGACCACCCGTTGTGCAGGGGGTGCCCGTGGCCGAATCGCCCACGCCGACCACCGGGAAGCCCCGGAACGCGCAGATCCGACTGCATCTGCTCGGCGGTTTCCGGCTGACCCACGACGGGTCCCCGGTGGTGGTGCCGCGTGGCCTGCAACGGGTGATCGCGCTGATCGGGCTGCGCCCCGCCACGACCCGCACCCATCTGGCCGGTCTGCTGTGGCCGGAGAACACGGAGGAGCGGGCCCTGTCCTCGTTGCGCACCGCGCTGTGGCGACTGCGCCAGGACCCGTACTGCCCGTTGACCACCAGCGCGGACACGGTGCGTCTCGATCCGGCCGTACAGGTCGATGTCGACCGACTGGTCGACGTCGCCGCCCGGGTACGCGACGGACAGACCCCGACCGACGCGGCGGACAGTCTCGCCGCCGGCCGGCACGACCTGCTGCCCGGCTGGTACGACGACTGGGTGTCGACCGACCGGGAACGGTTGCGCCAACTCAGACTGCACATGCTGGAGCAGGTGGCCGGCCACCACCTGCGGGCCGGACGACACGGGGAGGCGCTGGACGCGGCCCTGGAGGCGATGGCCGCGGAGCCCTTGCGGGAGACCCCGCACCGGCTCATCGTGCGGATCCACCTGGCCGAGGGCAACGCCTTCGAGGCGGTGCACGCCTACTACGTCTACCGGGACCTGCTGCTGCGCGAGCTGCGGCTGGAGCCCTCCCCGGCGATGAGCGCCCTGCTCGACGAGACCCTGGAACCGATCCGGCGGGCCAGTCAGGCGGCCTCGGGGCCCTGCCGGCACCCGGCCATCCGGCCGACCCGCCGGGGTGGCTGATCAGATGGCCCGACGTCACCGGATCGACCGTCGGCGTTGACGGCCAGGTGACAGTCCCACCGGCAATGTGGCAGCTGTGCCCGGCCAGGCGGTCGGTGCGCGACCACCGGTGAGAGGGGACCGATGAGCAGTCGACTCGTTATCGTCAGCAGGATAATCCCGGGCGCGGAGGGGCGGGTGGCCCAGATCTTCACCGAGTCCGACGCGACCGAACTGCCCGGCCTGACCGGGATACGCCATCGGTCCCTGTACTGCCTGCACGACCTGTGCGTACACCTGATGGAGACCGACGACGTGGGGGCCGACGCCCTGGCCGCGGCCCGCAACCACCCCCTCTTCCGCCAGGTCAACGAGCGGCTGTCCGCGCACACCTCGCCGTACCTGCCGACCTGGCGCTCACCCCGCGACGCCATCGCCAACTGCTTCTACCGCTGGGACAGCGTGGAGGTCCCGGCTCCCCGCCCGGCCAGCTGACCGGGCGCCGCCATGACCAACCGGACACCGCATGTCCTGATCATCGGGGCGGGCACCGGCGGACTCTGCCTGGCGCACGGGCTCCGTCGCGCCGGCATCAGCGTCGAGGTGTACGAGCGCCACCGCACCCGGGCGGACGGGCTGCTCGGCTACCGGGTGGGGATCGGCCCTACCGGCAGCCGATCGCTCCGTGACTGCCTGCCCCCGGAGCTGTTCGCCGTCTACCTGGCCACCTGCGCCCGGTCCCCGCGCTACTTCAACGTGGTGGACCAGCGGTTGCGGCCCACGGCCTCCTTCCCGCTGCGCCCGGACACCCATCCGGTCGACACGGAACGGTCCGTGGCGCGGATGACCCTGCGCCAGGTGCTGCTGACCGGACTGGAGGACGTGGTGCGTTTCGACCGCACCTTCACCCGGTACGACCAGCACGACGACGGCCAGGTCACCGCCCACTTCGCCGACGGCGGCAGCGCCACCGGTGACCTGCTGGTGGCCGCGGACGGCACCCATTCCGCGGTACGCCGGCAGTACCTGCCGCACGCGGTGATCCGGGACGCCGGCACCATCAACATCGCCACCCGGATCCCGCTGACGGAGGACACCCGGGCCCTGCTGTCCCCGGCGGTACAGCGGGGCATCACCCTGATCTTCGGCTCCGGCGGGGTGATGGGGGTGCTGCACGTGATGGAGTTCAAGTGGGACGCCGAGGGCCGACTCAAGCCGGAGATCGACCCGGCCGAGGCGGCGCTGCTGGCCGACTGGCCCGGCCTGCGGCACGACAGCACCCGGGACAACATCAACCTGGTGGTCTGGAGCACGGCCCGACGCTTCCCGGAGGACGTGCTGGATCGCCGAGGGTCGGAGTTGATCCAGGTGGCCCTGGACCTGACCACCAACTGGCATCCCCACCTGCGCGAGTTGTTCAGTCGGGCCGACCCCGACAGCGCTCTGCCGATCCGGGTGTCCACCTCGGAACCGGTGCCGCCCTGGCACAGCAGCACGGTGACCCTGCTAGGAGATGCCATCCACACCATGACCCCGGGCCGGGGGGTGGGGGCCAACACCGCGCTGCGGGACGCCAACCTGCTGCGCCGTCAACTGATGCTGGCCGCCGCCGGGGAGAAGTCCCTGACCCAGGCGGTGGCCGACTACGAGGCGGTGATGGTGCCGTACGGCTTCGCCCGGGTGGCCGACTCGCTGGCCCGCAGCGGCACCAGCGGGGACGACCGGATGTACAAGCCGGTCTTCGGTCGGGTGGCCCTGCTCGGCGCGCGGGGATACTTCCGGGTCACCAGCCGGGTGCCCCGGCTGCGACGCAAGTTCGTCGACGACTTCTACAGCTATCGCGGCGAGGAGGACTGAGCGCTACCCATCGACACGTACCCCCGGTGCCCGAGGACGGGCACCGGGGGTCGACCGCTTCTCCACCCTCAGTTCCTCCCTCGGTACCCCCGGTAGCCCACTGTGGACCGGTATACGGACTGTTACCTGGCCTGCCTGTCGCCCGCGTCGTTGGTATGCGAAGCTTCGGCGTGTTTTTCTCGCGACGATCCGGACATGAACTTCAGGGAGGTTTGCCGTGATCGACTCCTTCGGCAGGTGGCTGATACTGCTCGTGGTGCTGCTGGTCGGCCTGGCAGCGGGTTGGGTGGTGCTGCGGAACCGGCGTGACGAACCCCCCTCGGCGAGCCCCACGACCGACCCGGCCTCCGGCCAGCCTGCCGCGGCCGAGCAGTCCAGCCCGAGCGGACAGCTCGCGTCGTCGGAGCCACCACCCAGCGTGTCCGCCGACCCGGTGGCCACCACCGCGGCCGACACCTCCCCCGCGACCAGTGACGACTCGAAGGCCACCCCGGCCGACAGCACGGCCACGATCGCCGAGCCGATCGCCACGACCGACGCCCCCGAGCCGACCGCCACGATCGACATCCCGGCCCCCCGCGCCACGACGGATGCCCCGGAGTCCGCCGCCACCGAGGACACCCCCGACCCGGTCGCTGTCACGGACACCCCGGAATCCGCCGCCACCCCGGAACCGGCCCCGGCCACGGACACCGCCGAACCGGTCACCGTCACGGACACCCCCGAACCGGCTCTCGCCAGCACGGACGGCACGGAGTCGGCCGCCCCGGCGGTCAGCACCGCCGTGGCCGCCCCGCCGCAGCGGCGCAAGGCCGCCACCAAGGCCAGCAGCCCGAGCCCTGAGGCCGCGGCACCGGTGGCCGGGGACGACTTCCGGCGCATCCAGGGGGTCGGGCCGAAGATGGCCGCCGCCCTGCACGACGCGGGCATCCGGACCTACCGGCAGTTGGCGGAGTTGGACGAGGACACGCTGCGGAACACCATCAAGGGGGCCGGGCTGCGGGCCACCGCAAGCCTGCCCACCTGGCCCCAGCAGGCGAAGATCCTGGCCGGCCAGTCCGAGCCGACCGCCTGAGGGCACCCGCTGCCCGGCGTTCCGCCCGGGAAGAAGGACCACACCGCCGGTGCGGCGGCGCTGAATCACGGCGCCGCCGCACCGGCTTTTCGCGTACCGACGCTGGCCTCGACGTGGTGGTCGCGGCCCGCCCTCGTTAGCCGGAGAGCGCGGTTGGGTACATGGGCCGACACCCTGGCCATCACCCCCGACCGTGGAGGAAGTCATGCGCGGCACGTCGATATTCGGAGTCCTCGTGGTGATCTGGCTCGTCATCGGTGCGATCGCGGCCGGTCAGCGCGGCTACTACAGCGACGAGGAGACCAACTGCGCCGAGGTCGGCACCATCCTGGTGACCATCGCCGCCGGTCCGCTGAACTACGTAGGTGCCAACCCGAAGGTCGACTGCGAGTTGCCCGAGCCCTCGCAGTGACCGGATACGACGACGCCGCGTCCGGCCTCGTACCCTCCGATCGTCACGGATCGGAGCGGCGGGAGGCCGGGCGCAGCGTCGTCGTGGGTGGCGCTCAGCGGAAGCAGGACGCCACGAGAACCTTGCTGCCCAGGCAGTTGGTGGGGCCGTTCTCGACGATGACACTGTCATCGTCGATCTTGATCCGGGCCCGCTCGGCCAGGATGCCACCGGCCTTGACGGTGGACCGGTTGTCGACCAGCAGGCTGCGGTACACCGAGCCGGAGCCGGCCGTGATGAAGAGGCCGGCACCCTGTGACTTCTTGCCGACCGCCTCGTTGCCCCTGACCTCCGTGCCGCGTACCAGCAGGTTGGACTTGGCGGCGTAGACCCCGCCGCCGTTGCCGCGGGTGATGTTGCCGGTGATCACGCTGTCGTCGATCGGCAGCAGCCCCTGCACGGAGGAGATGCCGCCCCCGGCGACGGTGGCCAGGTTGTCCCGCACGGTCAGTTGCCCGAGCACCAGCACCGCGTCGGAGTTGGCCAGGCCGCCGCCGGTCTCGGCGCTGTTGCCGGCGACCAGGCTGTCGAAGACCTTGGTACGCGCCGAGAAGCTGGCCAGCCCGCCGCCCTGGCCGGCGTTGTTGCGGACGAAGGTGGAGGAGTAGACGTCCCCGGCGGCCCGGAAGTTGGCCAGTCCGCCGCCGTAGCTGACCGCGCTGTTGCGCCGGAACTCGGTCCGGTACATGGTCATCACCCCACCGTTGAGCAGGCCCCCGCCCTTGCCCTGGGCGCCGGCGGCCCGGTTGCCGACCAGGGTGCTGTCGCTGATGCGCAGGTTGCCGTCGTTGAAGATGCCCCCGCCGCCACCCTCGGCCGACAGGGAGGTGCTGTTGGCGACCGTGACCCCTTCGACCACGGCGGTGGCACCGTGCACGATGTGGATGGCACCCCCCTCCGCCTTGGACCGGCCGTTGAGCAAGGTCACGTCGCGCAGGGTGAGTTCGCCGCCGTCGCGGACGGTGAAGAAGCGGAAGTCCTTCGCCTGGGCCCCCCGGGTGATGGTCGCCCCGGAGCCCTCGATGGTGATCGCGTGGTAGATCACCGGCAGTCCGGCGGTGTCGTGGGCCGGGTTGCGGGGCGGGGCCTCGGCGTCGCCGGGGTTCTCCGCGGCGTCGGCCGCCTCGCGGGCGTCCCGGATCCCCCCGTCGTACTCGTCGGGCTGCGCGAAGGCGTGGGTCAGGGTGTAGGTGCACCGCTCGGTCAGCCGCAGCAGGCCGCCCCCCTCGGCGTTGACCCGGACCAGGGCGGCGATCAGCCGGGCGGAGTCACAGGGCACCTGCACCGGCTTGTGCCGCGCGGGCCGTCCGTTGGCGGCGGGTGGCCGGGCGCTGGGATCCTCGTTCCGGCCTCCGGGGGAGGCGTTGTCCGGGCGCTGCCACCTGCCTCCCCGCTCGGCCGGTTCGGTGTCCCGGTGCGGCCCCTGGTCGACCGGTTCGGAGTCCCGGTGCGGCCCCTGGTCGGTCGACAGGGCGGCCGGTCGGGCCAGGTCCGGGGCCGGTAGGGGCCGGTCGGGGGGCGAGGCGGCGGCGCCGCCGAGGCCCGCCACCGCGGCCACCAGGCTGCCGGCGGCCAGCCCACCGGCCAGGGACCAGTGCGATCGCCGCCCGCGGCGGGCCGGTTGTCGGCCCCCAAGGTACGTGGACATGAGGTTCCTGCCTCTCGTGTGTGCGAAACAGAGGCCGCACCGAATCGGGCGCGGAGTGGCTGACCTCGCGACAGCCACCAGAGGCAACGTACGACCCCAAAGGGTCTAAATCCGGCATAGGTGAATAAGTACTCCTTTCGTCTTCATATCCGCCGTCATCGGCCCGGACCCGGCCGGTCACCGAGCTGGACCAGCCGGTCAACCGCCGACGTGGATGCCGGGGCGGCGCGCCGGGTCCGGCTCGGACTTGCGCAGGATCTCCCGGACCACCGGCGGGGTGTCCCCGCGCCCCAGAATCAGATACCGCAGCAGGTGGGCGATCGGATTGCCCTCGGACCACTCGAAGTGCGCGTGCGGGCGTACCCCGGTGGCGTCGCGCAGCGCCAGCAGGATCGCGGCGATGGCGTTGGGCACCGCCGGGCTGCCGGCGCGCAGCACCCGGTAGCCACCCACCTCGACCCCCCGCACCCGCAGTACGTGCCGGAAATCGGAGGGGTCCACCACGTCGATCTCCAGGAACAGCACGTCGGTGGCGCCCGGCACCGGGTTCTGCCCCCGCTGGGCCCGCTCCTTGATGGTGTACTCCTTGACCGCCCCGCTGCGCCGCTTGTGGGCGATCACGTGCAGCCGACCGTCGTTGGCCACCGAGTCGGCGATGAACCGCCGCGCCGCCTCGTCGAACTCCACCCGCTCCGCCCGCAGCTCCGTGGTCCGGCTGACCCGCGACACCAGGGACACCGCGATGATGCCGAGGATGAACAGCCCCGAGATGGCGATCCCGTCCGGCTTGGTCAGCACGTTCTCGGCCAGCGCGTACAGCAGGACCAGGGTGAGCAGGGTGAAGCCGACGGCGACGGCCCGCTGTCGGCGACCGACCGCGGCGATCGCCACCGCCACCGCGGCGGAGACCATCATGGCCAGGATCCCGGTGGCGTACGCCCCCGCCTGGGCGTCCACGTCGGCCCGGAAGACGACCGTCAGGCCGATGCAGATCAGGGTGTAGACGATGACCACCGGCCGGACCGCCCGGGCCCAGTCCGGAGCCATCCCGTACGACGGCAGATAGCGCGGCACGATGTTGATCAGGCCGGCCATCGCCGAGGCCCCGGCGAACCACAGGATCAGCACGCTGCTGAGGTCGTACACCGTGCCGAAGGCCTCCCCGACCTGCTCGTGGGCCAGGTAGGCCAGCGCCCGCCCGTTGGCGGCCCCGCCCGGCGCGAACTCCTCGGGTGGGATCAGCAGGGTGGTGACGAAGGTGGTCGACAGCAGATACACCGACATGATCAGGGCGGCGGCGGTGAGCAGGCGCCGGGTGTTGCGGATCCGGGCGGCCAGCCGGGCCGCCGGGTCCGGCCCCTCCCCGGCGACCAGGGGCATCATGCTCACCCCGGTCTCGAAGCCGGAGAGCCCCAGCACCAGCAGCGGAAACGCCAACGCCGCGGTCAACAGGACCTGGCCCGGGCCACCCCCGGCGGACACCGCCCCGGTCCACTCGGTCAGCACCTGGGGATCTGCGGCGATCTCGCCCAGGCTGACGACCACGATCACCGCGTTCAGCGCCAGGAAGACCGCGACCAGGGGTACGGCGACCGCCACCGCCTCCCGGAAGCCGAGCAGGAACACCCCGCCCAGGATCAGCAGCAGCACCACGGTCACCACGACCGCGACCGTGCTGCCGCTGAAGGCCTCCGGCAGGTAGGGGTTCTGCAGCATGTGCACGGTGGCGTCGGCCGAGGAGAGGGTGATCGTGATGATCCACGAGGTGGCCACGAAGCCGAGCAGGACCAGTACGAAGATCTTGCCCCGCCAGAACGGCAGCAACCGTTCCAGCATGGCCACCGAGCCCTGGCCGTGCGGGCTGTCCCCGGCCACCCGGCGGTACATCGGCAGCATGCCGAACAGGGTCAGCGCCACGATCAGCAGGGTCGCCACCGGGGACAGCGCCCCGGCGGCCAGCACCGCGATGCCGGGCAGGTACGACAGGGTGGAGAAGTAGTCGACCCCGGTCAGGCACATCACCCGCCACCAGGAGTGCGCCCGGGCCTGCCCCTCGGCGGTCTCCGGGCCGATCGGCTGCACCCGGTGCACGAGCAGCCAGCGACGCAACCGGCTCTGCGGCACGGCGGAACCGGGCTGGCGGATCGCCACCTGCTCGGGCACGGCTACCCGTCGCCCGGCCCCCTCCCCCGGTCGGGTCGGGTCGCGGGCGGCCCGCAGGGCGGGCTCAGGGGTGCCGGCGGCGGCCCTGCCCCGACGTTCCCGGCCACCCCGCCCTCTGCTCCCGTCCCCCATGGCCCCGCCCGCCCTCTCCCCACTCGCTGCCCCGACCGTAGGCGGTCGTCGACCACCACCTCGCCGAAACGGTCAAAGCGGGTCGGTACCCCCCTCGGGTACCGGGGTGAGGGCCCGGGCCAGGGCCTGCGGATCCGCGACGGTCACCGTCACCGCCGGGTGCCGCAGCCACCGGCCCGGCAGCAGGGCCGGCACCGGTCGCCCGAACCGTACGCAGACCCCCTGGGCGGTGCTGCTGCCGAAGGTGACCCCGATGTCGGCGGCCGACAGGTGCGGGCCGATGGCCCGCCACCAGCGGTACGGGCCGGTCGTCCGGACCCCCCACACGTTGTCCCGGCTGGTCCGCAGCCGCCAGGGACCGAACCGCACCGTCAGGTTCTCCGGGTCGACCTGCACCCAGGCGGTCGAGGGTCGGACCCCGAGCAGCGCCAGCAGGGGTCGCCACAGCGGATCGAAGCGGAAGCCGAAGCGCTGCCCGATCATCCGCGTACTCCCCGGCCGACTCGGTCCCCCGGGCGGGCGGGACGGTTCGGGGCGGCCGGGCGAGGCCTCGGCCGGGTCGCGGGACGGCGCCGAGAAGCAGGGGTCATGGTCGCGGCGTACCCGTGAGGGGCCGACCGACACCCCCCCGGGCCGGTCGACCCCGCACGCCCCCGGTGGTCCCGGTGGCGGACCGCCCCCGCGCTCCGCCCCACCGGGCGGGCGCGGGGACCCCCGTCTCCCGGCTACTGCAGAAGCGCCCCCAGAGGCGACAGCAGCAACCGGCCGAGCGCGGCGGCCGTCTCGTCGAGCCGCTTGCGCTCGCGTTCGTGTTGGCGCGGATCGTGACGGCACCGCCAGATCCGCTGCGCGTTGCGCCAGGCGACGTCCCGGGTGTAGCCGATCAGTTCGCCCTGGTACCAGTCGTCGATCTCCCCGTTGAGCATGTCGATCAGCAGTTGCCAGCGCTCCAGGTAGCCCCGACGCAGGCTGGGGATCTTGTCCGCGAAGATCTTGTTGATCTCCAGGTAGTCGCGGTGCTGGTCGCTACCGTCGACCGGCTCGGACTCCAGGTGATCGAAGGTGGTGACCAGGGCGAACGGCAGGTCGAAGTTGATGTGGGCGTTGACTCCGGCCGCCGCCGAGGGCAGCGGGCGGGCGTCCGGGCCCTGCATCCGCTCGAACAGGCAGGACCAGGCCTTGGGCGTACCCGGACTGGACTCGGTCCACAGCCGCAGCGCGTCGAAGTACCGGGCGGCGAACTCCACGTCCAGCCGGGCCAGGAAGGCCGGGTCGACGAACCGGTCGGCGTACAGGCCGTCCAGCACGCTGGTGGTGATGGTCAGGTACAGCTTGTTGAAGTCGGCCAGCGGGCAACTGTCCAGCAGCGGAGGCATCCGGACCAGCAGATCCTGCAACTTGGTCAGGTGGTCGACCACCGCCGGCACGTCCGCCGGGTGGTCGGCGAGCAGGTCCACGATGTCCCCGTGCACCGGCCCCCAGACCCGCTCACTCATGTCCCCTCCGCCCTGCTCGCCGCCCTGGTGCCGTGCGGCGCCAGGCTCAGCCTTTCAGGCGGATCACCCCGGTCACATCAGTAGAACTACGTATCCGAGACCTGCCCGCGACTACGTAGGTAGCTGGTGCTCGCCTGCACCCGGGTCCGGACCTGGAGCTTGTCGAAGATGTGCGAGACGTGCACCCCGATGGTGCGTTCGCTGATGAACAGCCGCTGGCCGATCTCCCGGTTGGTCAGCCCCTCGGCCATCGCGGCCAGCACCTCCAGCTCGCGGGGGGTCAGGGCGGCCAGAGCCGCGTCGCCCGGCCCGGCCGGGGACGGGCCGGGATCCTCAAGGGTCACCCGGGCCCGACCGGCCAGGGTACGGATCTCCTCGGTCAACGGCACCGCGCCGAGCCCCTGGGCCATCTCGTACGCCTGCCGCAGTAGCTTGCCCGCGGTCGCGGTACGCCGCCGACGGGTCAGCAACGCATCCGCCTGACGCAGTCGGGCGTACGCCGCCGGATAGGGATGGTTGCGCTGGTCCCACTCCGCAGCGGCCCGGGCCCACAGGTCCGGATCGGCCACCTCCAGCCGGCTGATCTCGGCGGCGCAGAGCACCAGATAACCGGAGATCACGTCGCGTACCTGCTGGGCCGCGCGCTCGCTCCGCTCGGCCACCCGGTCGGCGATCTGCCGCAACCGGCGCACCGCCTCATCGTCGACCGGCACCCGGTCGGCCTTCGCCTCCGCCTCGGCACGCAGGCCGTGCCAGACCAGCACGACGAGGATGACCAGGTCGTCGGAGCGGGTCTCGGTCAACCCCCGCTGCACCGCGTGCCGGGCGACATCATGGCGGCGCTGCCACATGGCCAGCCCGGCCCGCAGGGTGAGCAGCGGAAAGACGTGTCGGGCACCCCCACCGGCCAGCATGGTGGCCACCGCGTCCAGGTCCCGGTCGGCCGCCTCGATGTCGCCGCAGCCGACCGAGAGACGGCAGCGGGCCAGCAGCAACTCCACCGCGTCGGTCCCGCTGGGGCGGTGCCGCAGGGCCGCGGCGACCACCTCCGCCGCCTCGGCCCACTGCCCCACCCGGAACAGCCCGTTGGTGGCGATGGCCAGCAGCCGGGTCGCGTAGCTGCGCCCCAACCCCAGCTCGGCCACCCGCTCGGCGCCCCGGCGGGCCACCACCACCCCCTCCTCCAGGCGGTTCAGCGGCCCGGTGAGCAACTCCGCCAGATGCAGGTAGGCCAGGGCGACGTCCTCCGGACGGCCGGCGGTCTCGGCGGTCGCCAGGGCCCGGCGCAGCACCGCCAACCCGGCGTCCGGATCCTGGCGGTACGCCTCGGAGAAACCCAGCGCCATGCTGGCCAGCACCAGCTCGGTGGTGGCCTGACCGGCGTGCTCGGCCAGGCTCAACGCCTCCTTGGCCCACTGGCCGGCGTCGGCGTACCGGCCCAGTTGCAGCAGCAGCTCGGCCAGGCGCGCGGCGGCCGTGGCCCGTTGCCGAGGGCTGCAGTCGGCGGCGTCCAGGGCACGCTGGTACTCCGCCTCGGCCAACGCCGAGCGACCCGCCGCGGCCAGGTAACGGGCCCGACGGATGTGCAGCTCACACTCGGGACGGTCGGTGTCGATCTCGGCCAGTCGTTCGAGCAGGGTCAGCGCGCGGGCGTACTCACCGCAGTGGTGGGCCGCTTCCGCCGCGTGCCCCAACAGCACCGCCCGCTCGGCATCGGGCAGGTCCTGGGACAGTTCCACCGCTACCGACCAGTGCCGGTGCGCCTCCGCGTAGCCGTACAGCCGCTCCGCCTCCTGGGCCGCGGCCATGGCCGCCGGCAGGGCCCGCTGCGGCTCGCCGGCCAACCGCCAGTGGTGGGCCAGCCGGGCCTGGTGCAACTCCCCCGGCGCCCCGGTCAGGGCCTCCGCGTAGCGGCGGTGCAGCACGGCCCGCTCGGCGGGCAGCAACTCGTCCTCCAGCACCTCGGCCACGAGGCGGTGCCGCAGGCGGTAGCCGTCCTGGGAGCCGACCACCAACCGGTGGGCCACGGTGGCCCGGACCGCCTCCAACAGCTCCTCTTCGGGCAGTCCCAGCACCTGGGCCAGCAGCCAGTGCTCGACCGGCTCCACCCCGACGGACACCGCGTGCACGACCCGGTGCGCCGGCTGAGGCAGCGCGTCCACCCGGGCCAGGAAGACCTCCCGCAGGGTGTCGGAGAGCCCGTCGCGGCCGTCGCGCAGATCGCGGGCCAGTTCCTCGACGACGAAGGGGTTGCCGCCGCTGCGCCGACACAACCGCTCCACCGCCTCGGGGGGCAGCGGCCGGCCCACCACCGCGGCGGCCAGTTGCTCGGCGGCGGCCCGGTCCAGCGGGGCCAGGTCCAGCACCTGCACCGACCGCAGCCGACGCAGCTCGGTGAGCACCCGACGCAGCGGATGCGCACCCTGCAGGGACTCCGAACGCACCGCCGCCAGCACCGACAGCTGAAGGTCACCGAGACCGGCCAGCAGGTACAGCAGCAACTGCCGGGTGGTCCGGTCCACCCATTGCAGGTCGTCGAGGACCAGCACCACCGGTCGGCCGTCGGCGATCACGCTGAGCCCTCGGGCGACCCGCTCCAGCAGGGCCCCCGCGCCGTCCGGGCCCGCGGCCTCGTCGGCGAACATCGCCAGCAGCGCCCGGACCGAGGCGGCGGCGGCCGGGGACAGGTCGGCGTCGAGGCGGCGCAACGCCTGCCGGAGCGGGTGCAGGGGCGAGGCGTCGCCGATGTCCAGACAGGAGCCGGTGAGCACCAGGGCACCCGCCTCGCCCAGCCGTCGGCCGAGTTCGCGCAGCAGCCGGGTCTTGCCAACCCCACTCTCACCGGTGAGGAAGACGGCGGCCGTGCCGGCCGGCGGCACGTCGTCGAGCAGCGCGGCCCGCGTCGCCGCCACCAGGTCGGCCCGACCGACGAGCGGTGTGCTGTCCACGTCGCTGGCCATGGCTCGCAGCCTAGTCACAGCCGCCGGTCGCCCTCTACCACCGCGGGAGCCTGCTCACCGCCCGCCTCCACATTGCGACCGACCGGTTTCGCAGGTCGGACATACGTCGTTCTGCCGATCCGCCGGTCAGACCCGCGATGGCAGTCTCCCCGGCAACGTCGACCCACATCTGCAGGAGAGGCGGGTGCGTCTCGATGCCCATGTCCACCATCGTCCGCGCATGCGGGTCGACCAGCCGAAGGCCCTGGTCGACGACCGAGGAGCGGCGGATCGTCACCGTGCTCTTCGTCGACATCGTCGGCTCCACCGAGCTGGTCGGCCGACTTGATCCGGAGGAGATCCGCACCCTGCAACGGGTCTACTTCGGCACGGTCGCCCGGATACTGCGCCGCTGGGACGGCGCGGTCGAGAAGTACGTCGGCGACGCCGTGATGGCCCTGTTCGGGGCACGGCACGGGGACGGGTGGCAGGCGTACCGGGCGGTGCGGGCCGGCCTGGAGATCCAGCGGGCCCTGGACCGCCGTAGCTCCACCCTGGCCCCCGGCCTGCGGGTGCGGGTAGGGGTGGCCACCGGCGAGGCGGTGGTGGACCTGGGGATCCGGCACGACGGTGGGCACGGGGTGGCCAGTGGCGCGGTGACCACCCTGGCCGCGCGGTTGCAGGGGTACGCGCCTCCCGGTGGGGTGGCGCTCTGCCCGGCCACCCACCGGGCGGTGCACGGCCTGATCGCCCAGCAGCCGGCCCCGGCGGTGACCGTGGCCGGCCGGGCCGCCCCGATCGAGATCTGGCACGCCACCGGCACCCTGCGTCCCACCCCACCCCCGGCCGAGGTGCCCCTGTTGGGCCGGGTCCGGGAGCTGGCCACCGCCCAGGACCACCTGAACCGGGCGGTACGCGGACACGGCCCCCGGGGCCTGCTGCTGACCGGTGCGCGCGGGTCCGGCCGCAGCCGGTTGCTGGGTGAGCTGGTCCGGCGGGTCACCACGGTGGACGGCAGGCCGATCCGCTGGTGCGTGACGGCCTGTCCCCCGCATCCGGACGGTCCCCTGACCCCGGTGGTGGACCTGCTGCGCGGGCTGGCCGGGGTCCGGGACACCGACGACCCCGCGACCGTACGCCACCGCCTCTCCACCGCCCTGCACGGTCAGGTGTCGCCGCAGCGCCTGGCGGCTACGGCGGAGGCGGTGACCGGGGCAGCCGGCAGCACCGGGGCCCGGGCGGCGGCCTGCTGGCGGGAGGTGCTGCTGGACCTGGCCCGACGACAACCCGTGGTGGTGGCCGTCGACGATCTCGACCGGGCCGCACCGGCCCTGCGACACCAACTGGATCTGCTGCTGGACCAGGCCTCGGCCGGGGGTCTGCCGTTGGCGCTGGTGGCGACCGGCACCGAGCAGGTGACCGGGTGGGCCCGGGTGCGGTTGCGTGCCCTGGACCCGGTGACCACCGGCCGGCTGCTGCGTCGACTGCTGCGCCGGGCGGGACGGCCGATCGCCCTGGTCCCGCACCTGATCCCCCTGGTCGGCGGCAACCCCGGACACGCGGTCGCGTACGTGGAGGCCCTGGACTCCGACACCTCGGCCCCGGCCGTACCGGAGAGCGTGCGGAGGGTGGTCGACGCCCGGCTGGACCGGCTCGACGATCCCCTGCGGGTGGCCCTGCTGGCCGCCACCGTCTCGACCCACCGCTCGGCGGCCCGGCTGGCGCACACGGTGGGTTGGTCGGTGCGGCGGGCCCAGGGGGCGCTGTGTGCCCTGGCCGTGGCGGGGCTGCTCGTGGCCCTGCCGACCGGCGGGTACCGGTTGGCCGATCCGGTGCTGGGTGAGGTCGCCGCCGCCCGGCTGACCCGCAGGCTGCGGGCCACCTTCGCCCGCCGGGCCGCCACGGCCACCGTGGACCAGCCGGAGGAGGGGTGCCAGCCGACACCCTCCTCGGTCGCCACCCCCGCCCGGCGGTGGCGGTCCGGCAGTGGTCCGCGGGCGGCCGGTGCCGCACCGGCCCGGCCGGGTGGATCAGCCTGGGTGGCCGGCGACCGCCCCGGCGCTGTCCTGCCTCGGCACCAATGCGTCGTCGCCGACCGCAGCCGGGCCCAGGGCTCGGCTGTGGCCCCGGAACTCGGCCACCACCTGCCCGTTCGCGCGGGTCACCGTGACGTCGTAGATCCCGCTGCGCCCGTACCGGGTGCGCTCGGTGGCGCGGGCCAGCAGCAGGTCACCCTCGAAGGCCGGGCGGACGAAGGTGATCTCGCCACCGGCGGCCACGGTCACCGGTCCGTGACTGTTGCAGGCCAGGGCGAAGGCGGTGTCGGCGAGCAGGAACACGAAGCCGCCGTGGGCGATGCGGTGTCCGTTGACCATCTCGGGGGTGATCCGCATCCGGGCCACCGCGGCACCCTGCGCCGCCGTGATCAACTCAATGCCGAGCCGGTTCGAGGCGACATCGGCTTCGAACATCTCATGCGCGGCGGTGCGCTGCGGTTCCACCTGACTCCTGAGGCCGTGCGGTCGGGCGGACCCCGCCCGGGGGACGACCATGTTATCGCCGGTGGCAGGGGCCGCCGGCACCCGCCGACGGCCCCAGGATCATCGCCCTGCCACCTGGCCGCCCTCTCCGCCGCCGACTTCACCGAGGTCGGCACCCTCCCCGGGGACCGACCGATCTTGGTACGAAAGTGCCCCTCCAAGGGCGGTTTCGTACCAGGATCTCGACTCAGCGGGGCGGGCGGGCGGCGGGGACCAGGGCCAGGGTGGGCAGCAGGAGGATCGGCACGACCAGCAGGGCGTGCAGGGTGCCCACCCGGTCGCCGAGCAGGCCCAGCAGGGGCGGCCCGGCCAGGAAGGCGGTGTAGCCGATCACCGCCACCACACTGACCCGGACGTGGGCGTGTTCCTCCTCGTCGGCGGCGGCGCTCATGCCGACCGGGAAGCCCAGCGAGGCCCCCAGGCCCCACAGCAGCACCCCGAACACCGCGATCGGGCCGGAGCCGGCCAGCACCGCCAGGGCGGCCCCGACGATGGCGAGCCCGATGGTGGCGGTCAGCACCGGCCCTCGCCCCCACCGGTCCAGGGCCACCGTGCCGAGGGTGCGACCCACCGTCATGCCGACCACGAAGAGGCCGAAGACCGCCGCCCCGGCCGCCTCGCCGAAGCCGTACCCGTCGATGAAGGCCACCGCCAGCCAGTCGTTCGCGCTGCCCTCGGCGAAGGCCACCGCCAGCACCAGCAGACCGATGAGCAGGGTGCGGGGCTCCCGCCAGGCGGCGAACAGGCGGCGGCGACGGTCCGCCGGAGTGCTGGGCTGCGCCTCCGGCTCGACCGCCAGGAAGGCCCGCGCCCCGAACAGGGTGCCGACGAGCACCAGGGCGGCCAGGACGCTGAGGTGCACCCCGATCGGCGCCCCCAGCCGGGCCGCCAGCGCCCCGATCCCGGCACCGGCCACCCCACCCAGGCTCCAGGCGGCGTGGAAGCGGGGCAGCACCGTACGCCCCAGCCGCCGTTCGACGGCCGCACCCTCGATGTTCATCGCCACATCGCAGCTGCCGGAGCCGTACCCGAGGCCGAACAGGCCCACGGCCACTCCGGCCAACGAACCGAGCACGCTTGCCGACACCCCGGCGATGGTCAACCCGACCGTCAGGATCAGAGTGGACAGCATCACCGCGCGGGCCGTGCCGAGGCGCTGGGTGACCAGGCCGGCGGTGGGCATGGCCACGATGGAGCCGGCGGACATGGCCAGCAGGAGCAACCCCAGGCGCCCGGGGGTCAGGTCCAGGCCGTCGCGGACCGCCGGCACCCGGGCGAACCAGGTGGCCACGGCCAGCCCGTTGAGGGCGAACACCACGGCGACACCGTTGCGGGCGGCCAGCACGGCGCGGGACGGGCCGGTTCCGACCGGCGGGGCCGTGGGGATGGCGCTGGGATCCACGTGTTCGCGTTCCTCTCCTGGTGCTGACCTTCGCCACGATCCCACACCTGGGAGCGCTACCAGAACAATCCTCCCGGTCCTTACCGACCGGCCCTGCGGCGAGGCATGATGCGCTCGAGACACCCGCACGACGGCACCGGACAGGCAACGGGGAGCACAACATGACGACAACACGACGGCACGCCACCCTGGAGGATGTCGCCCGTGCGGCCGGGGTGTCCCGGTCGACGGCGTCGCGGGTCCTCGCCGAGACCGGCTTCGCCTCACCGGTCGCCCGACAGCGGGTGCGCGACGCCGCCGACCGGCTCGGCTATGTGCCCAACCCGGCGGCCAGGGCGCTGGTCCGGGGTGCCGGCGTACGCCTGCTGGTGGCGGTGGCCGGCGCCTCGCCGACTGTGCTCGACGACAGCTACCTGGACCAGGTGGTCAGCAGCACCGCGCAGGTCTGCGCCCCGTACGGGCTGGGGGTGACGGTGGCGTGGGTGCCGCTGGACCAGCCGGGACAGCTGGCCCGGCTGGCCGACGATCGTGCGGTGGCCGGTCTGCTGCTGGTCAACACCACGGAAGCGTTGCTCGATGTGGTGCCGCGCCGTCTGCACGGGCGGACCGCCTCGATCGGCATCGGTTCGACGGCCGTACCCTCGGTGGACATCGACAACGGCGGCGGCACCGGCGCGATCGTCCGCCACCTGTACGCCGCCGGCCGTCGGCGGATCGCCATGGTGACCGGCCCGGCCTGGCTGGCCTGTTCCCACCGCTCCGTGGAGGCTTACCGGGGCGTGCTGCGGGCGGCCGGCCTGCCGATCCGGGAGGTGGCCGGTGACTTCAGTGTGGCGCGCGGCCGGCAGGCCGCCCGGGAGGTGCTGCACCGCTGGCCGGACACCGACGCGATCGTCGGGGTCAGCGACGCGACCGCGCTGGGGGTGATCGACCAGTTGCGGACCGACGGGGTACGGGTGCCCGCCGACGTCGCGGTGACCGGGTTCGACGACATCCCGCTGGCCTCGGTGACCGCCCTGACCACGGCGAGCCATCCGGTGCGGCGGATCGCCAGGGCAGCCGCGAGCATGGTGCTGGAGCAGCGTCCGGCACCGCCGGTGACCCTGTTCCCGTCGTCGCTGGTGCTACGCGAAACCGCCTGAGCCTCGGCACGCCGCTCAGCTGGTGAGGGCCCGCAGCAGGTCACGGACGGCCGCGCCGGGCGGGCGTGCCACGGACGAACTGGCCCTGGTACGCGAACACTTCGGCCACTGGCACGATCCGATTCCCGCGCTGCTGGCCGCCACCGCACCGGAGGCGGTACTGCGGCACGACCTTTACCACCTGGCCACGCCCCTGCCCCGTTACGTGCGGGGCCGGTTGGCGCTGCTCGGCGACGCCGCGCACGCCATGATGCCCAACCTCGGGCAGGGCGGCTGCCAGGCGATCGAGGACGCGGTCACCCTGGGCGCCGTGGCCGACCCCGGCACCGAGGTCCCGGCGTTCCTGCACGCGGCGGCGCCCCCGCAGCCAGGCCATCGCGCGGGCGGCGGCCCAGATGGCGCGGTACGGCCAGAACTTGCGCAATCCGGTGGCGGTCGCGGTACGTGACACCCTGGCCTGGCTGGCACCCGACCGGACGGCCCTGCGCAGCATGGCACGTCATGCCGACTGGCGACCTCCGGCGATCACCTGAGCCCCGAACCCTTCAGAATATCGATTCATGCGCCTTGCGCCCTCGGCTGAATGTGACTGACCATCGGTAAGATCGGCGACTTGCTTATGACTGATCGCTGACTGATGGCTCGGCCGGAAAGCGCACACACTGTGCCCATGAGAAGTGGGAGCGGGCGCAGCAGGACACTCCAGGGTGTCGCGTGCCTGGTCCTGCTGGCGGCCCTTTCCGGCTGCATGCAACTCAATATCGGGCTGACCGTCAAGGCGGACGACACGGTCAGCGGGCAACTCCTGCTGACCGCCGAGCGCAAGGTCCTGACCTGGAACAATCAGACCGTCGAGCAGGGGTTCGCCGACCTTCGGCAGAACATCCCCGCGCTGCCGCCCGGCCCCGAAACGCCGTACGCGACCGACACCCACTTCGGTTTTCAGATCAACTACCGGAATGTGCCGCTCGATCAATTCGACAGCGAAAGCCTGCGCATCGTCCGGGCGAACGACCGATACGTCTTCACCCTGCCGCTTGATCCGAAAAAGTACGGCGGGAAAGTGGCCGAGCAGGACCCGGAGAATCAAGCCAGATTCATGTCGTTGATGTCTTTCGAGATCGCCGTGACCTTCCCCGGCCGCGTTCTCGACGTCAACGCCGGCGGCCAGGTCAACGACCGGACGGTGACCTGGCGGGTCAACCCCAACGAGCCCAAGCCGGCCGAACTACGTGCCGTGGCCGAGGCGCCACCCCGACCCTCCGCCGCCGCGGACACCGACGCCACCGGCGGGCTGCCGTGGCTGCTCATCACCGCCGGCGCGGTGGTGCTGCTGCTCGGCGCCCTGCTGGTCGTCCTGCTGCTGCGCCGACGCCGCGCAACCGGCGACTCGACCACGGCCACCGAAGCCACCCGCAGTGGGGCCGGCGAAGTGACCACGGCCACCGACGGCGGTGGGGCCGGTGACGCCACCACGGCCGTCGAACCCACTGACGGTGCGCCCGCAGCCACTCCGGCCGCGCCGCGCACCACGATTCCCGGTCCGCCGGGTGCCGGCTGACCTGGCCGGCTGCCGCCCGCCCGGACGGACGGACGGACACTCTCCTCCCCACCCCGCACCACCCGATCGAAGGGAGATCGGCGATGAACGATCTCTTCACCTGGGCCGCGCTGGGCAGCCTAACCGGCGCGAGCGCCGCTACCCTGCTCACCACGAACGTCATCGGGGGCCTGATCGGCCCCAGCGCCGACACAGCGCGCAAGTGGATAGCGCTGGGCATCGCGCTCGCGCTGTCGTACCTCACCGCGGCCTTCGCCACCGACGCGGGCCCGGAGAAGTGGATCATCGCGTTCTTCAACGGGCTGGTCATCTTCTCCGCCGCCCTCGGCATCAACCAGCTGCCCCCCGGCAACCGGCAGGCGACCCCGATCCAACTGGCGCAGGGCAACGAGCCCCGCTTCATCCGCTCCTGGGCCTGAACGGAGCAGGGTCATGGTCTTCGGCATCATCAGCGCCGCCGTGCACGTCGCCGCCGGGGCGGTGTTCGGTCACCTCGTCGGCGGCATCGTCGGGCTGCTCGTCGGCGCCACCCTGGGCCTGCTGGTCGGTGGGGTCTTCGGCTGGGCGATCGCGTCGGCCCGGGTCTACGGACCGGACCCGCGAGGGGTGTTCCTGTTCGTGGTCGACCACACCTGGAGCCTGCCGAACACCGGCGTCGGCGCGCTCTACCTGGCCGTACACCTGCTGTTCGGTCATTCCCTGGACCGCACCACCTCCGCGCACAGTTGCCGGGTGAACGTCCTGGAGGGGGTCTCCCCCCGGTACGCCACCACCCTCGGCACGGTCTGCGCCGGGTCCGGGCCGGGCATCCAGCGGCACGAGGACGTGCACATCTTCCAGGCCCGGCTGCTCGGGCCGCTCTACATCCCGCTGGTCGTGGCCAACTACGTGCTGTTCACCATCGCCCCGGTGTGGCTGCTCTACCACGACCACGCGGGCGCGCCGATCAACCGGTTCACCCGGTACTTCGAGATCGGGGTCTACCCGCACGTGTGGAACGAGGCCATCGCGTACCGCATTCAGGGGACCCCACCGCGATGAGCGGGCCCGGTCCGATCGAAGGCGCCACAGCCGACCTGGCGGGGTGGCTGACCGGGGCGGCGGGCGACGCCGTCGCGGTCGGCCCACCCGGGCCGGACAGCGACCCGACCGGGCTGACCCTCTGGCCGCTGGAGCTGCGACCGGCCCGGCAGACCCGGGGCACCGGTGGATCGGAGCCCTACCGGTTCACCGTCCGCTACCTGCTCGCTGCGGGTGGGCCGCAGGCCCTGGCGGCGCTGGACCGGGTGCTGGTGGCGACCACCACGAGCGGCCACACCCTGACCCTGGAGGCCGGTGACCCGGCACTGTGGACGACCTTCGGTACCCCGCCCCGACCGGCGCTGCTGATCGACGTGCCGGTCCAGGTCACCCCGGAGCGCCGGCCGGCCGCGCCGGTCCTGCACCCCCTGCGGCTGCGCCAACTGGACATACTGACCTTCGACGGCCGGGTGGTCGGCCCGGCCGCGCAGCCACTTGCGGCCATGCGGGTAGAGGTCGTCGGTCAGGCGTACGCGACCCGCACCGACTCCGCCGGCCGGTTCCGGATCGTCGGGGTACCCCACGACCCCGAGAGCCCCGGCCCGGTACGGCTGCGACTCACCGGCCGGGGTCAGGTGCTCACCGCCGAGGTCGACCCGACCGAACCCGACATCGTCATCGTCTGCGCCCCACCGGCCCACTGATCCACCGACACCCGATTCCGGGAGGACCGATGCCCACCTACTTCTCACCCGGCATCTACGTCGAGGAGGTGCCCGGCGCCGCGCGACCGATCGGACCGGTCGGTACCAGCACCGCCGCCTTCGTCGGTGTCGCGCCGCACCGCACCGCACACCTCGGCGAGGCCCTCGCCGTGAACAACTGGACGGACTTCCTGCGCCTGTACGCCGACGGCGACGAGTTGGAGAGCACCCCGCTGGCCCGGGCCGTCTTCGGTTTCCTGGACAACGGCGGTACCCGCTGCTGGGTGGTCAACGTCGGGGAGGGTGGCGCGGTCACCGGCACCGGCCGCAAACGGGCCGGCCTGGACCTGCTGGAGGCCGTCGACGAGGTCTCCATCGTGGCCACACCCGGCTTCCACGACCCGGTGGCGTACGAGGCCCTGCTCAGCCTGGCCGAACGTACCCGCACCATGGTGGCCATCTGCGACCCCCCGCCGGACGTCGAGGACATCTCCACCCTGACCCGGGTCGCCACCCCCGGCTCCACCCGCCCGACCAAGCCGAGCGACACCACCGACCCGGACACCCCGGCCGCCGGTGGGGGCCCGGTGTCGCATCGTCCCCGGCAGTCGGACTACGCCGCCCTCTACTACCCCTGGCTGCGGGTACGCGATCCGCTCTCCGGTGAGCTGGTGCTCACCCCGCCGAGCGGGCACGTGGCCGGCATCTGGGCCCGCACGGACGCCCTGCGCGGGGTGCACAAGGCACCGGCCAACGAGCCGGTACGCGGCGCGGTCGACCTGGGTCACCTGGTCACCCGGGCCGAGCACGACGTGCTCAACCCCAAGGGGGTCAACGTGATCCGCTACTTCCCGGGCGAGGGCATCCGGGTCTGGGGCGCGCGTACCCTCGCCGCCGAGGCCAGCGAGTGGCGTTACCTGAACGTACGCCGACTCTCCATCGCCATCGAACAGGCCATCGCCAACGGCACCCGCTGGATGGTGTTCGAGCCGAACGACTTCACCCTGTGGCGCTCGATCCGTCGGGACATCGGCGCCTTCCTGACCCGGGTCTGGCGCGACGGGGCCCTGCTGGGCCGTACGCCGGAGGAGGCGTTCTTCGTCAAGTGCGACGAGGAGACCAACCCGGCCGACGTCCGCGACGCCGGGATGGTGGTAGCCCACATCGGCATCGCCGTGGTGAAGCCGGCCGAATTCGTGGTGTTCAAGCTCAGCCAGTGGGCCGGTGGCACCGAGACCGAGACGATTGGAGGCTGACATGCCGACCACGGCCACACCCCAGCCGGGCGCCCCGGTCGACCCGTACCGCGCCTACAACTTCAAGCTGCTGGTCAACGGGGTCACCAACGGCCACTTCACCGAGGTCAGCGGCCTGGAGGTGAACATCGCGGCGGTACCGTACCGGGAGCAGGGCAACGACCGGATCCGGATGATCCCCGGCCAGGTCGAGTACGGCCCGGTCACTCTGCACTTCGGCCTCACCTCCTCCCGGGAGTTGTGGGACTGGGTGCACGCGGTGGCCCGTGGCACCGTCAATCGCCGCAACGTCTCCGTGGTGCTGCTGGACTCCGCCGGCACCGCCGAGGTGCTGCGCTGGAACCTGATCAACGCCTGGCCGACGAACTGGCGCGGCGCCCACCTGAACACCCTCAGCCAGGAGATCGCCATCGCGGCACTGACCCTGCGCTACGAGAGCCTGGAACTGGAGGCCGGCGGTGCCGCGCCGACGACCGCTTAGCCGGCTGGCCGACCTGCTGCGATCCGCCGCACAGGCCGTGGACCGCTTCGCCGCCCCAGCCTCCCCCGCGACGGCCCGGCCGGCAGCCGATGCCACGGACCGCCGTCCGGGCCAGCCACCGGAGCACTGGCTGCGGGTGGTCGAAGCACACGCCCCGGGCCTGCTGCGCGACCTGGCCCTCGACGGCCCGCCGCCGGCCACGCCGGTGTCGGCCAACGGCAGGTCGAACGCCGGCGACACCATCGTCTCGCCCCACGATCCGACCACTCTGAACCATGCCCCACCCCCGGCCCCGTTCCCGCCCTCGGCCCTGGCCTCGGTCCCGCCCTCGGTCCCGGCCCCGGTCTCGGCCCCGGATCAGGCGTCGGGCCCGCGTCCGGGTCAGGCCTCGGCCCCACCCGCGGTTCCCGGGCATACCTCCACCGCCCCCTTTGCTCTGCCTCAACCGACGCAACGGCCACTGTCCGGATACCGGACACCGGGCATTGCGTGGAGTGAAGCAGAGCAAAGGGGGGTGGGAGGAGTAGGCCGGGCCGCTCAGGGCGCTGCGGGAGGGGGACCCAAGCCGGCGAGGGCTGTCGTGAGTCCGGTCGAGTCCGGTCGGGTCGGGCCGGAGGGCATCGACATGACCATGGCCCGGGATGGTGAAGCGATGCCGAGGTACGGCACAGACAGCATCGCAGGGGGCAGCATCTCCGAGGGCTGCACCGCAGTGGGCGGCGGATCGGGGGGCAGGAGCGCGGAGGGCGCCGGGGCGGGCCGCAGCGACGAGGACCGGGGAGAGTCACCTCGGGCGCTCGGCGGGCTGGATGGCAGCGGGGCAGCTCCGATCCCACGGCTGCCGGTAACGGGGCGACGGGTGGATACGTCAGATCGGCCGTCGTCGGCGCGGGCTCCGTTGGGTGCCGCGATCAGCCCTCGGCCGGGGACTGTCGCGTCGACCGGGCACGGCGGACCTGGCGGGTGGGGTGAGGGCACCTACCCGGCCCGGGTCGGCCGCTGGCTTCGGGCGGTCGATGATCTGAGCACCGCGCAGGACAGGCAGCAGGTCGCCGACCCGCCCGTGACCGGGGGCCGACCAGGCGGTCGTGTCGTGGTCGGGGACGGGCTGTGGCCGGGCGCTGGGACACCAGGTGGCCTCGCAGGGACAACCGACGTCACCCGGCAGGCGGACGTCACCGGGCGGAGGGATGTCACCGGGCGGAGGGATGTCACCGGGCCGGCGGATGTCGCAGGGCGGGCCCAAGCCACCCGGCAGGCCGATGCCCCCGGACGGACCGATGGCATGCGGTGGGCCGACGTCACGGCGCGGGCTGACGTCACGCGCTTTACCAGGGAAAAGCGCGGCAACAGCGACGGGCAGGGGCGCAGAGCCGGTGCCGAGCGGTTGACCGGGGACGGAGGGCCGTGGCCGGACCTCGATCGGACGGATCAGGCGGATCGGCCAGGTCGGGCGGGTCGGGCGGGTCGGGCGGGTCAGCGGCGGGTGGTGGCCGGGCCGTGGCCGAGGTTGCCCGATGACGCTCCGCTGTGGTCGGTGCCGGAGCCGGCCGGGGACGAGGTCGCGCACCGGGGTCGGCTCGACCGGGAACAGGCGGGTGAGTGATGGAACGGGTGGCCTTCCTCATCGACGCCACCGGCGAGCGGATCGACTGCCTGCTCAACCCGGAGAGTGTCGAGGTGACCCGGCTCGCCGGGGTACGCCGTCGGGGCACCGGCGGCACCCAGCTCACCGGGGCCGGTCGGGCCGACGATTCGTTGGTCTTCACCGGCGGTGGGCGTACCGAACTGGTCCTCGATCTGCTGTTCGACACCGATTTCGCCGAGGGTCAGGTGCGCCCCGCCGACGTGCGGGAACTGACCCGGCCGTTGTGGCTGCTGGCGGAGAACTCGGCGGTGGAGCACGGCTGGGTGCGGCCCCCGCTGGTCCGGCTGGTCTGGGGCAAGACCTGGAACGTGCCGGGGGTGATCGTCGCCGTGGCGGAACGGTTCGACGCCTTCACCGCCACCGGATCACCGCGTCGGTCCTGGCTGCGACTCAAGCTGGTCCGGGTCACCGAGGACGCCGACCGAGCCCGGGAGGGCTTCGCGGAGGAGTTGGCCGCCGCACAGACCCCGGCCGTCGCGCCGGGCACCACCGTGGTCGCCGCCGGTGACGGCAGCGGCTCGGCCGACTCCTCCGGCGTACGTTTCGATCTGCTCGCCCACGACGCGCTGGGGTCGCCGCTGCGGTGGCGGCTGCTGGCCGAACACAACCGGATCACCGACCCCCTGACCCTGCCCCCTGGCACCCCCCTGGCCGTGCCGCCGCTGCCCGAGACCACGGTCGCCGGAGGTGGGCGATGACCGATGTGGCGTCCCGGGCGCTGATCATGCTGATCGACGGGGTCGCGTTGTCCGAGGCGTTGCCCGGTCAACTGCGTACCGTCCGGGTGGCCGCCCGACTGAACCGCCCCACCCAGTGCGAGGCGGTGTTGACGACCGCCCCCGGTCCGGCGGCCCTGACCGGCCCGGTACGCCTCGGGGCCAGCCTGCAGATCCGGCTCGACGGGCACCCGGAGACCCTGTTCAGCGGCGAGGTCACCGCCGTCGAGGTGGAGTACCACCCCGACGGCGGCGCCACCCTGCGGGTTCGGGGGTACGACCTGCTGCACCGGCTGCGCAAGCGGCAACGGTTGCGGGTCTTCGAGTCGGTCACCGCCGCCGACCTGGCCGGTGAACTCTGCGCCGATCTGGGGCTGCGGGTCGAGGCGGAGTCCGAGGGGCCCCGGCTGGAACGGCTGACCCACCACCACGCCAACGACCTGGACCTGCTGCTGGCGGTGGCCGGCCGGGCCGGGCTGCACCTGACCGTCCACGAGGGTGTGCTGCACCTGGTGACCCTGCGGGGTCAGGGCGAGCCGGTCCCCCTGGCCCTCGGCCACCGGGTGCACGACCTGCGGCTGTCCGTCAACGCCGACACCGCCGCCGGGGAGAGCACCGCCCTGGGCTGGCACCCCCAGCGGGCCGAACCGATCGCGCAGAGCACCGCCACCCCGCGCTGCGGACGCCGTACCCCGGTCGAACCGGATCCGGCCGTGGTCGGCGCGGAGGGCGCCCGTACCGCGTTGGACCAGCCGGGGCGCAGCGACGACGAGATCGCCGCCCTCGCCCAGGCCCGCCTGGATCTGCGGGCCGCCGCCCTGGTCACCGCCGAAGGTACGGCCGAGGGTGACCCGGCCCTGCGGCCGGGCCGCCGGGTGCTCCTGGCCGGGGTCGCCGAGGCGGTCGCGGGCAGCTACGTCCTCACCGAGGTGGTGCACACCCTGGACGCCGACGGACATCTGACCCGGTTCTCCACCGCTCCCCCGCCACCACCGCCGGCCGGGCCGCCCGCACCGGCGGTGGTCACCCTGGGCACGGTCACCGATGTGGCCGACCCCGCCGGGCTGGGTCGGGTACGGGTGGAGTTGCCCGCCTACGGCGGGGCCGACGCCGGCTGGCTGGGGGTGCTCTGCCCCGGAGCGGGCCCGGGAAAGGGCCTGGTGGCGCTGCCCGACCCGCAGGACCGGGTGCTGGTGGCGCTGCCCGGCGGCGAGCCGGCCTCCGGTGTCGTCCTGGGCTCCCTGTTCGGGGCGGTCGAGCCGTACGACACCGGGATCGACGAGGGCCGGGCCCGGCGGTGGTCACTGCGGACCGCCGGTGGGCAGCAGGTGGTCATCGACGACGTGACCCGCAGTCTGCGGTTGAGCACGGAGGCCGGGAGCTGGTTGGAGCTGACCCCCGAACTGGCCACCCTGCACGCCGCCACCGACCTGGTGCTCTCCGCCCCAGGGCGAGCCATGGTGGTGCGGGCCCGCAGTGTCGACTTCCTGCACGCCGAGGCGGTCGAGGACCCGGACACCGCCGCCGAGCAGGCCCGCTCCCTCGCCCGTGCCCACCACGACGGAGGCCGCTGATGCGCTGGATAACCCGCGACTCCGTGATCAGGTGCGACCACGACGGCCGGGTCAGCAACCAGCCCTCGCAGCGGTGGGTGACCCTGGCCGGGGTCCCCGCCCTGGTGGCCGACGACCCGTTGGGTCGGCCGGTCGCCGCCTGCCCCAACTACGGCGCCACCGTGAAACCCTGCACGAAGACCGAACCGGTGGCGGTCGGCTACAGCCACTGGATCCGGGTGGACGGTCGCCCGGTCGTGCTGTCCCACCTCGAGGGGTTCACCGACGGTAGTCCCCCGGGTCAGGTCACCTACCGGGTCCGCGATCCTCGGCAGCGGTTCGTGGGGGCCGACCGATGAGGGCGATCAGGTTCGTCGGTGCCGGCTTCGACCCGGGGCGGGGCGGCGGGCTGGGGCTCACCGCGGCCGGTGGGCTGGCCATGACCGACGGCGACGAGACCGTACGCCAGGCGTTGTTTCTGCTGCTGTCCACCACCCCGGGTGAGCGGCTGATGCGACCCGGCTACGGCTCCCGGCTGCACCGGCTGGTCTTCGCGCCGAACGACGACACCACGGCCGGTCTGGCCATCCACTACGTGCGGGCGGCCATCGCCCGCTGGGAGCCCCGCATCGACGTACTCGATGTCGACGCCGGTCCCGACCCGGAGGACGCCTGGCGGCTGGTGATCCGGCTGGACTACCGGATCCGGGCCAGCCTGGCCCCCGGTCACCTGGTCTTCTCCGTGGACCTGCTGCCGGTCGACGAGGAACCTTCCGCCGCACCCGGCCCCGAGGAGGGGCGATGACCCTGCCCGTGCCGCACCTGGACGACCGCAGCTTCCTGGATCTGGTCACCGAGGCCCGGGAGCGGATCCAGCAGTCCTGTCCCGGCTGGACCGACCTGTCCGCGCACGATCCCGGCATCGCCCTGCTGGAGGCGTTCGCGCACCTGACCGAGGTGATGATCTACCGGCTGAACCAGTTGCCGGAGAAGGCGTACGTGGCCTTCCTGAACCTGCTCGGGGTGACCCGGCACGCGCCGAGCGCGGCCTGGGCGCAGGTGCGTTTCACCCGGACCGGGTCGGACGAGACGCCGCTGCGGATCCCGGCCGGTACCCGGGTGGCCGCCGCCCGGGGCGCAGACCCCAGGCCGGTCGTCTTCGTCACCTGTGAACCGGCCTCGCTGGGGGTCGGCGAGCAGGAGGTGACCGTACGGATGCACCACTGCGAACTCGTCGAGGCGGAACTGCTGGGGGTGGGCACCGGGGCACCGGGGCAGGTGCTGCGGGCGGCGCGGGCACCGTTGGCGCGTACCGCCGAGGCCTGGGATCTGCTGCTCGGGGTGGAGGTGCCGGCCGGGTCGGTGGAGTTGGGGGCGGCGGCCCGGGAACACCAGGGCCGCATCTTCGAGGTCTGGCGGCCGGTGGACAGCTTCGCCGGTCTGGGTCCCCAGGACAAGGCGTACCTGGTGGACCGCTGCTCCGGCACGATCACCTTCGCCCCCGCCCTGGACCTGCGGACCACCGAACCGGGGTCGCTGCGCTTCGGCGACGGCCCGGTCGCGGCCGTGCCACCGGCCGGGCGGCAGGTGCGGCTGTGGTACCGCGCCGGGGGCGGACCCACCGGCAACGTGGCAGCCGGCACCCTGACCAGTCTGCGGGATCCGCTGCCCGGGGTGAAGGTGGTCAACCCGCTGCCGGCGGTCGGCGGCCGGGAGATGGAGAGCATGGAGTCGGTGCTGCTGCGCGGGCCGTACGCCTTTTTCGCCCAGCAGCGGGCGGTGACCGCCCGCGACTTCGAGGTGCTGGCCACGGCCGCCGGTGGGGTGGCGCGGGCCCGGGCCTTCACCCGGGCCGCCGTCTACAGCTTCGCCCGCCCGGGTGAGGTGGAGACCGTGCTGGTGCCGTACGTGCCGCCGCAGGCCCGGCCGGGCGGTGGGCTGCCGGTGCAGGTGCTGCGCGAACACGAGGTGGAGGAGACCCGGCTGCGGGTCGAGGCGGATCTGGAGCGGCGTCGGTCCCTGGGCACCACCTGCCGGGCCAGTTGGGCCCGGTACAAGGCGGTATCGATCCGGGCCCGGGTGGTGGTCCGCGGGGAGGAGGACGTCGAGGCGGTCCGTCGACGCATCCACGACCGGCTGCACCAGACCCTGAGCCCGTTGCCCACCGCCCTGAACCCGACCGGGTGGGCCTTCGGCGAGCCGCTGCGGGCCTCCAATGTGTACCGGCTGCTGGAGCACGCCGAGCCGGGGGTGCGCTACGTCGAGTCGGTGCGGTTCGTGGTGGACGAGGCCCCGGACAACCAGGTGCGTACCCTGGCCGCCGACCAGTACCAGCCGAACACCTGGTACGCCGGCAGCGCCGAGGTGCTGTTCCGCTCCACCAACGCCGGTGCCGGCTGGGAGCCGGTCGGCCGCTTCACCGGGGAGACCGTGCAGCGGGTGGCCCCCGCTCCCGCCCCGGTCCGACCGGGCATCGTCGCCCGCCCCGGCTCGGTGGCGGTGGCCACCGTACGCACCGGTGGTGGTTCCCGGGTGCATTTGAGCACCGACCTGGGGGAAACCTGGTCCCTGCTGGCCGACCTGGAGGCCCGGATCAGCGACCTGGCCTGGATCGACCGGGACGGCGCCGGTGCCCTGCTGGTCGCCACGGACACCGGCCTGTACGAGGTGTCCCTGCTGCCCGGCGCGGTGCCGTTGCAGATCCTGGTCGACCCGGCCGACGCCGATCGGGGCTTCTACGCGGTGCGGGCCTTCGTCTCCGAACGGGGCGCCCCCGGGGTGGCGGTGGCGGCCCAGGCCGGGTTCGGGGTGTACCTGTCGGGCAACGCCGGCCGTCCGGGCAGCTTCACCCACGTCGGGCTGGCCAATGTGGACAACCGGGTGCTGGCCGTGCAGTACGACGGCCCGGCCACCCTGCTGTGGAGCGGCACCGGTGAGCCGGATCCGAAGAAGCCCGGACAGGGCTGTTTCCGGGCCCGGCTGTTCGAGTCCGACGTCAAGTGGCAGGCGATGCAGGGCGGGTGGATCGGCGGTACCTGCCGGGATCTGACCTTCAGCGGCAGTGTGGCGTTGGCGGCCACCCAGAGCGGCGGGGTGCTGCGGCTGGACACCCTGGCCGGCCAGCCGCAGTGGGCCTCCGTGTCGGTCAACTGCGGGCTGCCGCTGCGCGACCGGACCCGGTTCATGCCGGTGGACGCGGTGGCCGCCGCCTCCGGGACCCCGCGACTGATCCTGGCCGGCGGGGAACGGGGGGTGTTCCGCAGCACCGAGGCGGTGGACTGGTCGGCCAGCGCCAACCAGGCCACGGCCGACGTGGTGACCGTGCCGGACACCTGGCTGCTCTGCTCCGGCGAGCACGACATAGAGGTGGTGCGCCACGATGCGGCGAGCGGGCATTGAGCGGCTGCTGCCCGCGGCGTACCAGCGGGCCTGCGTACCGGGCAGCGTGCTGTGGGCGCTGCTGGAGGTGATGGAGGGGCTGCACGCCCCGGACGAGGCCGTACTGGCCGAGGTCGAGGCCCTGTTCACGCCCTACCAGGCGCCCGGGGAGATGGTGGCCTACCTGGCCCGGTGGGTGGCGATGGACCACCTGGTCGCCGCCCCCCGGCGGGACGCTCCCCTGCTGCTGCCGCTGAGCCGACTGCGGGACCTGGTGGCGCACGGCGCCCGTCTGGCGGCCTGGCGGGGCACCCCGTACGGGCTGCGCACCGCCCTGGAACTGGCCACCGGGGTCACCGGTTTCGTCCTGGACGAGCCGGCCGACCGGCCCTTCCACGTGGTGGTCCGGGTGCCGGCGGACGCCGCCGGGCAGTTGGCCCTGATCGGTCGCATCGTCGAGGCGGAGAAGCCGGCCGCGGTCACCGCCGAGATCGTGGTCACCGCCGCCCCCGCGCCCGGCCGGGCGGTCGGCCGGGCCACCGTCGGACCCAGCCCAGCCGTCGCTGACCTTGTCGATCCTGCTCCGGAGGAGCCGTCATGACCACCGAATGGACCGTCGTCGCCGCTGCCGAGCAGTTCACCCTGGACGCCCGCAACGCCGGGGAGTTGACCTTCACCGTCTCCAACCCGGGGCTCGCCCCGGACACGGTGGTGTTCGACGTGGCCCCCGGCGAGGGGACCCAGCGGGCCTGGTTCACGGTCACCGAACCCCAGCGGGTGGTGCCCGCGCAGGGCTCGGTGTCCTTCCTGGTACGCCTGGTGGTGCCGGCCGGGACTCCGCCTAGGCGCTACGACATGACCGGGTTCGCCTACTCGGCGAACACCGCCCCGGAGGAGAGTTCCCGCTCCAGCGGCCGGGTCACCTACGAGGTACGGGCGGTGGCGCCGCCGAAGCGTACGCCCTGGCCCTGGATCGCCGCCGCGGCGGCCCTGGTGCTCGTCGTCTCGGCCACGGTGGTGTTCCTGGTGACCCGGGGTGAGGATGCCCCGCCGCTGCCGCCCCGGGTGGTGACCGTCGAGGCGGAGACTCTGGTGCCCACCGCCGTCGTGGGGTCCCCGTCGAACTCCCCGGCGAGCGTCATCGTGCAGACCAGCTGCTGCCAGGTGGTCTGGTCGCAGGACGCCCAGTTGTTCTTCCTGGGCCGGGCGATCAACGACCGGGTGACCGTGCGGGTGGAACTGCCCGCCGAGGCCACCTGGCAGTTCTCTGCCGTGATGACCACCGCCCCCGACTACGCCAACGTGGCGTTCCTGGTCGACGGCCGGCAGGTCGGTGACCCGTTCATCGGCTTCACCCCGAAGGTGCGGATCACCGACTGGCTCGACGTGGCCCAGGTCCGCCTGGCCGCAGGCCCGCACGAGATCACCCTGGTGGTGATCGGCAAGACCCAGAGCACGGACCGCTACTTCGCCGGCATAGACACCATCCGCTTCACCGAACTCCCCCCATCCCCCCTCTGACCCGCCAGCCCCTGTCGATCAAGAGGTTTGCGTCAGAAATCAGCGCCACCCAGACGCAAACTTCTTGATCAACAGGGCGAAGGGCGGGCGCGGGAGAGGGCGGCGAGGGAGGGGGTTTGGGGTGAGGGTGACGGGCCGGGTGGGTGAGAGGAGGGGGTTGGGGTGGGGGGACGGCAGAAGGTGTTGGTGGTGGGGGTCGGGGTGTTGCTGGTGGTGCTGTTCGTGGGGGTGGTGGGGGTCGGGCGGCAGGAGGGGGGTGATCCGGTGGGGCGGCATTCGCTGGTGGAGTTGCTGGGGCGAGTCGGGGGTGGAGCGGGTGCGGTCGACCCCGACAGTGTCCAGGCGGGGTGCGCCGAGGCGCCCGGTCGGCTGGCGGTGGTCGGCGACTGCGCGGTACGGGTAGCCGATCCGGGCGGGCTGCGGCTGCTGATCCTGCGCAGCCCCACCGGGTTCGCCGTCGAGGCACCGGCCCCCGGCGGTGCCGACTTCACCCTGACCGACACGGTAACCCCGGCCGAGGACGGCACCGACGCGGTGGCCCGGATCGCGGTGGACCGCCCGAGCATCGTCATGCTGCGCTGCCCCACGGGCTGCGTGGTCACCGTCAGCCGGCAGTGAATCCTGAGGAGGACCCTGATGGGTGCGTTACGCAGGCCCTTCCTGCTGCTGGCCATGCTCGCCCTGGTGCTGGCGGTCGGCGTAGAGGTCGGTGCCGGGCTGCTGGTGGGCGGTTTGGACGCCGGACCGGCGCTGGCCGGCGGCGCCGCCGAGCTGGGTGTCGAGGTCGGGGAGGTACGCGGGGTCAGCGAGCCCTCCGGACGGGGCACCGGCTACCTGGCCCTGGTCGACGCGGCGGCCCTGTGGACCACCGGGCTGTTCTGCCTGGGTCTGGTGCTCCCCGAACGGATCCAGGGGCGGGTGCAGGGCATCGCCACCCTGATCTTCTCGATCATCCTGATCATCGTGGGGTTCCTGGCCCTGGTGCTCGCCTTCATCGAGCTGACGATCATGGTTTCCCTGTTCCTGGCACCACCGTTCGGCACCCTGGCCTATCTGGCCCTGTGGGGTTTCTTCCCGGTGGGGGACGCGGCCGTACTGCTCGGCCTGGTGCTGCTGCTCAAGCTGACCTGGGCCGGGCTGCTGCTGCTCGCCCAGCCCAAGTTCCTGCAGAACAAGGGCCTGGTGCTGCTGATCGGGACCAGCCTGCTCTGCCCGGTGGTGCTGGAGTTCCTGCACCGGCTGGTGCCGGTGATCCTGGTCAGCATCCTCGACAGCCTCGGCGCCCTGGTCTTCGCCGTGATCGCGATCATCTGGGCGGTGGTGCTGCTGATCGGCGCGGTCCCGGCGATCGTCAAGGCCATCCGCGCCACCGCCGCCCTGCGCGCCGAGACCGACCCGCACCGCTAGCCCGGATACCGCAGAGGCGACTCCGCAGCCGGCTGGCGGTGACGGCGGCCGGGGCAGTCTGGGCAGCCCGCCCGCCGCGACCTCCTCCGGTCGCGGCCGCCGGATATGGTTGTCACGTGATCGGGCTCGCCATGCTCTGGTACCTCGTCGGTGTTCTCGCCGACGCGGGCGCCGGTGGCATGGTCACCGGCACCGCCGCGGCGACCGGGGCACTGCTGGCGGTCGTGCTAGCCGCGGTGAACCTGCTGCTGCGGGTGGTCACCCCGGCCAACCGGCGGGTCACCGGCCGGATGATGCGCGAACGCTGCCGCCGCACCGGCGTACCCCGGCATCGTGATCCGGACGCGGCCGGCCGCTCCCGCCCCCGCGCCCCGACGGCGACCTTCGCGGTCGCCTGAGCCTCAACCGCAGCCTCACCCGCTGCCGCTCGACGGCGACCGCACCTGACTGGTTCCTGCCCGTCTCCGGTCGTCGTTCGAGAGGTGCACCATGTCCACTTCGCTGATTCCTGCCGGGTTCTCCGGCCGCCCCCTGGCCACCGGAGCCCTCCGGTGAGCACCATCTTCAGCCCACTGATGGCGTTGATCTACGCAGGCATCTCCGCCATCCTGCTGTTCTGGCACCGCGCCTGGCAGTTGGTCTTCGCCGACACACCCCTGTGGGGCACCGACTGGTCCTGGGTGCTCGGCATCGTCTTCCTGGTGCTCACCGTCCGGGTGGTCCTCTTCCCGATCTTCGTCAAGCAGATCAAGGCACAGCGGGCGATGCAGGCCCTCCAGCCCCAGATCAAGGCGCTTCAGGACAAACACCGGGACGACCGGGAGACCCTCCAGAAGGAGATCGTCGAGCTCTACCGGACCGAGCGGGCCAACCCCCTGACGGGCTGCCTGCCCATGCTGGTCCAGATCCCGGTCTTCCTGGGGCTGTTCCATGTGCTGCGGCACCTCAAGCCCTCCATGCCGGAGCACCTGAAGACCCTGTACGGCTGGACGGTCACCCAGTTCGACAGCGCCTCCTCGGCGACCCTGTTCGGCGCGCCCGTAGCGGCCAGTTTCCGCTCAGGCGCAGCGGAGTTGGCCGGGCTCGGGGCGGACGGGGTGACCGTCCGGGTGGTGGCGCTGATCCTGATCGCGATGATGGTCGTGACCACCTATCTGAGCAGTCGGCAGATGATCCTGCGGACCGGGTGGGCCGAGGAGCCGCAGCAGCGGATGATGCAGCGGTTGATGCTCTACGGCATCCCGACCTCGCTGCTCGTCTCCGGGCTGATCTTCCCGATCGGCGTGATCATCTACTGGGTCACCACGAACCTGTTCTCCCTGGGCCAGCAGACCTGGATGCTGCGCCGGTACCCACCCCCGCCCGCCACCGGCGCCGGATCGGCGCCGGCCGCCGGGACACCGAACGCCACCGCCGCCGAAACGGCACCGACCACCGCGACACCGGCCACCGGCGCCGCCGGGTCAACCCCGCCGACGGCCGGGCGCAGGCCGAACAAGCGCCGCTGACACGCCGGAGCCTGGTGCGGCCCGACCCTCGCGGGGGCGGTGCCGCACCAGGCTCCGAAGGACGGTCAGTGCAGGCGGGTGGTGGTCCAGCGGGGGGAGTCGTTGGTCACCGGGACGAGGTCACCGACCAGGGTGGTACGGGCCTGGGCGGCACGGTGGGCGCTGTTGCCGACCCAGATGTCGACCTCACCGGGCTCCACGACCCGGGTGAGGGTGCGGTCGGAGAAGGCCAGGCGGGTGGTGGGCACGGACAGCTCGACCGTGACGGACTCCCCCGGCTCCAGGTGGACCCGGCGGTACCCGAGCAGCTGCGCCACCGGCCGGGTGATCGAGGCCACCAGGTCGTGGCCGTAGAGCTGGACGACCTCCTCGCCGGCCACCGTGCCGGTGTTGGTGACCCGGACGCTCGCCCGGATCGTGCCGTCGGTGGGCACCGTGTCGGACACGGTCAGATCGGCGTACCCGAAGGTGGTGTACGACAGACCGTGGCCGAACGGGGCCACCGGCGCGGCCGACAGGTTCGTCACCTCGTTGCCCTCCCCCAGGGTGGGGTGCAGGTACGAGTACGGCTGCGCCCCGGCCGAGCCGGTCAGGCTCACCGGCAGGCGTCCCGAGGGGTTGACCCGCCCGGAGAGCACCCCGGCGATCGCCGAGGCCCCCTCCTCGCCCGGGAAGAAGGCCTGCACCACGGCCGCGCACCGGTCCATCGCCCACCCGAGGGCGTACGGCCGTCCGGTGAGCAGCACCAGCACGACCGGGGTGCCAGTGTCCAGCACCGCCTCGACGAGTTCCCGCTGCACCCCGGGCAGCTCCAGGTCGTCGCGGTCACAGCCCTCCCCGACGGTGCCGCGACCGAACAGGCCGGCGTGGTCACCGACGACCAGTACGGCGACCTCCGCCGCCGAGGCGGTGGCGACGGCCTCGGCGAACCCGGACCGGTCCTCGGTGTCCACCGCACAGCCCACCGCCGAAGTGACCTGCTCGGCGCCGAACTCCCCCCGCAGGGCCTGGAGCACGGTGGGCACCTCGATGCCGGTCTCCACCCCCGGGTGCTGGGCGAGGACGTGGTTGAGGAAGGAGTAGCAGCCGAACAGGGCCGCCTCCCGGTCGGCGTTCGGGCCGATCACCGCCACCCGGCGCCCGGCCGACATCGGCAGCACCCCCTGGTTGGCGACCAGGATGATGGACTTCTCCGCCAACCGGCGGGCGATCGCCCGATGCTCCGGCGAGTCCAGGTCGACCTGCTCGACCGGCTCGTCGTCGAAGGTGGCGTCGAGCAGACCGAGTTCCAGCTTCTGCCGCAGCACCCGCAGCACCGACCGGTCGATCAGGGCCTCGTCGATCCGGCCGGACCGCACCGACTCGATCAGGGTCAGGTAGGCGTCCCCGGTCGGCAGCTCGACGTCGACCCCGGCGGTGAGGGCCAGCACGGCGGCCTCCGCGTGGTCGGAGGCGACATGGTGCAGCAGGTTCAGGAAGGCCACCCCGAAGTAGTCGGCCACCACCGTGCCGTCGAAGCCCCACCGGTCCCGGAGCAGGTCGGTGAGCAGGGTGGGGTCGGCGGCGACCGGCACGCCGTCGATCTCGGCGTACGAGTGCATGACCGACCGCACGTCGCCGTCCAGGACGGCCATCTCGAACGGCGGGAGGAACACGTCGGCGATCTCCCGGGGACCGGCGTGCACCGGGGCGAAGTTACGCCCGGCCCGGGAGCCGGAGTAGCCGACGAAGTGCTTCAGGGTGGCGTGCACCCCCTGGGACTGCAGACCCCGCACGTACGAGGTGCCGATGGTGCCGACCAGGTACGGGTCCTCGGCGATGCACTCGTCGACCCGGCCCCACCGCGCGTCCCGGATCACGTCCAGCACCGGGGAGAGGCCCTGATGGATGCCGAGGGTACGCATCACCGTCCCGACGGCCGCGGCCATCTCGGTGACCAGGTCGGGATCGAAGGCGGCGCCCCAGGCCAAGGGGGTGGGGAAGGTGGCCGCCTTCCAGGCCGACAACCCGGTCAGGCACTCCTCGTGCACGATCGCCGGAATGCCGAGCCGGGTGCCGGTGACCAGTTCCGACTGGAACTTCCGCAGCCAGGAGGCGCGGGCTACGGGGTCGACCGGACGGGTGCCGTAGGGCCGGGTCAGGTGACCCAGCCCGTGCCGGGAGAAGCTCTCCAGCCTGTCGACCTCGCCGAACTCGCCCTGCAAGGGGGCGACCGCCTCACCGTCCTCCTTCTCCCAGAACCCGACGAGCTGCGCGACCTTCTCCTCGATCGTCATCCGACCGAGCAGCTCGCGGATCCGCGACTCGCCGTCCGGCCCGTCCGGCCGATCGTGGCGTGGACCTGTTTGAGTCGGCGCCGACGCGCCCCCCACCTGACGGACCTCAGTCATGCTGTGCCTTCCGTTTCTGGTGCTCGTGCGGCTGCCGCTCAGCCCTTGACCGCACCTTGCAGGCCTCCGACGATCTGTTTCTCGGCGAAGGTGAAGAACAGGAGGGCGGGCAGCATCGCCAGGGAGGTGAAGGCGAGGATGCCGGCCGTGTCGGAGCTGTACTGGCTGGAGAACTGCTGCACGCCAAGCGGCAGGGTGTGCAGGTTGGCGTCACCGAGGACGAGCAGCGGCAGGAGGAAGGCGTTCCAACTGGTGACGAACGCCAGGATCCCGACGGTGACCAGGGCCGGCCGCGACAGCGGCAGCATGATGCGCCAGAGGAAACCGAGCCGCCCGGTGCCGTCGATGGCCGCCGCGTCCTCCAGTTCACGCGGGATGGCCGTCAGGAACGGGCGCAGGATGACGATCGTCAGCGGCAGCGAGAAGGCCACCTGCGGCAGGATCACCGCGTAGTACGAGTTGATCAGGTTGAGGTCGCGCAGCATGAGGTACAGCGGCAGGATCGCCGCCCCGGCCGGGAACAGCAGGCCCAGGGTGAAGAAGGTGTAGAGCACCTCACGACCCCGGAAGGTGTACCGGGCCAGCACGAACGCGGCGGAGACCCCCAGGGCCACCACCCCGAGGGTGGTGCCCAGGGACACCACCGCGCTGTTGAAGGCCTGACGCCAGAAGTTGCTCTGGGTCAGCACCCGGACGTAGTTGTCGATGACCCATGGGTCGGGCATGCCGGCCGGGTTCGCGACGATCTGCGGGGTGGTCCGGAAACCACCGATCACCACGTAGATCACCGGCGTGATCGACACAGCCGCAACCGCCAGCGCCAAGGCGTAGGTCAGGGGGTTGCCCCAGGACACCGGCCGGCGCTTGGCGGGCGTCAGAACGGTGTTCGCGGTCGTCACGTCACTTTGCCCTTCTGGTGGTGATGGCGCCCTCGATGTCTCGCCGGAGCAGGAAGCGCTGGAACACGACCGCCGCCACGAACGAGATGGCGAACAGGATCACCGCGATCGCGTTGCCGTAGCCCCAGAGCCGAGCGAAGAAGCCGTTGTCCACCATGTATGTAGCCATGGTTGCCGATGCACCAAGCGAGCGTACCGCCGGCACCGAGGTCACCCAGATCACGTCGAAGACCTGCAACGAGCCGATCATGGACAGGAACATCCAGATCCGGATGGTCGGGCCCAGCAGCGGCAGGGTGACATGGCGCTGAATCTGCCACCAGCTAGCCCCGTCGATCTCGGCGGCCTCGTTCAATTCCTGCGGCACATTGGACAGACCGGCCAGCAGCAGGATGATGGCGAAGCCGACGTACTTCCAGGTCAGGACGAACAGCAGGGTCCAGATAACGATATCGAGATCGGCAAGCCAGGCCTGGACCAGACCGCCCAACCCGAGTGAGCGCAGCAGCGCGTCGAAGGTGCCGTTCTCCGTCAGGATCAGCTTCCACATGATGCCGACGGTGACCTCGGCCAGCACGTACGGCACGAAGGCCAGCAGGCGGAACACCGTACGGCCCCGGAAGTGGCGGTTGAGCAACAGGGCCACGCCCAACGCGATGGGGCCCTGGATGATCAGGGACCCGAACACGATGAGCGCGTTGTTGCGCAACGCGTCCAGGAAGATCGGGTCCTGGAAGGCCATCACGTAGTTGTCGAAGCCGATGTACTCCGTGGGCGGTCCTACTCCACGCCAGCGGAACAGGCTGTAGTAGAAGGCGAAGCCCATCGGCACCAGGACGAACATCACGTACACGATGATCGCCGGTGTGGTGAGACCGATGATCTCGTACCACTTGCGTCGCGTCTCGGCGGCCCGGCTGGACTTGCGGTTGGCGGGCCGGAGCCCCGCCGGCGGCGCGGACACGCCGCCGGCGGGGTTCAGGGTCTGGTTCGTGGACGTCACTTGCGAGCGGCCGACTTCATCGCGTCGACGACCTGCTGCGGCGTCCCGTTGCCCGCGAAGATGGCGACGATCGCGTCGTTCATCGCGTTGCCGACGGTGCTACCGAAGGCGGTGTCCAGCCAGAGCTGAACGTAGGTCGCGCTGGTGGTGGCCTCCAGGATGGAGCGCAGCGCCGGGTCGGTCACGCCGGCCTCGGAGCCCTTGGCCACCGGCAGACCGGTGCCGGTCTCCGCGTAACCCTTCTGGACCTCGGGGCTGACGATGTACTTCAAGAACTCGACACACTCCGCCGGGGCGTTCTTGGCGCAGGCGAACCCGTCACCGCCACCGAGGGCGGCCTTCGGGTCACCGGGCGAACCACTGATCGCCGGAACCGGGAACCAGCCGATGAACTTGTTCAACGCCTCCTTGTCCTCGGCGACGTTGTCCAGGGTGCCCTTGTTCCAGTCACCCATCAGCTCCATCGCGGCCTTGCCGTTGGCCAGCATGCCGTTGGCGCTGGTCGGGTCGTTCTGCCCCGGGGTGGCGATGAAGTTGTTCTGGAACGGCTTGGTGTCGATGAAGGACTTCAGGTCCTCGCCGGCCTTGACGAAGCAAGGGTCCTCGAAGTCCAGGTCCTTGGCGGCCTTCTTCAGGGTGTCGACGGAGCAGGCCCGCAGCGCGAAGTTGTACCACCAGTGGGCGGCCGGCCACTTGTCACCGGCGCCGACCGCGATCGGCACGACGTTGATCGCCTTGAGCTTGGTGACGGCCTCGTTGAGTTCCTCGAACGTGGTCGGCGGAGCCGCGATGCCGGCCCGGGCGAACATGTCCTTGTTGTACCAGATGCCCTCGATACCCATCCGGTACGGCAGCCCGTACTGCCTGCCGTTCACCGCCCAGATCTCGGCGGAGCTGCCGATGTTGGCGACCTCGTCCTTGACCTGGTCGGTGATGTCCTTGAGGTAGTCGGCCTCGACCTGCTCGCGCATCTCACCGCCACCCCAGGCCTGGAAGATGTCCGGCGGGTCGTTGCTCAGCAGCGCGGCGGGCAGCCGGGTGCGCTGGAGTTGGTTGGTCTCGATCGCCTCGATCTCGATCGTCACCGTGGGGTGCAGGGCGTTGAAGTCCTTCGCGACCTTCGCCCAGTACTCCTTTCCGACCCCGTCCTCGCTGGCGTTGTGCCACCAGGTCAGGGTTACCGGGTTCTTGAACAGCTCGCTCTCGGCGGGCTCCTCGGACTCGCCCCCACTGCATCCGGTGGCGAGTAGTGCGGTGGTGATGGACAGCGCTAGGGCGGTTCGTACGCGGCGCTTTATAGCCATCGGTATCTCCTCGACTAGTCAGTCGCGGTGCTCGGCCTGCGGGGGAGTTTTACAGCCGTGTAACCGAGTGTCAATCGGTGTCGATAACGTTTTCGATACGCCACTCATCGAACCCCGTCCGCCCTCTATCATCGTCGGCGTGGCGTTCCCGCAGCGTGTCAACATGTCGGACGTGGCCCGCGCGGCCGGCGTCTCCGTGGCAACTGTATCCAAGGTGGTGAATGGCAGGTACGGCGTGGCGCAGGCTACCGTCGAGCGGGTTCAGCAGGTCATCCATCAACTCGGGTACGAGGCCAGCCTCGGCGCGCAGAGCCTGCGCAGCCACCGGACGAACGTCCTGGGCATCCTGGTCGCGGAGTTCGAACCCTTCTCCACCGAACTGCTCAAGGGGGCCTCGGCGGGGGTGACCGGCACCGGCTACCAGTTGCTCGCCTACTCCAGCGGCGATGTCGCCGGTACGGCCGTCGGTTGGGAGCGGCGATCGCTGGCGCGGCTGTCCGGAACCCTGATCGACGGGGCCGTGATCGTCACCCCGACGGTGGTGGAGACCAAACAGGGTTTCCATGTCGTGGCCGTCGACCCGCACACCGGCCCCTCGGGTCTGCCCACGGTCGACTCCGACAACTTCGCCGGGGCCGTACTGGCTACCAACTACCTGCTCTCCCTGGGTCATCGTCGGATCGGGCACATCAGTGGACGGGCCGATCTGGAGTCCTCCCGGCTGCGTGAGGCGGGCTTCCGGCAGGCCATGGCCGATGCGGGCGTGACGGTGGACGAGCGGCTGGTACGGGTCGGTGGGTTCCGCATCGAGAGCGCCGCCGGGACTGCCGCCGAACTGCTCGCCCTGCCGGACCGACCGACTGCGGTCTTCGCCGGTAACGACCTGTCCGCGATCTCCACGATCGATGTCGCCCGGAGCATGGGGCTGTCGGTCCCGGACGACCTGTCCGTGATCGGCTTCGACAACGTTCCGGAGTCCGCCCTGGTCAATCCCCCGCTGACCACGATCATGCAGCCGATACAACGGATGGGTGCCGAGGCGCTGCGCCTGCTGGTGGATCTGATCGCCGGGGTGGAGCGCGACATCCACATCCGGCTGCCCACCGAGCTCGTCGTCCGCGCCTCCTGCCGATCCCTGCCGGACTGAAAACGGGGGCGATCCGCCGGTTCTCACACCATCTGAGGGGACGTATTTCCGGGTCGGTCACCGGCTCTTGAAGGACGTCACGGCGCCGACACAGCACCGCAACGCGCTGGTCGGCGCACGCTCCGTCGATGGGAGAAACCTGTCATGAGCAGTCTAGGAAGACGGGTCCGCCGGGCCGCGATGGTCGGGCTGACCGCTGCGGCGTTGACCGGCCTGCTGGGCGCCAGCGCGGTCGCCGCGCCGTTCGAGGCGACCGCGCCCGCCGCGCTGACCAGCACCACCGACGTCTACATCAAGGACGTCACCGCCGATGTCGGGGTCCAACCGCACAACCTCAACCCGTTGTGGGCCAGCCCGGACATCAAGGTCTGCCCGAACCCCACCGAGTGTGCCGTCAGTCAGAACCCCGTCGTCGGGGTGACCAACTACATCTTCGTCAAGCTGCGTAACCCCGGGCCCTACGGCTCCGGGGTGGGTACCGGGACGCTGCAGGTCTACCGGACGACCCCCGGTGGTGGTGCGGTCTGGCCGACCCACTGGACCCAGATCGGGGCGGCCTACGTGACCGTGAACCCGGGGGTCACCACGGTCATCATCCCGTGGACCGGGGTACCCGGGCCGGGCCACTTCTGCCTGCTGGCCCGCTGGGTGTCCGCCACCGACCCGATGACCATCGATGGCCCGGACATCAGCCTCAACACCCGGTACAACAACAACGTCGCGTGGCGCAATGTCGACTCGGTGCAGCTCGGCGCGGGTCAGACGACTCCGGCCGGGCGGCCCTTCGCCATCGGCAACTCGTTGCGGGTGCCCTCGCGCAACGAGGTGGTCTTCAACGCGGCCGAGCCGTTGCAGGCCATCGGCGGCCGGGTGGTCGTCGACCTCGGACCGGAGCTGTTCGAGCGGTGGCGGGCCGGTGGCGCGGTCGGCAACGGGGTACGGGCGATCGGCCGGACCCAGGTGGAGATCGTCGAGCCGACCCGGGCCAGCCTGGGCAACCTGCTGCTCAACCCCGGTGAGCGGGTGCAGTTCTCGCTGCTCTTCTCGGCCGAGGTGGCCAGTGACCGGGAGATCGCGTTCAACGTGACCCAGTTCGGCCCGGACACCAGCGGGGCCAAGTCGACCGACCTGGGTGGGGTGCAGTACCTGATCAGCGCCGCCAAGCGCTGACTCCGGGGGGTGTAGCGGGGGTCGTGGGCCGAACCGGCCCACGACCCCCGTGGCCCTGTCCGGCCACGGCCCTTGTGGCCTCAGCGCAGACAGACCCAGTCGGTGACCACGGTGAACCCGCCGGCCTCGGCCCGCAGTCGGACCGGCCCGGGCGGCGGTACGCCGAGGGAGAAGAGTCCCACCGCGTCGACCGCTGTCTCGTCGTAGGTGCCGGTGGCCGTCCGGGCACTGATCCGGCCACCCTCGGCGGGGCAGAGCTGCCCGACGATTCCCGCCGGGCTGACCTCGATCTCCAGCAGGACCGGGCCGCCCCGGAAGGACAGGCTCCGCACGGAACCGGCCGATCGGGTGAGCCCGGCCGGTTCCGCCTGGCAGGCCGAGTCGAAGGTCAACTCGGCCAGGGTCAGTTCGGCGTCCACCGTCCGCCAGGCGAACGCCGCCCGCGCGGCGACCAGGTGCTCCTCGGGCACTCCCCTGCTGTCCGACAGCGCCGCACCCAGCTCGGCGGTCAGCCGGTCGTCATCGCCCGGCGGCCACGGCTCCATCGCGCTCCCCTCCCGTCGAGGCGGCGGATCGATGCCCTTTAAGGTACGCGGCCAGCGCCCCGGACTCCCGCAACCGGCGCAGGCAGCGGGCCTGGGTGGGGCCGATGCTGCCGACCGGGGTCCCCAGCCGCTCGGCGATCTGCCGGTAGCTCAGCGGCGGATCGGCGGTCAGCAGGGACAGCAGTACCTGGCAGCGCGGCGGTAGCTCGGCGAAGCCCTCCCGCAGGGCCTGGTGCCGTTCGGCGCGGAGCAGATCCTCGTCCGGGCTGGCCGCCTCCGCCCCGCTCCGGTGGCACCCCTGAAAGGCCCCGTCGGAGGGGTCGAAGGGTTGGGTACGCCGACCCAGCCGCGAGATCCGGTAGCACTCCCGTCGGGTGGTGACCGCCAGCCAACTCGCCAACGCCTCCGGTTCGCGTACCTGGTCCAGGCGCTCCACCAGACGCAGCCACACGGTCTGGTTGACATCGGCGGCGTCGGCGGCGGTCAGGTCGTGGACCCGGATCACCGAGTACACCAGCGGGGTGTAGCGGCGGACCAGTTCCACCCAGCCCGACTCGTCCCCGTTGGCCGCGGCGGCTACCAGATCACTCGTACTGCGGCCGGTCACCACGGCACCGCCGCCGTCGACACTCACCCGACCAGCACCCCGTAGTCGGGGTGCCAGCGCGGCATGGCCAGCAGGGCCAGCCGGGCGGCGTCGGCGCTCAGGCCACCGGCGGTCATCATGGCGGCCAGCCGACCGCTGACCTGGGCGGTGGCGAAGGAGGTACCGGACCAGCGGGCGTAGCGGTGGAAGACCCGGGTGGGTCGTCCGGGCAGCGGCAGGATGCCCGGGACGAAGGTGCTGTCGTGCTGACCCAGGGCGCAGGCGTCCACCCAGGGCCCGAATCCGCTGTAGTCGGCCGGCACCAGGCCGGCGGAACCCATCCGGACCGCCGCCACGGCCACTACCCGGTCCAGCGCGGCCGGCCACAGCGGTCGGTTGGTGCCGGCGTTGCCCGCCGCAGCCACCACCGCGGTCGTCGGTGGCAACGCGGCCACGGCGTTGGCCAGGGGCAACGAGGGCTGGTCGTCCAGGGTGAAGCCGCCCAGGGAGAGGTTGACCACGCTGACCTGGGAGGCCAGTCGGCTCAGGGCGGCCACCACCGTCGACTCGTCGCCGATGCCGGTGGGCTCCAGGGCAGTCTCGGGGTCGACACGTACCCCCGGGGCGGCCTGGCGTACCACCCCGGCGACGAAGGTGCCGTGGCCGCCCTGCGGGGCGAGCACGTCGGTGTGCAGGTAGAGGGGGTCCTCGTCGTCCGGCTCCGGCAGGTAGGCCCCGCCCAGCCAGTCCGGGTGCTGCCCGCCGGCGTACCGCCAGATGCCGGTGTCGCAGATCCCCACGGTCACCCCGGCCCCCTCGGCCGCCCGGGCCGGATCCGGTGGCGCCAGCGCGGCGATCGTCCGGGGTGGTCCGCCCGGGTTGCCCATGATGTTGCCCAGGCCGAGCAGCACATGGTGCGGTTGGACCAGCGGAATCCGCTGACCGGGCCACTGCCGGGGGTCGCGCAGCAGCGTCACGATCGCCGGGATGTCGGCCTCGGCGGAGAACAGCAACCGGGTCACCCCGGCGAAAGCGTCACCGATGAGCACCTGATGTCCGCTTTTACGCAACCAGGCGGCTACTCGCCCGGTGTCCTCGGCGGCGGTGAGCAGTTGCCGGGGGCGGTAGAGAATTTCCCTACCCGCAACTGTATGCCGACGCACATTGCGATCCGCATTCACCAACCGGTCGAAGGCCAGTTGATAGGCCGCGTCGTCGGCGTCCTGGTCGGCCAGGGCCGGACCCGGGCGCCATCCGGCCCCCAGTGGGGTGGCCGCCGCAGCCAGTACGGACGCGACCAGCAGCCGCCGTCGGGACAACCAGCTGCCTGGTCGGGGGTGGTCAGAATGCACAGGCCCTCCCAGATGGCCCCGGAATCGGCAGGCCACGGGTGGCCGGCGAGGCGAATTCCGCGGGCCTTACCGATTCTTCCAATCAATCGGTGGATGTCAATGACCCTAACGGGCTGCCCACCCCGATCCGACCGTCAGGCCATTTGCCGACATTGACGCTCCACGACAGTTGGGGAACGCTTGATCCATGCCCGACAGCACCGCTGCCGGTGCCGGCGGCACCGCGCAGTCGGCGCTCGACACCGTCCAGCGCCGTCCCCGTGAGGCGATCATGATCGCCCAGCGGGTCCTAGCCACCGGCGACGGCGACGAACGTTCCACGGCGGAGCGCGCCATCGGCCTGGCACTGCGGGAACTCAACGACCTCCCCGGCGCCCTGCGCCACCTGCGTCGGGCGGTCCGGATCGCCGGGACGGCCCGGACCCGGGCCCTGGCCCGGATGAGTCTGGGGTACGTCCTGGCCAATGTCGGCCGCACCTCGGCGGCCCTGCGGGCGGTGACCGCCGCCCTGCCCGAACTCACCGGGGCCGACGCCGGACGGGCCCGGATGCAACGGGGGGTGGTACTGCACTACCGGGGTCGGTACGACGAGGCGGTCCGGGACTACACCCTCGCCATCGACACCGCCCAACGGGAGGGGGATCTGCTGCTGGAGGCCCGCGCCCGCAACAACCGGGGGCTGCTCAACGCCCACCGGGGCGCCCCGGGCGATGTCGACGACCTGGCCCGGGCGGCGGCGGTCTTCCGCGATCTCGGGCTGGACCTGGCCGCCGCCGACGCCAGTTGGAACAGCGGAATCGCGGCCGGTCGACGCGGGGACATCGCCGGGGCGCTGCGCCGGTTCGCCGCCGTCGGGCAGGAGTACCAACGGCTGGCCGTACCCCGACCGGCGTTGTTGCTGGACCGCTTCGAGTTGCTGCTCTCGGTGCCCCTGGTGGAGGAGGCCACCGAGGTGGCCGCGGCGGCCATCCGGGAACTGCGTCGCCGTGGCATGGCCTCCGACCTGGCCGAGGCGTTGCTGGCTCAGGCGCGGGCCGCCCTGCTCGCCGGTGACCTGGACATCGCCACCGAGGCCGCCGCCGCGGCCGGAAGCCGGTTCCGCCGGCAGGGCCGCCGGACCTGGGCAGCCTTCGCCCGGCATGTCGAGTTGCGGGCCGAGTTCCGCCGGGGGACCCGTACGGCCGCCTTGCTGACCGCGATGGTGCGCACCGCCGACCGGCTGGAGGCCACCGGTTGGGCCGATCCCGCCCTGCTCACCCGCATCGACGCCGGCCAACTGGCGGTGGAGCTGGGCCGCACCGACCGGGCCGCAAAGCTGTTCGCCGTCGCCGCCGGCACCCGGGGTCGGGGCACCGCCCCACGACGGGCCCAGGGGTGGTACGCCCAGGCCCGGTGGCATCGGCTGCGCGGCGAGGAACCTGCCGCCGCCCGGGCCCTGCGCCGAGGACTGGCCGTCCTCGACCGGCACCGCACCTCCCTGGGCGCCACCGAACTGCGGGCCAACAGCGGGGCGTACGGCCAGGAACTGGCCGCCGAAGGGCTGGACATCGCCGTCCGGGCCGGGGCACCGACCCGGGTGCTGGCCTGGGCGGAACGGTGGCGAGCCCATTCGGTACGGACCCGCCCGGCCCTGCCACCGGACGACGCCGACCTGGTCGCGGCCCTGGCCGAACTCCGGCTGGTCAGCGGCCTGCTGGAGGACGCGGTGCTGACCGGTCGGCCGGTACGCGCCCTGCGGGGTCGGCAGGCCCGGTTGGAGCAGCGCATCCGGGACCTGTCCCGGCACGCTGCCGGCGGCCCGGGCACCCTGACCCCGCCCCGGGTGCACAACCTGGCCGCCCGGCTCGGTTCCCGGGTGCTGGTCGAACTGTTCGCGCACGGGGACCGGCTGGGGGCGGTGCTGGTCCGCGACGGTCGGGCCAGCCTGCACGACCTCGGCTCTCTGACCGAGGCGACCCGGTTGACCCGGTGGCACCGGTTCGGGCTGCGCCGTCTGATCGTCACCGGGGACTCCGCCGCCGCCCGGGCCGCCGTCGAGCACGCCGCAACGGCCCTGGACCGGCAACTGTTCGACCCGCTGCGCCGACGCCTGGCCGACCGGCCGCTGGTGATCGTGCCGGTCGGGGCCCTGCACTCGGTCGGCTGGGCCGGGCTGCCCACCGGCACCGGACGGGCGGTCACGGTGGCCCCCTCGGCCGCCGCCTGGCTGGCCGCCGAGCAGCAGGGCGCGCCCCGGGGCACCCCGGTGCTGGCCGCCGGTCCCCGGCTGCCCGCCGGCGCGGTGGAGGTCCACCGGCTGGCCCAGGTGCTGCCGGCCGCCCGGCTGCTCACCGGCGGGCAGGCCACCGCCACCGCCCTGACGGCCGCCCTGGACGGGGCCGCGATGGTGCACATCGCCGCGCACGGCGCCTTCCGCGCGGACAACCCCCAGTTCTCCACTTTGGAGTTGGCCGACGGGCCGCTGTTCGCCTACGAGTGGGAGGGCATCGCCCGACCGCCCGGCTGTGTGGTGCTCTCCGCCTGCGAATCAGGGCTGACCGGGGTACGCCCCGGGGACGAGATCATGGGTTTCGCGGCCGTGCTGCTGGCCCTGGGCACCCGGTGTCTGATCGCCACCGTGCTGCCGGTACCGGCGGAACCCACCACCGCCCTCATGCTGGATCTGCACCGCCGGATGCACGCCGGGGTCGGCCCGGCGCAGGCCTTGGCCGAGGCCCAGCAGGCCTTCGTCACCGGTGGCGACCCCACCGCCCCGGCCACCGCCGCCGCCTTCGTCTGCCTGGGCGCCGGCTGACTCAGGCCCTCAGGGCGCCCACCCCACGCGCCCTCCAAGCGGTGGCAGCTCAGCTGTCGCCCGCACCCCCGGAGGACCAGCTGGGCTGCCACCGCTGGATCTCCGCGGCAGTTCGGGTGCCGTCGGCGATGACGATCTGGTAGCGGTTGTGGCGGGCCTGGCCGGCCGGGATGGTGGCGGTCTGCGCGAAGGCGAAGGCCACACAGACCCCGGGATACATGCCCGCGCGGACGAACCACCGGTCCCCCGCGCCCAGGCCACTGAAGACCAGGGTGTACTCCCCGCCCTGCGGTGCCCGGCCGGTCATCGCCACCCAGGGCTCGGCGCACCCGTTGACGGCCTCCTCGCCGGTGAGGGAGGCGGTGAACACCTGGGGTGTCTCGGCGGCCACCCCCCGCCAGAAGAATCCTCCGTAGCCGGCACCACCGGGACGACCGTTGGTGGCCGGGCTGCCCAGCACGACCTCCCGGTCGGCGGGGGCGGTGAGGGTGCTGTCGATCTCCAACCGCCACCGGTCGGCCCCGTCGGCTGCGGCGGTCAGGGTACGCCGCTCGGTCAGCAGGACCTCCCCGGCCGGTTCGCACCAGTGCAGCCGGTGGTCCAGCCGGTCGGTCGAGCGGTGTTCCCAACCGGTGTGCACGATCCGGCCGTGGTCGGCACGCCAGGTGTAGCCCTGGTCCCGGACATAGGTGCGCCCGCCCCACAGGTTGGTGCCGTTGACGTCCTGCACCGCCAGGGAGGCCCCGAGGTGCCAGACATGGTCGGCGGGCAGGGCGTCCGTGACCGGGGTGCCGGCCAGGGTACGCACCGGATGCAGGTAGGGCCGGGGGCCGTGCTTGGCCGCCAGGTCGGGGGCCAGTACGTACCGGGCCACCGGGATGCCCTCGACCAGCAGTTCCTGATCGGCTACCTCGGCGCTCACGACAGCTCCGTGCGGGTGACCGGTCGACGGCGGGCCACCGCGTGCACCGCGGCCAGCGCGTACCCGGCAAGGATCGGCACCGCCACCGGGGTGACCAGCACCCCCAGCAGCAGGGCTACCAGGCTGGTGCCGGCCAGCCCGGCGCAGGTGGCCGGGTGGTCCAGGCAGCCCCGGGCGGCCCGGGTGACCGCCGGGGCCCACCCGGTGCCCCCGGTGCGGCCCACCTCGACCACGATCGCGGCGGCGTACCCGAGCAGGATCGTCGCCACTGCGGTGGTGAGGACCATCCCCACCGTTCCCCCCGGCACCCGGCCGGTGGCCAGCACCACCAGGTTGGTGACGAGCAGTCCCAGGCTGCCGAGACCCAGCAGGGTGGCCGGCAGGCCGGGCAGCAGTCCCCTACCGAACCGGGACAGGGTCTGCCGGGCGGTCGGCCAACTGCCGGTGGCCAGCCAGTCGTGCACGGCCGCGCTGGCCGTGCCGATCGCGGCCCCGGCGGTCAGCACCGGAGCCGAGGCGAGCACGGTCAGGATGCCCACCAGGGCCAGGTCGGCCCCGTCGCGTACGGTGTCCCGCCAGTCGCGGTCCGGCGGCTGGTCAACCCTTGATTCCACTGGTGTTGATCCCCTCGACGAGCATCCGTTGGAAGGCTACGAAGAACACGAAGACCGGCAGCAGGGAGAGCACCGCCATGGCGAACATCGGGCCGATCGCGCTCTGGCTGGTCGAGTCGATGAACAGGGTCAACGCCACCGGCACGGTGTAGTCGCTCAGCTCGGACAGGAAGACCAGTTGCCGGAAGAACTCGTTCCAGGTCCAGATGAACGAGAAGATCGCCGTGGTGACCAGGGCGGGTCGGCTCAGCGGCAGGATGACGTGCCGGAAGATGCCGAAGGCCCCGGCACCGTCGATCCGGGCGGCCTCGTCCAACTCGCGCGGGATGCCCCGCATGAACTGCACCATCAGGAAGACGAAGAAGGCCTCCGTGGCCAGGAACTGCGGGATCAGCAGCGGCAGGTACGGCCAGTCCCCGCCGACCAGGCCGAGGGTGCGGAACAGGATGTACTGCGGCACGATCAGCACGTGCGCCGGCAACAGCAGGGTGCCGATCATGACGGCGAACCACAGCCGCCGCAGCCGGAACCTCAACCGGGCGAAGGCGTACGCGGCCAGCAGGCAGCTCACCGCGTTGCCGACCACGGTCAGCAGGCTGACCATCGCGCTGTTGAGGAAGAACCGGCCGAAGCTGACGTCGAAGTTGCTCCACCCGTCGGTGTAGTTGCCCGGGGTGAAGCGCTCCGGCAGCAGACCGATGTTGCTGACGATCTCCTGCTGCGACTTCACCGAGGTGCCGATCATCCAGATCAGCGGGTAGAGCACGACCGCCACGATGGCCAGCAGGATGATCAGCCGCAGCCAGGACCGGCTGCGTGAGCGCTGCGGGCGGGCCGCCACGGGCGGGGCCACGGTGCTCGCCACCATCAGCGGTCCTCCCCGTCGGAGTAGTGCACCCAGAACCGGCCGGTGCTGAAGAAGACGACCGTGATGAGCGCGATGGCGATCAGGAAGACCCAGGCCATCGCGGAGGCGTAGCCCATCTCCAGATCGGTGAACCCGGCGATGTACAGGTTGAGGGTGTACATCAGGGTCGAGTCGATCGGCCCGCCGGTGCCGTTGCTGAGCACGAAGGCGGCCGTGAAGCCCTGGAAACCGTTGATGGTCTCCAGCACCAGGTTGAAGAAGATCACCGGGGAGAGCATCGGCAGGGTGACGCTGACGAACTGCCGGAACTTGCCGGCCCCGTCCACCGCGGCGGCCTCGTACAGCTCGGTCGGCACCTGCTTCAGCCCGGCCAGGAAGATCACCATCGGGGCGCCGAACTGCCAGATGGCCAGCACCATCAGGGTCTCCAGGGCCCAGTCCGGGTCGTTGACCCAGGGCTTGCCCTCGATGCCGAACAGGGCGAGGAAGGAGTTGAAGGCTCCCTCGCGGTTGAACATGTTCACCCAGACGATGGCCAGTGCGACGCTGCCGCCGAGCAGCGACGGCAGGTAGAACAGACCACGGAACAGCCCGACCCCGCGCCAGGCCCGGTTGAGCAGCAGGGCCACCCCGAGCGCCGCGGCGAGTTTCAGCGGTACGGCGATCAGGGCGAAGCGCAGGGTGACCCGGACGGAGTGCCACCACGAGGGGTCGGCGGTGAACATCCGTTCGTAGTTGGCCAGCCCGACCCATTCCACCTCGGACCAGGGGGTGAGGATGTCGTAGTTGGTGAAGCTGAGGTACAGCGACAACAGCATGGGTAGCGCCGTGATGCCCATCAGACCGATGAGCCAGGGCGACAGGAAGATGTAGCCGGCCAGACCTTCCCCGTGCCGGATCCGTCCGGTCCCGCGCCGGGTGGCGGGGGGTCGGACGGATCCGGTGCCGCGGCGGGTCGGGTCGGGCGCCGTGGTCAGGGCCACGAACTGCTCCTCTCCGGGTATCGCGGCGCTCAGGAGGCGATCGCTGCCTTGCCGGCGGCGACGAACTGGGCGGCGGCCTCGGCGGGGGTGGCCCGGCCGTACTGGGCGTTCTCGGCGGCCTTGGTCAGCTCGGCGCGTACCTTGCTGTGGCCCTTGATCGGCACCTGGGGGGCCGCGCCGAAGGTCTCGGCCAGCTTGGTCTCCACCTCGATGGACTGCTTCATCGCCGGGTCGGTGGTGTCGTCGCTGACCACCCGACGCAGGTCCAGGTTGGAGGGCAGACCCCGGTCGGTGCCGAGCAGCTTGACCGCCTCCGGGTCGTTGACCAGGAAGTTGATCACGTCGACCGCGATGTCGGCGTTCTTGCTGCCCCGGAAGACCGACCAGTACATCGAGGCGCGGGCCCACTGGGCGCTCGGGTCACCGGGGTAGGCGATGACCCCCAGCTCGTCGGCGGTGTTCTTCTTCAGCTCCGGCATCTGGTTGACCCAGACCCAGGAGGTGGCCGACTTGCCGGTGACCACTAGCTGCTTGGTGATGTCGGTGGCGTTGCCCTCGTGGATGACGTCCGGGGTCGGGGTGGCGCCGGAGTCCCGGGCCCCCTTCCACAGCTCGAACCACTTGGTCACATCCTCGGCGGTGAAGCCCAGGTCGCTGCCGGAGTAGAGGTCCTTGCCCTGCTGGCGCAGCCACACCCAGAAGGCCTTGTAGTCGGCGCTGGGGTCCTGGGTGCCGGGCACCCCGGTCTTCTTGCTGACCTGCTCGGCCCAGGCGATGTGCTCCTCCCAGCTCATCCCGGTGGTCGGCTCGGGCAGCCCGTTCTTGGTCAGCAGGGTCTTGTTGTAGACCAGGCCCTGGGTGTTCTCCCCGGCGGCCAGACCGGCGAGCTTGCCGTCGACCTCGCCGTACTGGAGCAGGCTGGGCGGGAACTTGGTGGTGTCCAGGTCACCGGAGTCCTGGTACTTCTTCAGGTCCAGGGTGGCGTTACGGGCCGCGTACTCGGTCAGGTAGTTGTCGTCGATCTGGAAGATGTCCGGCGGGTTGCCGCCGGCGGTGAGGGTGGCCAGCTTGTCGAAGTAGCCCTGGTTGGCCTGCCAGGTGGTCTCGAAGACCACGTTCGGGTTCTTCTTGGTGTAGAGGTCGAGCGCCTGCACGGTCAGCGCGTTGCGGGCGTCACCGCCCCACCAGAAGATGGAGATCTTGGTCTTGCCGTCGGCGGCGTCGTCGCCACCGCAGGCCGCCGCGGCCCCGACCAGGGGCAGGGCCACGACTGCGGCGAGCAGGCCGCGCAGCAACCGGCGGCGCAGCAGGGGGGTACGGTAAGTGCGCCCGTCGGGCGCGCTGGTGGGGTGCGTTGCGGGGTGCATGTGCGCTCACTCCTTGGCGTTAGGAGGCGACGACGTCACCGGCGGCCACCTTCGGGCCGCCCGGGTCCGCACGGCGATGCGGGCCCGGGCCTGCGGCAGTGGCACCGGGACGTTCCCGACCGGCGTAGGGGCCCGGTCCGGTGGAGTCGCGGATGACCAACTCGGTCTGGAGCATTACCTGTGCGGTGGTACGACGGACGCCGACTGTGGCTCCGACACCGCCGGCCCGCCCGGTGCGCGGCAGGTCGGTGTCGTGTTGCAGCAACATGTCGACGGCCGTCCGGCCGGCGGCCGCGGTCGGGGTGGCCACCGTCGTCAGTTTGGGGCGGGTCAGCCGGCTCAGTGAGATGTCGTCTACCCCGACGACACTCACCTCCTGCGGCACCGCCACTCCCAGTGCGTCGAGCCCTTCCAGCAGGCCGATCGCCATCAGGTCGTTGTAGGCGAGCACGGCGCTGACCCCGGCCCGGCGGACCTGCTCCGCCTGGGCCAGTCCACCGTGCTCGGTGGGTGGATTGGGGCCGAGCACGGTCAGCTCCGCGCCGGCCGCCCGGGCCGCCGCACCGGCGGCCCGCCGGATCTCCCGGCTGGTCCAGGAGCCCCGCGGCCCACCGAGCAGGGCGATCTCCCGGTGGCCCAGAGCGGCCAGGTGTTCGATGGCCGACCGGGCCCCCTGGCCGACATCCATCAGCACGCAGGGCAGCCCGGACAGTTGGCGGTTGACCACCACCAGCGGGACCTCCCGGCTGAGCTGCTCGATCAGGCTGTTGCTCATCCGAGGGCTGCACAGCAGCACCCCGTCGACCTGCTTGGCCAGGGCGTGGACCAGCTCCTCCTCGGCGGCGGCGTCCTCATTGGTGTCGGCCACGAAGACGTGGTAGTCGCGGTGCCGGGCCTGGCTCTCCGCCGCCTTGATCAGGGGCGGGAAGAAGGGGTTGGCGATGTCGGCGATGATCAGCCCGATGTTGTGGGTGCGGCCGGTGATCAGGGCCCGGGCGGCCCGGTTGGGGCGGTAGCCCAGGTCCTCGGCGCAGGCCAGCACCCGTACCCGGGTCTCCGGGTTGACCAGGTGGGGCGCCGAGAAGGTGCGGGAGACGGTGGAGATGTGCACCCCGGAGGCCCGTGCGACGTCCCGGATCGTGACTGGCACTGCGGCCCCCTTCGTAGCTGTGTCGGCGGTCACGGGTGCCGCCAATTAATGCAAACGGTTGCTCCAGTGTCAACGGCCGATGATTACAGCTAGGTTTCGACACCGGTCGCTAAAGCTGAGGAATTGGTGCAAATGCCATCGGTTGCCGGTGCACCGTTGACGTCGAGGCATCGAGCATGATTACTTCACTGCAAAGGTTTGCAGAGAAATCGAGGAGGATCGGTTCGTGTCTCCGCAACCCGGCAGCCGGGCCCGCTACGCCGTGGTCGGCACCGGCGCCCGCGCCGAGATGTTCGTCCGCGCCCTGGTCCACGACCACGCCGACACCGCCGAACTGGTCGCCTTCGCCGACGTCAACCAGGCCCGGATGGACGCCCACAACCGGTGGCTGGCCGAACTCGGCCACCCCCGGGTGCCCACGTACCACGCCGGGGACTTCACCGCGATGCTGGCCAAGGAGCGGGTCGGGGTAGTCCTGGTCACCTCGGTCGACGTCACCCACGACGAGTACGTGGTGGCCGCCCTGGAGGCCGGCTGCGACGTCGTCACCGAGAAGCCGATGACCACGGACGCGGCGCGCTGCCAACGCATCCTCGACGCGGTCCGCCGCACCGGCCGCCGGGTCACCGTCGCCTTCAACTACCGCTACAACCCCTTGCACGAGCAGGTGCGCCGGCTGCTGGCCGAGGGCGCGGTCGGCGAGATCGGCTCGGTGCACTTCGAGTGGCTGCTGGACGTACGCCACGGCGCGGACTACTTCCGCCGCTGGCACCGCGACAAGGCCAGCTCCGGCGGGCTGATGGTGCACAAGGCCAGCCACCACTTCGACCTGGTCAACTGGTGGCTTTCCGCCACCCCCGTGCAGGTGTACGCGGCCGGACGGCTGTTCTTCTACGGGGAGAACGGCCGCCGGCACGGCTACGCCCGCGACTACGACCGGGCCCACGCCAGCCCCGCCGCCGAGGACGACCCCTTCGCCCTGCGCCTGGCCGAGCATCCCCGACTGCGGGAGCTGTACCTCGACGCCGAGGCGGAGGACGGGTATCACCGGGACCGTAACGTCTTCGCCCCCGGGGTCAGCATCGAGGACGACATGGCCGTGCTGGCCACCTACTCCACCGGGGCCACCATGACCTACCACCTCACCGCGTACGCCCCCTGGGAGGGCTACCGGGTGATGGTCAACGGCAGCCGGGGCCGCCTGGAACTGGAGGTCACCGAGAGCGAATACGTCAGCCCGGCTGCGGCCGGGGCCCTCAAGGGGGCCGCCCTGCACGGGGACCAGGCCGCCGCCGAGGGGGGCTCGGCCACCCTGACCCTGCGCCCCTTCTGGTCCCCACCACGACGCATCGAGGTCGACGGGTACACCCGCCACGGGCACGGTGGCGCGGACGCCCGGATGACCCAGGTGCTCTTCGGCGGCGCAACCGACCCGCTGCACCGCGCGGCCACCGCCCGGGACGGCGCACTGGCCCTGCTCACCGGGCTCGCCGCCAACCGGTCCTTCGAGACCGGGGCCCCGGTCCGCGTCGCCGACCTGCTGTCCCTCGACTGACCTCTACCCCAGGAGTCGCACCCCGTGCCCACCTCGACCCGACCAGACCTGCTCCTCCCCGCCGACCCGGGCCAACGCGCACTGGCCCGGGAGTTGTACGCGCTGGTGGCAAGGTTGCCCATCATCTCCCCGCACGGGCATGTCGACCCGGCCCTGCTGGCCGAGGACCGGCCCTTCGGTGACCCGGCGCAGCTGCTCATCGTGCCCGACCACTACCTGACCCGGATGCTGCTCAGCCAGGGGGTTCCCCCCGCCGAGCTGGGGGTGCCCAGCCGCGACGGCACTCCGGTGGAGACCGACGGGCGACGGATCTGGCGCCGTTTCGCCGAACACTGGCACCTGTTCCGGGGCACCCCGTCACGGCTGTGGCTGGAGCAGACCTTCACCGAGGTCTTCGACGTCGACACCCGACTGTCCCCGGCCACCGCCGACGAGGTGTACGACGCCCTGGCCGCCAAGCTGTCCGAGCCGGACTTCCGACCCCGGGCCCTGTTCGAACGGTTCAACATCGAGGTGCTGGCCACCACCGAGTCCCCCCTGGACGACCTGGGTAGGCACGCCAAGCTGGCCGCGGACGGCTGGGGTGGGCCGGGCGGGCGGGTGGTCACCACCTTCCGCCCGGACAACGTGGTCGACCTGGACTTCGAGGACTGGGCGGCCAACATCGACCGGCTGGGCGAGCTGACCGGGGAGGACACCGGCACGTACCCCGGCTATCTGGCCGCCCTGCGGGCCCGCCGGGCGGCGTTCATCGCCGCCGGCGCCACCTCCTCGGACCACGGTCACCTGACCGCCCGGACCCTGGACCTCGGCGCGGGCGCCGCCAGGGTGTTCGACCGGGCCCGCCGGGGCCGGGCCGAGCCGGGCGACGCCGAGGTCTTCGCCGCGCACATGCTGCTGGAGTTCGCCCGGATGTCCCTGGAGGACGGGCTGGTGATGCAGTTGCATCCCGGTGCGGTGCGCAACCACAACCGGTGGCTGTACGCCCGGCACGGCCGGGACGTCGGCGGCGACATCCCGCAGGCCACCGAGTACGTGCACGCCCTGGCCCCGCTGCTGGAGGCGCACGGCAACGACCCCCGGCTGCGGGTGGTGCTCTACACCCTCGACGAGGACACCTTCACCCGGGAACTGGCTCCCCTGGCGGGCGGGTACGCCGCCCTGCTGCTCGGCGCACCCTGGTGGTTCCTGGACTCCCCCGAGGTGCTGCGCCGGTTCCGGGAGACCGTCACCGAGACGGCCGGCTTCTACAACACCGCCGGGTTCGTCGACGACACCCGCGCCTTCTGTTCCATCCCGGTACGCCACGACGTGGCCCGGCGCATCGACGCCGGCTACCTGGCCCGGCTGGTGGCCGAGCACCGGCTGCCGATGGACGAGGCCGCCGAGACCATGGTCGACCTGGCGTACCGCCTGCCGAAGCAGGTCTTCAAGTTCGGGGAGAGGCAACAATGACCACCATCACCGAGGTCACCGTGCACGACGTACGGTTTCCTACCGCCGCCAGCGGCGACGGCTCCGACGCCATCAACCGGGGTGACTATTCGGCCACCTATGTCGAGCTGAGCACCGACGACGGGCCGACCGGGGCCGGGTTCACCTTCACCAACGGTCGCGGCAACGAGATCACCTGCGCGGCGGTACGGGCCCTGGCCCACCACGTGACCGGCCGTACGGTCGCCGAGATCACCGCCGAGCCGGTGGCCTTCTGGCGCTCCCTGGTCGCCGATGTACAGCTGCGCTGGCTGGGCCCGGAGAAGGGGGTCATCCACATGGCCACCGGGGCCCTGGTCAACGCGGTGTGGGACCTGCGGGCCAAGCTAGCCGGCAAACCCATGTGGCGCTACCTGGCCGAGCTGCCCACCGAGGAGCTGGTGGCCAATGTGGACTTCGGCCACATCACGGACGCGCTGACCCCGGAAGAGGCCACCGCCATCCTGGACAAGGGCCGCGACGGGCTCGCCGACCGGCTGGCCGTGCTGGAGCGCGACGGCTTTCCCTCGTACACCACCTCGGTGGGCTGGCTGGGTTACCCGGACGACAAGGTGCGAGCCCTGACCCGACAGGCGTACGCGGCCGGGTGGCGGGCGATGAAGATGAAGGTCGGTGGCCCGCCCGCCGACGACCTGCGGCGGGCCCGGATCATCCGGTCGGAGATCGGCCCGGAGGCGCTGCTGATGATGGACGCCAACCAGGTGTGGGACGTCGACGAGGCGATCACCAACATGACCGCCCTGGCCGAGGTGGATCCCTACTGGATCGAGGAGCCGACCCACGCCGACGACATCCTCGGGCACGCCCGCATCGCCCGGGCGGTGACCGAGCTGACCGGCGGGCGGTGCCGGGTGGCCACCGGCGAGGTGGCCGCCAACAAGGTCATCTTCAAGCAGTTGTTGCAGGCCGAGGCGATCGGGGTGATGCAGATCGACGCCTGCCGGGTGGCCGGGGTCAACGAGGTGCTGGCCGAGATCCTGATGGCCGCCAAGTTCGGGGTGCCGATCTGCCCGCACGCGGGCGGGGTCGGCCTCTGCGAGTACGTCCAGCACCTGGCGATCTTCGACTACCTGCGGGTGGGCACCAGCCTGGAGGGGCGGATGGTGGAGTACGTCGACCACCTGCACGAACACTTCCTGGACCCGGTACGCACCCGCGACGGACGGTACCTGCTGCCGACCGAGCCGGGCTACAGCGCCACCATGCGCCCGGAGTCCATCGCCACCTTCGGTTTCCCGGACGGCCCGGCATGGCGGTGACCGTGGGGGCCTCCCGACTCGACCTGGGGGCGCTGCGTCGGCTGCCGGCCGGGTCCCGTCCGCTGGTGCAGCCCGGCAGCGTGCCGGCCGGGGTGCTGCACCTGGGGCTCGGCGCCTTCCACCGGGCCCACCAGGCGGTCTACACCGAGCAGGCGATCGCCCTGGCCGGCGGGGACTGGGGCATCCTCGGGGTGGCGCCGCGCAACGCCGACCTGGTGCGGGTGCTGACCGCGCAGGACAACCTGTTCAGTGTCAGCACCCTGTCGGCCGCCGACCAGCACACCCGGGTGGTCGGGGCGCTGACCGGGGTACGGCTGGCCGCCGCCGACCCGCAGGCGGTGGTGGCGCTGCTGGCCGACCCGGCGATCCGGGTGGTCACCCTGACGGTCACCGAGAAGGCGTACCAACTCGATCCGGCCGCAGGAACCCTGCGCCCGGACCCGGCCCTGGTGGCCGACCTGACCACGGACCGGCCCCCGGTGACCGTGCCCGGTCTGCTGGTGCGCGGGCTGCTGGCCCGGGCCGCCGCCGACGCCGGGCCGATCGCCCTGGTCAGCTGCGACAACCTGCCCGCCAACGGCCGCCGGCTCCGTGGCCTGGTCCAGCACGCCCTGGCGTACGCGAAGGCACCCCGACCGGCCCTGGACTGGGTCGGGGCCCAGGTAGGGTTCCCGGGCACCATGGTGGACCGGATCGTCCCGGCCAGCACGGCGCAGACCCTGGCGGCGGCCCGGCGGGCCCTGGGGGTGGAGGATCTGGCGGCGGTGGCGGCCGAGCCGTACACCCAGTGGGTCATCGAGGACGACTTCCCCGGCGGACGTCCGGCCTGGGACCGGGCCGGGGCGGTGCTCTGCGCCGACGCCGGGCCCTGGGAGCGGCTCAAGCTGCGCACCCTCAACGGGGTGCACTCGGCGGCGGCCTACCTGGGGGCCCTGGCCGGCTGCGAGACCATCGCGGAGGCCCTGGCGCTGCCGCACCTGGACACCGTGCTGCGTCGGCTCATCGCCGAGGAGATCGCGGTCAGCTTCACCCCGCCGGAGGGGGTCGAGGTGGTCGACTACGGCGAGCAGGTGCTGGCCCGGTTCGGCAACCCGGCGATCCGGCACCGCACCCTCCAGGTGGCGATGGACGGTTCGCAGAAGCTGCCCCAGCGGATCCTGCACACCATCGCCGACCTGCGGGCCGCCGGCCGCTCGGCGCGCTGGGCGACCCTGGTGATCGCCGCCTGGATCCGGTTCGCCCAGGGTGCCACCGACGAGGGTTCGCCGCTGCCCCTGGACGACCCGCTGGCAGACCGGATCCGTACCGCCCTGGCCGAGGCGGCGCAGACCCCCGCCGGGGCGGTCGAGGCCGTGCTGGCCCTGGACGAGGTCGTCCCGCCGGAGGTGGCCGCCGACCCCCAGGTACGCGCCGACATCACCGCCTGGCTGACCGACCTGACCCGTTACGGCGTCCGCCCCACCCTCACCGCCGCCGCATGAGTGCAAGGAAGGGCACCTTCTTAACGCCTGCGGTAGAGGAAGGGTCCCCGCTTAACACTCCACGGATCGCGCTGATCGGGGCGAACGGGCACGGTCGCTGGCACCGGCGGGTGATCGGCCCCCTGCACGAGGCCGGGCGGCTGCGGCTGGCCGCCCTGGTCGACCCCAGGCCGATCGAGGAGGAACCGGCCGCACCGGTGCCGGCGGGTACCCGGATCTTCACCGACCATCGGAAGATGCTGGCCGAGGTGGCCCCCGAGGTGGTGGTGATCTGCACCCCGCCGCACACCCACCTGCCGATCGCCCGGGACGCGGTGACCGCCGGTGCCGACCTGCTGCTGGAGAAGCCGCCGGTGCTCTGCAGCACCGAGCATGAGGAGTTGGCGGCGCTCCTGGCGGCCACCGGCCGGGTGGCCCAGGTCGGGTTCCAGGCCCTCGGCTCGGCGGCGCTGACCGCACTGACCGAGGCGGTGACGACCGGCCGACTGGGTACGGTCACCGGCATCGCCACGGTCGCGGCCTGGCAACGGCCGGACGCCTACTATGCCCGGGCCCCCTGGGCCGGACGGCGACTGCTGGACGGTCGGCCGGTGCTAGACGGGGCCCTGGCCAACCCGCTGGCGCACGCGGTCATGCAGTGCCTGGCGGTCGCCGAGGCGGTCACCGGGCAGCCGGTGCAGCCGGCCACCATCGAGGTGGAGCGGTACCGGGTACGGCCGATCGAGGTCGACGACACCGCCGTGCTGCGCCTGCGGCCGGCGGAGGGGCCACCGATCGTGGCCGCGGTGACCCTCGCCGGGGAGGACTTCGTGGCCGGCGAGGTGATCGTCACCGGCACCGGCGGCCGGGCGATCCTGGAGTACCCGACCGACCGCCTGTGGTTGCCCGGGCAGGCGGGCCCGGACCTGGTGCCCGGCCGGCGGGGTCTGCTGGAGAACCTGCTGGCCCATCGGGCCGACCCCCGGGTTCCGCTGATCGCCCCCCTGGCCCGGACCGCCGCCTTCACCGAGCTGCTGACCGCGCTTCAGGCCGCACCCGAGCCGACCCTGCTGGGCGGGGACCTGGTGGAACCGGTCGGCGAGGGGCCGCAGCGGGTGCTGCGTATCCGCGAGGTCAACGCGGTGCTGCGCCGGGCCGCCGAGGATGGCGAACTACCGTCGGAGTCGGGTGTGGCATGGGCCGTGCCGCCGTGGCAGGCCGTGGCGGCACCGAAAACGACATCCCAGGAATAGGAGGTACGGCAACCGGACTGCAAATCGTCGTTCCGGAGTGGATCGACGCAATGCGTTCACCTGCGGCTTCCCGATCAGGATAGGTCGGGTCAATGTCGGCCGATCGCATTTAGTGCAACAAACCTGCATATCCAGCATATTGACCGATATCAAACACAATCCGTAACCTTCGTTACCAGCAAGAAACACGACGAAGGAACGGACAAACAATGCGCAGAGTCGCCGCGTACGCGGCATTGATCACACTCACCCTGACCGCCGCCCCCGCTCCCGCCGCCGCTCACGCCCCGGCCGGGACCGACCTGGCCGCCCGGCCCTCGCCGACCTCCGCTCCCCCGGCCCTGTCCCCCCTGGCCCGCCAGCTCGGCCGACAGACCCTGCCGGCCGGGGACGGCTGGGCCTCCGCCGGGCCGGGCACCACCGGCGGTTCGACCGCGAGCGCGGACCAGGTGCACGTCGTCACCACCCGGGCCGAGCTGATCGCCGCGCTCGGCGGCGACAACGCCACCAACGCCGGCAACGCCACCCCCAAGATCGTGTACGTCAAGGGCACCATCGACGGATTCGAGGGCCCCGACGGCAGCCTGCTGAACTGCACGGACCTGGCCGACCCCGGCTACTCCCTGGAGGCGTACCTGGCCGCGTACGACCCGGGGGTCTGGGGTCGGGTGGCGCCGAGCGGGCCGATCGAGTCCGCCCGGGTGCGGTCGGTGACCAACCAGACCCGGCACACCCAGATCAACGTCGGCGCCAACACCACCATCATCGGGCTGCGCGGGGCGCGGCTGACCGGCCTCACCCTGATGATCGACCGGGTCTCCAACGTCATCGTCCGCAACATCACCTTCGACGACGCCCGGGACTGCTTCCCCGCCTGGTCCCCCACCGACGGGGAGACCGGCAACTGGAACTCCCAGTACGACCTGGTCTCGGTGCGCCGCAGCGAGAACGTCTGGATCGAGCACAACACCTTCACCGACGGGGACAACCCGGACAGTGCCCAACCGGTCCACTTCGGCCGCCCCTACCAGGTGCACGACGGCGCGCTGGACATCACCCACACCGCCAGCCTGGTCACGGTCGCCTGGAACCGGTTCGACGGGCGGGACAAGGTGATGTTGATCGGCTCCTCCAACACGGTCGGCCCGGACCTCGGTCGGCTCAACGTCACCCTGCACCACAACCTGTTCGACGGGTCCCTGCAACGGCTGCCCCGGGTGCGCTTCGGCCAGGTCGACCTCTACAACAACGCCTACCGGATCGCCGGTGCCGGCTTCGAGTACGCCATCGGTGTCGGGGTGCAGTCCGCGGTGTACGCGCAGAACAACCACTTCACCCTCGGTGCCGGTATCTCCGCCGCCGACCTGCTCTACGACTGGAGCGGCACCGCCATCACCACCCGGGGCAACTGGGTCACCCCGGCGAGTGGGCTGCCGCGGCCGGTCGACCTGGTGGCCGCGTACAACGCCGTACACGACCCCGACCTGTCCCCGGACGCCGGTTGGACCCCGACCCTGCGGCACGGTCCGGTGCTGCCGGCCCCCCTGGTGCCGCTGGTCGTCGGACCGCTCGCCGGCGCCGACCGGCTGCCGCTGTAGCGGCACCCCGCTGTTAAAAGGGGGCCCCGCCTATGCCGGAGGCGTTAACAAGGGGCCCTTCCTTTCACCACCACCAACAACAGCAAGGAAGGTGAGACGAGGATGAGACGCACCCTCGCGCCACGAGTCCTGGCGGCCCTCGCCGCCACAGCCACCGGAGCAGTCGTCTGCGTGGCATTGACGACGCCGCAGGCGTCGGCGGCCGTCGGCAGCGCCACCGGCTTCGCCAGCAGCAACGGCGGCACCACCGGTGGGGCCGGCGGGCAGACCGTCCGCGCCACCACCGGCACCCAGATCCACGCGGCCCTGTGCAACCGGGCCAGCAGCAGCACCCCGATCATCATCCAGGTCGAGGGGACCATCAACCACGGGAACACCACGAAGGTCTCCGGGTCGAGCTGCAGCACCGCCGCCGACGTGATCGAACTCAAGCAGATCAGCAACGTCACCATCCTGGGGGTCGGCAACGGAGCCACCTTCGACCAGATCGGCATCCACATCCGCGAGGCCCGCAACATCATCATCCAGAACGTGACCGTCCGGAACGTCAAGAAGTCCGGCTCGCCGACCTCCAACGGCGGTGACGCCATCGGCATGGAGGCCAACGTCCGCAACGTCTGGGTCGACCACGTCACCCTGGAGGCCTCGGGCGGTGAGTCGCAGGGCTTCGACGGGCTGTTCGACATGAAGAACAACACCCAGTACGTGACCCTGTCCTACAGCATCCTGCGCAACTCCGGCCGGGGTGGTCTGATCGGGTCCAGCGAGAGCGACCTGTCGAACGGGTACGTCACCTTCCACCACAACCTGTACGAGAACATCGACTCCCGCACTCCCCTGCTGCGCGGCGGCGTCGCGCACATCTTCAACAGCCACTTCTCCCGGATCAACGAGTCCGGCATCAACTCCCGGGCCGGGGCCCGGGCCAAGGTGGAGAACAACTACTTCCAGAACGCCAAGGACGTGCTGGGCACCTTCTACACCGACCAGGCCGGCTACTGGCAGGTCAGCGGCAACATCTTCGACAACGTGACCTGGTCTTCCCGCGGCGGGGACACCAACCCGGCCGGCCCCAACCCGACCTCCAACACCAGCGTCAGCGTTCCCTACTCGTACCGCCTGGACCCGGCCAACTGCGTGCCGGACATCGTCCGGCAGACCGCCGGCGCCAACAAGGGCATCCGTACCTCGAACGGCAGTTGCACCCCGACCACCCCGACGAGCGGCCCGACCACCCCCGCTCCGGGCCCGACCACCCCGACCCCCGGTCCGACCAGCCCGACCCCGGGCCCGAGCCAGCCCAGCGGCACCAACCTGAGCATCGGGGCCGGCTCCGACGGGTCCAGCAAGGCCAGCGGCACCAGCTACGGCGACGTACGCGACGGCAACATGAGCACCGCCTGGTCGCCGTCCGGGTCCACCGGTCAGATCTCCATCAAGTGGGACACCGCCACCCGGGTCTCCCGGGTCAACATCCGGGAGGCCTCCGGGGCGGTCGGCAACGTCCGGTCGTGGCGGCTGCTCAACCATGACACCGGCGCGGTCCTGGCCAGCGGCAGCACCGCCGGGGTGATCTCCTTCCCGGCCACCTCGCTGCGGAAGATCACCTTCGACATCACCAGTTCCTCCGGCACCCCGCGGATCGCCGAGTTCGAGACGTACGCCGGATAGTCACCTGATCTGCCGGCCCGGCCGGCACCCGAGCACCAGCCTGGTGGGGGCCGTCGACGCCGACGGCCCCCACCCTCATACCCCCCAGGGAGTCCACGCCGACGGGCTTGTTGCGGCGTGTCGGCGGCGTCCGGGCGTACGGCAGAATGTGCGGGCGATGGACGCCGGTGTCATCCTCACCGCGCTCGCCGACCTGGCTCCGGCCGGGGCCGAGCGGGTCCTCGACGTGGCCGCGGGCAACCGGCCCCTGGTCTGGTTGCCGGAGCCGCACCGCGGCCCCCACAGCGGCCACCTGGACCGTCTGGCGGCGCAGGACGCCCTGCACCGCGACGAACGCATCCTGCGCCGTGGCCTGGCCTTCCTGGTCGGCGGGGCGGACATCGAGGGGGTACGGCGGCGGATCCGGCTGCCGCTGCTGGCCCAACCGGTACGGCTGGAGCGGGGCCGAGGCGGCTACCGGGTGGTCCCCGCCGGTGACCTGGAGATGACCTCGCTGATCGAGGATCGGGATCTCGCCGCCCGGTTGGAGGCCGCACCCGGGCTGGCCGGGCCGGGTTGGCTGACCGCCCCCGGCACGGCGGCCTGGATCACCGCGGCGGCCGAGGCGGCCGGTCTGAAGGTGGAGAAGGTCGTACCCCGTCCGCCGCGCCGCCTCGACGATCAGAGCCTCACCGGGGTTGCCGCGGCGGCGATCTTCGTTACCCGGGACGTGTTCGCCGGCCGGCTTCGCGACACCCTGCTGAACTGGGCGGGCCGTCCCGGGTTGGCGGACACCGCCCTGAGCCGGCTCTACCTCGGCCCCTCCGACGAGCACGACGACAAGACCGGCCACGACGACGAGGAGGTGCTGTCCCCGCTGCCGCTGAACGGCACCCAGTCGGAGGTGGTCCGACGCACCCGTACCGAAGCGGTCGTGGTGGTCTCCGGTGCCCCCGGCAACGGCAAGAGTCACGCCCTGGTCGCCGCCGCCCTGGACGCGGTCGACCGGGGAAAGTCGGTGCTGGTGGCCACCCAGTCCGTGGCGGCTGCGGAGGCCCTGGGCACCCTGCTGCGCCGGCATCCCGGCCCACCCCCGGTGCTCTTCGGGGACGCGGAGCGACGCGAGGCGGTCGCCGCCGACCTGGCCGACGGGGCCGCCGGTGGGGTGCGCGACGATCAACTGCGCACCGACGCCGCCGCGGTGGCGGCGGCCCGGCACCGGGTCGCCACCGTCCGAGCCGGGATCACCGCTGCCCTGGAGCAGGAGCGACGCGCCGCCACCCTCCCGGGTTGGCAGCCCCTGCTGCCCGCGCTGACCCAGGACGCGCCACGGGTCTTCGACCCGGACGCCGACCTCACCGCCATCCGGCACGCCCTGCGGGATACCGGCCGCCAGGGCGCGGGCTGGTGGCCGCGACTGCGACGGTCGTACGCCGAACGGCGGCTGCGACGGCTGACCGGGGCCGGTCCCGACCTGCCCCGGGATCGGCTGGAGGCGGCGGTGGAGGCGGCCGAGGCCCTCCAGGCGGCGGCTCGACTCCCCGCCCAGGGCGGCACCGAACTCTCCGCCGCCTGGCAGTCCCTGGCGGAGGCGGACACCGTACTGGCCAAGGCGGTCGGCACCGCCCTGCGGCACCACACCACCAGCGCCCAGCGGTGGACCCCGCAGGCCCGGCGGGCCGCCAACGGTCTGGGTACCGCCCTGCGGGCCGGGCGCAACCGGCGCCGGGAACTGCTGGCCGGGCTGGACGCCGAGGCGCTGGTGCGGGCCCTGCCCCTGTGGGTGGGCACGGTGACCGACGTCGAGGATCTGCTGCCACCGGTGGCCGGCATGTTCGACCTGGTGGTGCTGGACGAGGCCGCCCACATCGACCAGGTACGGGTCGCCCCGGTGCTGGCCCGCGCCCGCAACGCCCTGGTCGCCGGTGACCCCCGGCAACTGCGGTTCGTCTCCTTCGTCGCCGATGTCGAGGTGACCGCCACCCTGCACCGGCACGGACTGGACCGGCTGGCCGACCGGCTCGACGTGCGACGGTCCAGCGTCTACGACCTGGCGGCCGGGGCCGCCCGGGTCACCTGGCTGGCCGAGCACTACCGGTCCGCGCCGCACCTGATCGGGTTCTCCGGGGAACGGTTCTACGACGGCAGACTGGAACTGGTCACCCGGCACCCGCGCAACGAACAGGCCGACGCCATCGACGTGGTGCGGGTCGACCGGGCGACCGTGGTCGACGGCGTCAACCAGGCCGAGGTGCAGGCCGTACTCGACCTGGTCCGGGCCCTGGCCACCGATCCCCCGGCCGGCGGGATCGCGGTGATCAGCCCGTTCCGGGCCCAGGCGGACGCGGTGGAGGCGGCCCTGCTGTCGGCGTACGACCTCGACGAGATCCAGCGGCTCGGTCTGCGTACCGGGACGGTGCACGCCTTCCAGGGCAGCGAGGCGGACGTGGTGATCGCCTCACTCGGGCTGGTCGACGAGGACCCACCGGCCCGACACCGCTTCCTGGCCGATTCCAGCCTGCTCAACGTCCTGATCACCCGGGCCAGGAAGCAGCTGACCGTGGTCACCTCGCTGCGCTCCCCCGAGGGCATCATCGGCGACTACCTGCGCTACGCCGAACAACCCCCGACACCCCCGACCGGCCCGGCCACCTCCGCCTCGGACCCCTGGACCCGGGCCCTGGCCGTCGAACTCGAAAAGCTGGGACTGCCGGTACGGGTCGACTACCCCGTCGGCCGCTGGCAGATCGACCTGTGTGTCGGGGCGGACACCGAGGCGGTCGGGGTGATCTGCGGGGTCCATCCGGATTCCGTGGCCGCACACGTCGAGCGGCAACGGACCCTGGCCCGCGCCGGATGGCGCCTGTACGACGCCTTCGCCAGCCACTGGAACGCCGACCCGATCCGAGCCGCCCTCGACCTGGCCGCCCGCATCCGCGACGTTGACACATAGGAAGCCTGACCGGCCCGTCCTCTGGGCACGGCCGAAGCAGAATCGAAATCGGCCAGCAGGCACGGAGGGTCGATGCGGTGGCCTCGAAACAGGCAGACGTTCACTGCTGAGCAGCCGACCTGTCAGACCCGCTTTCTAACAGTGGTTGCTAACACGGTAGACGATGGTGTCGTTGCGGGTCGGCGAGGGCGACGACACGGTGGGAGTAGGCGTCGATGGCGGACTGCAGGTGCGGCGGTAGTGCTCGGTGCAGCGAGCCGGTGGTCGCGGGTCGGGACGAGGCCGCCGCGATCATAGAGTGACGCTCGACCCTTTGGATCGCATCGACGGGATCTTGAAGCTCTCACCCGTGGCGTAGACCACCCGGAACCCGAGGTGTTGTGCCAGCGGCGCCCAACGTGCCGAGGAAACCAACTGTTGAAGGCTGTTGACTTTGCCGGCGTTGACCAGCCGATCCAGGACCACCGTCTCGAAGGCCGCCGACTCGATCCAGTCAATCTGCTTGGTGAAGCCACACACCATCGACGCGCCCGTCTGCTTCAGGAACTCGCTCAGGTCCCTGTCGGACCCCTGCAGCACCGAGCACGCGCCGATGTAGATCTGCCTCCCCTGCCAGCAGCCTGGTGATATCCAGGTCGCGACCTCGTGCAAACTGGTCGATTGTGAGTTGGACAGCCACAGTTGGCTGGGAGACCCGTGCAGCGCAAAGAAGCCCACCTCGTACGAGGAGTACTTGCGCAAGGACCACTGTTCGACGTAGTACTTCAGCTGATCCCGGGTGACAGCGCTCTGATGGATGTAGCGCAGGCTCTCCAACTGCTCCAGCAGCTGAAGAGTCGGCCGCACCGACCAGCGCTTGGTCAGGTCGGGATGCCATTCGCCCTCGATACAAAAGACACCCTTGCGCCTCGGCATCTCAACCTCCCCGGGGTGACGAAACCGCATCGGTACGAGAGCTTTCCGCTGCCTGCCCATCGACAGAACGTCCACAATGGTTGGTACGAGGGCCGCCTCACCTTGCACATGCAGCGGGGAAGTCACAAGTTGCACAGCAAGGACGCCTACCGCCAGTTCACTCGGCTGAGCTGCTACTCAACGACGTTGACGCAAGCCACGCACGTCCCACTACTTCAGGGTGGTAGCTGCTCTCGAAGGAGTAAGGCCCGGCAGCCACCCAACAACTCAACAATCGCATCCCCGCGATGACCGGCCGCTGTCGCAATAGCCAGAACGCCGTCGCCAGGTCCGGGCAGCGCAGGAGAAGCTTCTCCTCGGCGAGGGTCTTCGTCCTGTCCTCCAGGATCTCGATGCCGCGTTCTTCCCACTCCTTTTCGCTGGCCACCCCTGCTTCGAGGGCCAGACCGACAGGCCCGGCGTGTAGCCGCAACCACACACTCTCACCGGACTCGTACAGGCCGATGATCTCCAGCACCCCGACCGTCAACCGCAGTACGGCAGGTGTGGTGTCATCGAGATACGACAGATGCCAGTGTCGTCCCGCAGTCGTAGCTGGCTCCGGCACCACCATCCGAGCAGCCCAACCGGCCAGCGCCCAGGCTATCTTTTTCGACCCCGTCAAGCCGTTCGCGCATTTGTCGTCGCTCTCGACCGGCAGTGGGTGAAGTGGTGCCGGGACCGGTTCGGCGAAGATCCAGTCGGCCAGGTCGGCCGGTGAGACGATCCCCCAGAGCCGAGAGCGCCGGGACTCTAGAGCTTCGGCCACTTCGGCCACGTCGTCTGCGGTCCACCAGGGGGTAGCGGAACTGACTTCTGTCGGGTCGGACAACTTATACCTCCGAGAGGTCCTGGTAGAGGTCGCCGAGGAAGCGGGTGTCCCACTCCGGGTCGGTGAAGTCGTGCACAAGGGTGCCGGTCTCGCCGCGTCGATGAGCGGTCCGAGCCGGCACCAGAATGAGGTCGGTTGCGCGCCCCAGGGGTCGCAGGCGATGAGTTAACTGGTTCTGGCCGCCGAGACCCCGGCAGACATTCCTGAAAGAGGACACCCGCAGCGAGTCAGGCCGGTCGACGGCAGGACCAGTCCAGTTATGCCCAGGCAAACAGATGGCGATCGAGGCATACGGCGTCAGGCAGCCTTGAAGACGGTGTCCAGATGCCACTCGAGGAAATCGGCATTGGGCCGATCAGGCGCCCGTTGCGGAAGTGCGATGGTCGTGCCGGCCTTTGCGTAGAACTGGTCACCGTTCCCGAATTCACTGCGCAGGCGAGGACTGACCATCAAGCGGTACTTCGGGTCAACACCAAGGTACCCCCGATCGAAGAGAATGTGCACGTCCGACTTGAGCAGCAAGCCGTTGTCGATCCGATGGTCCCCGCCTTGCTGCAACGGCCTAATATGGGCCGCCTGCAGCACCGGCTGGACCCTGTTGCCGGTAATGGCGCAACGTCGTCCGTAGGCACTCAGCACCACAGCCTTGAACGACTGCTGACCGAGGCGTTGCGGTACGAGCCGGGGATCACCATACACCGGCCCGGGTCGATGCCAGGGCTCACTGAGGTCCAGTGCGACGGCCACGCCCAGTATGCGGTGCAGCAGGAGATCGAAGTACCCGGCGACGGAGGAATCAGCGAGGTCGTACGTCTTGCCCTGTACCACATTGGAAGCGAAATCCGGTGGTGGGCCAACAGTCGATTCATCAGGGAAAAAGACGCTGTCGCGAACGAAGATGCAGCCGATGACCGGGTCCTCGTCGAGCCCGATCGGCTGCTTGCGGTAGCGCCCGACGCTGCGGCGCATCTCGTCCAAGCTAGCGACACCGTTGGCCTCGCCGAACAACTCCCACGCCTCCGAGATCCTCAGTTGGGTGAAGCCGCTGAAGAAGCCTCCTCCGACTATCCGATTGAGTGGGTAGTGCGCCTTGAAGAAGAAGGGTTCGCCAGGCGTGAGAGCACGAAAGTTGCCGCCAGACGGCCGCCAGAAGTTGACCTCACCCAGGCCGGGACGCGCTGCTAGGAACCGGTACCACTTTTCGTCCGTCACGCCTACAAAAGCCTTCACATCGATCATCCTGCACCGAACATGATCTACCCGCTACACCCGGAACGGTCGGATCTCGGCAGACAGCCAACTCAGGGCTCCCGCATCCAGGTGCCCGGATCGGTCACGAAGACGCCCTTGCCCTGCTGCCGCCGAATGACCCGCAGCGCTTCGAGGCGCGCGTAGGCCATCTGCACGGTTCCGTGACTGACGTTGTAGGTGGCGCGTGTGTCGGCGATCGAGGGCAGCCTGTCCCCCGGCTTCAACTTCTTGGACTTGACGTCGGCGATCACATCATCGGCGATGCGCCAGTAGTCCGGCACTTCTCGCATGGCACTCCTCGCGTGGCAATCCGATTCGATCACACCGCAACGCGCCTAACAAGCAACGTTGACTCATCTGACATGTCTAGATATGTTGGTTTCGAGCCGCTCCTCGCGTGGCAACGAGTTCGGCTCATCCCCTGGCCGGGGCGGGTGCGTGTGCCCGTCCCGGCCCAGACAGGCTGCTCTGTCGTCGTACCGCCGAACTGGGCTGCGGCGGCCGAGCGGGCGGGCCGTGCGGACGCCGGCCACGCACGGCCCGCCCTTCCAGACCCACCGCACCGACCTTTCGCGCTTCCGCTCGCCCAGGAGAGGACCGACGTGGCCCAGGTGTATCGATCCGGCCAGCTCTACGGGACCGGGCTGCCGGCCCGGTTGACCCCGCACGAGGTACGCACCCGCAGCTTCGACCCGCGTCGCCGTGGCGTCGATCCCGATCAGGTACGCCAGTTCCAGGCCCGGGTCGCCGATGACCTGGCCGACCTGCACCGGCAGATCCACACCCTTGCTGAGGAGAACGAGCGGCTCAAGCGGGCACTGCGCGACTGGCAGACCATGCACGCCCGCGAATGCCGACCAGCGAACGACGGCCACTGGTGACTGTGCGCCCCTCCCCCGGCGACCTGCTCCGGATCGACGGCCGCGCCTCGGTGCAGTTCGCCGGGGACCGGGCGCTGACCCTGCGCGTCGTCTCGGTCAGCGACCGCCATGCGTACGACGGCTGGGTCTGGCTGACCGGCTACGTGCTCAGCCGGCGCGGCAACGCCACCACCAAACGCGAAATCTACGTCCAACTCGCCGGTCTCTCCGCTCCTCGGAACCGGCGGCGCCCCGCCAGGTCAGCCGACGCGGTGGAGCTGGTGGGCCGCACGGAGGGTCGGCACGACCGTCCCGTCCAGGTAGGGCGCTGACGCGTACGTCGTCGGGCTCGTGGAGGCGCCTACCTGGTTTGACGGGTGGCGAGGATGGCGAGGGTTTCCCGGCGTACGGTCTCCGGCTCACGCACGAGCCGACGATGGGCGAAGCGGACGACCAGGATGCCGAGGGCGGCCAGTTGCGCGTCACGACGTAGGTCGATTTCGCGCTGCCGGGGGTCGCCGTGGGTGGTGGCCCCGTCGAGTTCGATGTTGACCCGTTCCGGCTCGGCGTACAGGTCCAGGTAGACGTTGCGCTGGCCGAGCCGGATCTGCGCCTGCCGCTGGAAGGTCGGCATTCCAGGGCCGGTGAAGACGCGCTCGTGTCCCCAGATCTCCAGCGGGCTGCGGCAACCGTCGGCAAGGCGGGTCAGCAGCGTACGCAGCGCTACCCGGCTAGCCACCCTTGCCGTGCCGTCGAGCACAGCTTGCAGGCGGCCGGGGGTGGTCAGCCGGTTGTTGAACGCCCTGATCATCGGCGTCCGTTGCTCCTCCAGCGCGAGCATCGGCCAGGAGTCGACCAAAGCTCGCTCGATGGTGGTCACCGGCATCCCCTGTCGTACCACCGTCGATGGTGGAGTGAGGGTGAGGTGTCGACGCCGGTGGACTCGCACCCCGGGCCAGTTTCGCAGGCCGCTGCCAGCAGGTGCGCTCACGTGCAGCAGGTCTCCGGGCCGTTGTTGGCGCAGTCCCCACACGTCGAGGGCGGTGAGGTGGCTGAGGGCACCGCGCCCCCGCATCCAGGCGGCGACCGCACGGCGGCCGAGGGCCGGGCCGATCCGGCTGAGCGGCGGAAGGCTCTCGTCATTCAACAGGTGTGCCGCCGCGAACACCTCGGGCAGCACCCGTACGAGTTCGCCGTTGGTGCACGCCCGCTGCAAGACCCACTCCGGCACGACCTGCTCGGCAACCGACCGGGTCACCAGCCCGTTCCCGCGCCTCACCAGCTCCGCCAACACCGTATCCACACCGCCGACCGTGCCACCCTGCCCCACCCACCCGCAGCCACAGCTCCCGCCCCCTGTGGACAACCACACCCCTGTGGACAACCCCCAAAACCCGTCCACATCTGGTAGGCCACCCTGATCGTGGCGGTGTGGCTGTTCAGGTGTCGGCGTGTCGCGCAGCCGCACTGCCACGATCAGGGGACGTGGAAGGGGGGTCAGGTTAGGGCGGCGCTGCGGTGGGCGTTGGTGGCCCAGGCGTCGGGGAGGGCGATCCATTCGTTGTCGCCGACGCGCACCACGGCACCGTCAAGTTTGGGCAGGACTCCAGGGTCCTCCATCGGGCAGAGCAGCGAACTGCGACGGGGTGATCGTCGTCCACCGGCCCTCCTGCATGGGCAGATCCTATGCGCTCTCCATCGAGGTGCCAGGACAGCCGAGCACGTGCCCCGGTCCCGGCCGGTCGGGTCGGCGGGTGGTGACCGGTGGCGTGGTGATCCGATATAAGAGACGGATGGATCTGCCGCCGTATCTGGCCAGCATGCCGATGCACGCCATCACGGAGATGCACGGGGAGCCGGGCCTGCGGGAGAGGTTCCGGCTGGAGTGTGCGGCCTTCGACGCCGACGCCCGGGGTCGGCTGGACGAGGCGTTGGAGTTGGCCGGCCGGCTGCACCGCGACGACCGGCGGTCCCGGGAGCCGTACGTCAACCATCTGCTGCGGGTCGCGATCCGGTTGATGCACCACTACCAGGTACGCGACCCGGAGGTGATCGTCGCCGGGCTGCTGCACGACGCGGTGGAGGATCATCCGGCGGAGCTGGCCGGCCCGGCGTACGCCGGGGGTGATCCGACTCCGGCGGCGCTGGCGGTGCTCGCGGACCGGTTCGGTGCCCGGGTGGCGCGGCTGGTCGCGGCGGTCACCAATCCGCGGTGGGATCCGGAACGGGACCGCAACGAGCAGTACCGCGAGCACCTGGTGCACAGTCTCGACGGTGAGCCGTGGGCCCGGGTCATCAAGGTCTCCGACTTCACCGACAACGGTGTCGGGGTGATCCACTCGGTCGGGCCGAAGGTGGAGGCGTTGGCGCGCAAGTACCGTCCCCTGGTGCCGGTCTTCCGCGATCTGGTCACCCGCGCGGACACTCCCCTGTCCGAGCCGGTGCGCCGGCACATCCTCGACCAGCTAGACCTGGCCGAGGAGCGGTTCAGCGCCATCCTGGACCAACCCGCGCAGCACGCCTGAGCGTCAGCCACCATCGCGTCCGGGGTGCAGGTCAGCGTGGTGCCGGTGGGCGGGTGTGACGTGGGTACAGCCGGTCGACCAGCAGCGCGGCCTGGGCGACCGAGCCGCCGCTGACGCCGAGGCCACCGCGGGCCGCGTCGTAGAACTGGTCCCGTGCCTCGTTGACCCGGTGCAGCAGGTCGGGCAGCCCGTCCGCGGCGGAGCCGTCGCGGGCCAGGCGTTCGACCTCCCAGACCGCGTCGCGCCAGGCCCGGGCGGCCTTCACTGTCGGGGCGTCGCCGAGCAGCAGGACGTTCTCCCAGGCGATGGTGTGCCGGAAGTTGGCCTCGGTCAGCAGGGCGAGTTCCTGCTCCCGGTCGAGGTAGCCGCCGATCAGCCGGCTGGCGATGGTGAGCACCTCCTTGAGCACGCGGGCGAATTCGGCGTACGCGTCGAACCGCCGCTCGTCCCATCGCACGCCCTGGTGTCGGCGCCACCGGGCGCGGTCGGCGAGCGAGGTGGCCACGATCGTGCCGATGGTGCCGACCAGCACACCGAGCAGGGCGGGCAACTGCGCAACGAGGCTCCCCATGGCGCATACCCTGCCAGCCTCCGGCAACCCGGCGGCTGGTGGCGTCAGCGCAACCGTTGCAGCGCGGCGGTGATCGCCTTCGCGTCGAAGTGGGCCGGGTCGAAGGGGGTGGACTCGGCAAGGCCCAGCCAGCCGCGGCGGTCCTGGTGTTCGGGGTGCGTGGGGTCGGCGAGGATGTCCACCAACTCCGCGTAACCCCACACGCCTCCGCAGTCCTCCGGTGGGGCAGCCCGCCGGCCACCGACACAGCGCGGGTACGTCACGGCCGGATCACGATCGAGGATCTGTTCCACCAGGATGTCGTGCTCCCAACTGTCACCGAAATCGTAGGTGTAGTGGAGCTTGTCGTTCACGGCGGTAGCGACCTGCTCCAAGTTGACCCGTGACTCGGCCCGATGACCGAGTTCTGCGTCCGGACGACCGAAGCTGCCGTACGGGGTCTCGAAGACGTGCAGGTGACTGTCATCCCAGTCGAAGGCGACCTGAATCAGCGTGTGCAGCCGGGCCAGCGTGATGTCCCCGGGCACCTCAAGGCGACGCCAGATCGGCGGACGGGCTCCTCTCAGCCCGACTTTGATCCGGTAGATGGGGGCCGGCCCGGCGGACTTCTTCCGCTTGGACGGCAGGGCGGCGGTGCGGGGTCTCGGTACGGCACCTCTTCGTCCACGCCCCGGTATGCGGTCCAGCAGCGCGGCGATCGAGGCGATGTCCAGTTCGCCGTCGTGCCGGTGACGGGGCAGGCTGGCCGGCTCAGGCAGCGTCCGCAGCCAACTGCGCAGGAGCAGGGCGAACGCCGGGTAGCCGGGGCCTTCCTTGTCGTCGAGGAGGTCGTCCACGTCGCGGTCCTGGTCGTGGTCGGCACGGATCTCCAGTGCCTCCTGTACGGCGCGACGGAAGTCGGCCGGCTGAATCTCCTCGTCCCGGATGGAGACGCCATCGGCCCGCAGGTCGGATTGGAGCGAATGGCGCGCACCATCCCACTGGTCGGGGTCGATCAGGAGTATCTCCTGCGCAGCACCACAATCGAGGGGATCGAGCACCACGAACGCGGCCAGCGACCGGCCGGCCCGCTGGAACATGCCGGCCAGCAGGAAGGTCTCCCCCATCGGGTTGAGGAACTGGCGGCACTCCTGTGCCACGATCGGGGCGTCCAACTCTGCGAGCCAGGCCGGCGCGTCGACCCCGGCCTCGGCGAGCCGGCCAGCCGCCTGTGCCGCGAAGCGGCTCGTGTCGCCGTCGCAGACCGCGGCGATGCCGGCGAGCATGGCGCGTGCCGGTGGCGTGGCTACCGCCTCCAGTGTCGGCACGAACAGCTCCGGTAACGCCTGGTCGAAGTCCTCCCCGACGAGGGCACCGACCGCCAGGAACATCGAGGCGGCCACCTCGATCTCCGTCGGATCCTGCATCGCGGCCAAGTCGATTAGCGGCATCAGGCTGTCGAGTTGCTCCGGCGTGGGCTGCCCCCCGGCACAGTGCGGGCAGTCACACTCGTCCGGCGGGTCCATAACGACGAGCGGGGCACCGCTACGGACGGATCGACTCTTCGACTTACGGCGACGACTCATGGGACTCACGAGACGCAGTCTGCCCCATGTCGACGACGCGACGACTCATGGACACGGTCCCGGTCACCTCACACCAGGCAGATCGAGCCGTGCAACGAGGCGGCGGGGAGCCGATCGGGTCCCCGCCGTCATCGCGTACTCGTCAGGAGGTGAACTTGTCCAGGGCCAGCTCGAGGGCGCCGTCGTCCGGCGAGGCGTACGCCTTCATGGTCGACCGGTTGTAGGAGATGAAGCTCGGGCAGCGGACCGCCGGAGCGTTGACCCGGCCACCGTCACCGATCTTCTCGCCGGTCTTGGCGGCGTAGAAGGTCAGGGTGTAGCGCGCGGAGATGTAGTCGACAGTGATCTTCTTGTCGTCGCTGTCCTTGTAGTCGCACTTGCGCGGCTCGCCCTCGCTGCCCTCTTCGAAGGTGAGGCAGCCGATCACGGAGACCTTCGCCCAGTCGGCGATTTTGGCGTAGTACGGCTTGTTGTAGCCCACCGACTTGCTCAGCCAGGACTGCGGGCGTTCCGGAGAGTTGGCGAAGGTGTAGACCTTGGCGCCCTTCGCGCTGGTGTACGGCGCGGCGTTGAGGATGGGGCTGCCGTCACACACCGCGGACATGTCGCTGGAGCTGCGGGCGGTGACCGCGTTGTTGTTGTCCGGCTGGTTGTCCGGCTCCGGCGGCGGCGGTGCCGCGTCGGGGGACTCGGAGTTCTCCGGAGCGGCGGAGGGGCTGCTGGAGCCGCTGGCCACCGGGGTGGGGTTGTCCTCGTCGTCGCCGGAGAGCATGAAGTAGCCGATAGTGCCGCCGCAGGCGACGAGGACGGCCATCACGACGGCGCCGATGCCGAGCCCCAACCAGAGCCCGTTCTTCGACTTCTGCTGCTGCGGTGGGACCCCGTACGGCGGGGGCGGGGGTGGTGGGGGCGGGGCACCGTACGGCGACGGGTAGCCGGACTGACCGACCGGAGATCCGGGCGGGAGTGGCTGACCGACCGGGGAGCCGGGAGGGAACGGTCCGGCCGGGGGTCCGGGCGGATTGCCCCAGCCCCCCGCGTTCGGATCCGGCTGCCCCCCGTACGGCGGATAACTGTCACTCATGTGTGGCCCTTGTCAAAGTCGAGAGGTTCTCTGGCACATGATCAGGCCCAGGGTAGTGACCGGTGCAAACCTGCGCACGGCCACGCCGCGACGATTCGATAACGCGGGCCCACCGAGGCCACTGCCGGTGTCGGTGCCGGTGCGGGGCGCTACCGGGTAGTCCGAATGTGCGGGCGAATAGGACACTTCTCCCGCCACTGATGTGGTGTTTGCCATAGGGCAAAGATGCGTAACCTCCACCTTCGCCTGGCCGTGTGGCCGCGGTCGCCGACGGGTACCTGAGGGGTCATCGGCACAAGGGAGGATGAGATGACCACCGATCCCAGGTACACCCCGATCGCGGTCAACGCGGCGGGCAGGTTGGTCGCCGACGGCGGGGACCCCGAGGGCGGCGAGGTGATCGGCGCGGACGACGCGGCGGCCGATGCCGCTCGCGCGGGTGCCGAGGTCGACCTCAGCGGCGCGCGGCGCGACCTCGACCCCACCCCGGTGGGGGCCGCCGACGCCGAGGCGGATCGGCGCCGCGCCGCCGACCAACCCTAGGTGCGCCGCCGACCAAACCTGATCAGGTACGCCCACCCATGACGCCCCGGAGCGCTCCTCCGGGGCGTCAACCCTTGCCGAGACTTCGATGCATCGAAATATTGCGTGATTGTTTCGACCCCACGTAGGCTCTCGTGGGAGCGCTCCCGGGCCGCCGGCTGAGTCGGCGGACCAATCTTGCCGTACCCACCACCACGACCAGATTGCGACGGTCCACATGAAGCGTCCTCCGTCTCGTCCACGGCGGCTCCTGGTCGCAGCCGGCACCGTCGGTGCGCTGGCCCTCGGCACCCTCGTGGCGTTGCCCGCCACGAACGCGATGGCCGCCACCGGCTGTGCGGTGACCTACTCGACGAACAGTTGGTCCAACGGCTTCACCGCCAACATCACCGTCACCAACCTGGGCGACGCGATCGGGGACTGGACCCTGGGGTTCAGCTTCCCGGACAGCGGGCAGCGGGTCACCCAGGGCTGGTCGGCGACCTGGAGCCAGAGCGGCAACGCCGTCACCGCGCGCAACGCCAGTTGGAACGGCAGCCTGGCCACCGGGGCCAGCACCGGCATCGGCTTCAACGGCAGCTTCACCGGCGGCAACCCGTCGCCGACCTCCTTCACCCTCAACGGGGTGCCCTGCACCGGTTCCACCACCACTCCCCCGCCCACCACCCCGCCACCGACCACTCCCCCGCCCACCACCCCGCCACCGACCACTCCCCCGCCGACCACTCCCCCGCCGACCGGGCAGACCCCGGTGCAGATCAACGGCCAGCTGCGGGTCTGCGGGGTCAACCTGTGCAACCAGTACGGGCGGCCGATCCAACTGCGGGGCATGAGCACCCACGGCATCCAGTGGTTCGGCAACTGCTACAACAACGCCTCCCTGGACGCCCTGGCCACCGACTGGCGGGCGGACCTGTTCCGGATCGCGATGTACGTGCAGGAGCAGGGTTACGAGACCGACCCGGCCGGGTTCACCAACCGGGTGAACAACCTGGTCGAGGAGGCCACCCGGCGGGGCATGTACGCGATGATCGACTTCCACCTGCTCACTCCGGGTGACCCGATGTTCAACCTGGAGCGGGCCAAGACCTTCTTCGCCTCGGTCTCCGCCCGGCACGCGTCGAAGAACAACGTGATCTACGAGATCGCCAACGAGCCCAACGGGGTGAGCTGGTCGACCATCAAGAACTACGCCGACCAGGTCATTCCGGTGATCCGGGCCAACGACCCGGACGCGGTGATCATCGTGGGTACCCGGGGCTGGTCCTCGCTGGGGGTCTCCGAGGGGTCCAACCACACCGAGATCGTCAACAACCCGGTCAACGCCAGCAACATCATGTACGCCTTCCACTTCTACGCCGCCTCGCACCGGGACAACTACCGGGCCGAGGTGGAGCGGGCGGCGGCCCGGCTGCCGCTGTTCGTCACCGAGTTCGGCACGGTGGACTACACCGGTGACGGGGGCGTCGACCTGGCCAGCAGCACCCAGTGGCTGGACCTGCTGGACCGGCTGAAGATCGGCTACGCGAACTGGACCTTCTCCGACAAGGCCGAGGGCAGTGCCGCGCTGCGGCCCGGCACCTGCAACGGCAGCAACTACACCGGCACCTCGGTGCTGACCCCCTCCGGGGTCTTCATGCGGGAGCGCATCCGCACCCCGGACAACTTCCCGACCAGCTGATCAGCACCACGCCACGACGGCCCCGGGGAGTTGTCCCCGGGGCCGCCGACGTGTGCGACCACGGTCAGGACAGGTCGACGACCCGGTCGGCCCACCGGCCCAGCAGCGCGGAGTCGTGACTGATCACCAGCACCCCGGCGGAGTGCCGACGCCGGTAGTCCCCGATCACGGCCGCGACATGGGCCTGGGTGGAGGCGTCCAGCATCGCGGTGGCCTCGTCGCACAGCAGGTACCCGGGCCGGTGCACCAGGGACCGGGCCAGGCAGGCCCGTTGCAGTTGGCCGTCGCTGACCGCGTGCGGGCGGCGGGTCAACAGGTCGGCGGTCAGCCCCACCGTGTCGGCCAGTTCGGCCGTCCGCTCCCGGACCTGCTCCGGCGGGGTGCCGGTGGCGCGCAGCGGCTCGGCGATGATGTCGGCCAGGGTCAGCCGGGGGTCGGTGGCCGCGCGGGGACTCTGGAACAGGATCGCCACCCGGGTACGCACCGCCACCGGCACCTGGTGGCGGGTGCCGGTCACCGGGGTGCCGTCGAGGCTGATGTGACCGGAGTCCGGCCGGTGCAGCAGGGCCAGCAGCCGGGCCAGGGTGGACTTGCCGCTGCCGGAGGGGCCCCGCAGGCCCACGGTCTCCCCGGCGGCGATGTGCAGATCGACGCGATCGAGCACCCGCTGCCGGTCGTAGCTGGCGCTGACCTGGCAGGCGGCCAGGGCCCGGCCGGTCATGCCGGCACCTCGGCGCGCAGTTCGGCGTGCTCCAGCGGATGGTGGCAGGCGACCCGGCCGACACCGGTGCCAGTGAAGGCCGGCTGCACCCGGCAGGCCGGGGTGGCCCGGTCGCAGCGGGCGGCGAAGGCGCAGCCGACCGGCAGGTCGGTGAGCATCGGCGGGTGACCCGGCACCGGCCGGAAGGCCCGCTGCGGCAGGGCGTCCAGCAGCGCCGCGCTGTAGGGGTGCCCGGGTGTGTCGAACAGCGCCTCGGTGGGGGCGTGCTCGACGATGCGGCTGGCGTACATGACCGCCACGGTGTCGGCCACCCGCTGGGCCGCAGCGAGGTCGTGGGTGATCAGCAGGACGGCGGCTCCGGCGTCGCAGCGGCGGCGCAGCAGATCTAGGGTGTGGTCGACCAGGGGGCGGTCCAGGCCGGTGGTCGGCTCGTCGGCCAGCAGCAGCGGCGGGTCGGGGGCCAGCGCCAGGGCGGTGGCCAGCCGCTGGGCCATCCCGCCGGACAACTCGTGCGGGTAGCGGTCCAGGTCGGCCGGGTCCAGGCCGACCTCGGCGGCCAGGCGGTCGGCGGCGGCGGGGGCCTGCGTCCGGGTGTGGCCGTGCGCCCGCAGGGTCTCCACCAGCAGCCGACGGCCGGTACGCACCGGGGTCAGGGAGGTCGCCGGGCTCTGCGGCACCAGCCCGACGGCCCGCCCGCGTACCTGCCGGGCCAGTTGTCGGGGCGGGCAGGTCAGCAGGTCGATCGCGGGGGACGAACCGGTGCGCAGCAGGGCACTGCCGGTGACGGTGGCGTTGCCGGGCAGCAGGCCGAGCAGGGCGTGGGCCAGGACGGACTTGCCGCAGCCCGACTCCCCGACCACGGCGACCAGTTCCCCGGGGCGGATGTTCAGGTGCAGGTCGGTGACGGCGTGCACCTCGGCGTCGGGCAGCCGGAACCGGACGGTCAGCCCGGCGACGGCCAGCAGGGGTTCGGTGGTGGTCACAGTTGCAGCTCCGCGCGTACCCGGGGATCCAGACGGTCCCGCCAGTGGGCGGTGAGGGTGGCCAGCGCGAGGGTGACCACGATCAGCACCAGGCCGGGGGTGAGGCTGGCCCACCAGGCACCGGCCAGCAGGGAGCCCCGACCATCGTTGATCATGTTGCCGAGGGAGGCCAGGTGTGGGGGCAGGCCCAGGCCCAGGAAGGACAGGGCGGTCTCGTGCCACACCGCGTGCGGGATCATCAGGGTGACCGCCAGGGCCAGCCGGGGCAGCACATGCGGCAGCAGGTGCCGGGTGAGCACCCGCATCCTGCCGGCCCCGCCGCTGACGGCCGCGTCGATGAAGGGCCGGCTCCGCAGGCTCAGCAGCTCGGACCGGACGATCCGGGCGGTGGACAGCCAGTGGGTCAGCCCGATGGAGAGCACCACCGCACCGAGGCTGGGGCGCAGCATCGCCACGATGAAGATGCCCAGCAGGAGGTGGGGCATGGCCGCGATGGTGTCCACCAGCCGCATCAGGACCCGGTCGACCCAGCCGCCGACGGTGCCGGCCAGGGCGCCGACGGCACCACCGATCACCGCGGCGACCACTGCGGCGATGACCCCCACCAGCAGTGACACCCGCAGCCCGTAGACGCTGCGCAGCAGCACGTCCCGGCCGAGGTCGTCGGTGCCGGCGGGATGCGCCAGCGAGGGCGCCGACCGGGTCTGGGACAGGTCGATCGCGCTCTGGTCCAACGGCCAGAGCAGCGGGGCGAACACGCAGGCCAGCACGGTGATGGCGAGTACCGTACCGGCGACGGTCGCGCCGAGGCGGCCCGGACGCAGTCGGGGCAGTCGGCGGGTACGGGTCAGGGTGACGGCGGTCATTCGAGGCGTACCCGGGGGTCGGCGGCGGAGTAGGCGAGGTCGGTGGCCAGGTTCGCGGCCAGCACCACGACGGTGGTCGCCAGGGTGGTCGCCGCCAGCAGCGGGAAGTCACTGCCCAGGGCGGCCTGCACGGTCACCGCGCCCAGGCCGGGCAGGGAGAACACGGTCTCCACCAGCACCGCCCCGCCGACCAGTTCGGGCAGGTGGGTGCCGATCAGGGTGAGGAAGGGCAGCAGGCCGGTACGCAGGGCGTGACCGAACAGGACCGTACGCCCGGGCAGACCACGGGCGCGGGCGGCCAGCACATGGTCCTCCCGCAGGCTGTCGGCGACCGAGTCGCGGATGAACAGCACGAACCACGGCAGTTGGGACACCGCCAGCACCCCGACCGGCAGGATCAGGTGCCAGGCGACGTCGGCTACCCGGGTCTCGGTGGCGGTGATGTCGGTCAGCCCGCCGGCGGGTAGCCAGCCCAGGCTCAGGGCGAAGACCGCGATCGCGGCCAGGCCCAGCCAGAAGGACGGCACCGACTGGATGGTGTACGCGGTCGTCCGCAGCGCCCGGTCGAACCAACCACCCCGGCGGTACGCGGCCAGGGTGCCCAGCAGCAGGCTGGCCACCAGCACCACGGCCAGGGCGGCGCCGACCAGCAGCAGGGTCCAGCCGGCCCGGGCGGCCAGCACGTCCACCACCGGCTCGTGTCGGCTGGTCGACCAGCCCAGGTCGCCGCGCAGCAGGTTGCCCAGCCAGCGCAGGTACTGCACCGGCAGGGGGTCGTCGAGACCCCAGTTGGCCCGGATCTGGGCCAGGTTCTCCTCGCTGGTGGTGAAGGCCGCCGCCCCGGCGTACTGCTGGGCGGGGTCGATCGGCGAGGCGGCGCCGAGGGCGAACATCCCGGCGCTGGTGACGAAGAGGACCGGCACGGCCACCAGCAGCCGGTTGCGGATCATGCGGGCGGCGCCGGTGCGACGGCGCCGCCGGACCGGGGTGGGGGCGGTCACGAACGTCGGGTCCAGGTGTTGATGTTCCACCAGATGCTGTTGGCCACGTCGTGCTCGTGCGGCTCGACCCGGGCCACCACCCCCTGCACGGAGTCCCGCACCACGTAGGTGTGCTCCAGGTAGGTGAGGAACACCCACGGCATGTCGGTGGCCAGTTGCCGCTGGAAGGTGGCGTAGGCGGCCTTGCGCCGGGCCGGGTCGGCCTCGGCCCGCCCCTCACGCAACGCCCGGTCGGTCGCCTCGGAGGCGTACGAGCCGGGGTTGAAGAAGCCCTGCCCGGCGAAGTCGGAGTGGAACAGCTTGTAGGAGACGAAGTCCGGGTCGTACGGGGTGCCGTACCCCATGATCAGGGCGTCGGAGCCCATCCGGGGGGTGATGGCGTCCCAGGTGAGGCCCTCCGGGGTGATCGCGATGCCGATCTTCTTGGCGTCGGCGGTTACCGCCAGGGCCAGTTCCTTGCGCAGGCTGTCGGCGGCCGGGTACATCAGGCTGAAGGCGGCCCGGGTGCCGCCCTTGACCCGGATGCCGTCCGGGCCGGGTCGCCAGCCGGCGGCCTCCAGCAGGGCGGTAGCGGCGGCCGGGTCGGCGGTCGGCGCCCCGGCGGCGGCGGGCTCGACGAACTCCGAGGAGGGCGGCACCGGCCCGTACGCCGGCTCACCGGCCCCGCCGAGGACCCCGTCGACCATCGCGGTGCGGTCGACGGCGACGCTCAGGGCGCGGCGCACGGCCACATCGGCGGTGACCGGGTTGCCCATCGGCAGCATCACCCCCCGGTAGTCCGCGGTGGGGACCTTGTGCACCCGGTAGCCGGGCAGGTTGTCGAAGCCGACGGCCAGCTTGGGGGGCAGTTCGGCGGCGTCGAACTCGCCCGCGCGGGCGCGCTGGGCGCGGACGTTGTCGTCCGGCACGAAGGCGACCACCACCCCGCTGTTGGCCGGTCGGCCGCCCCAGTAGCGGTCGTTGGCGGCCAACACCAGCCGGTCGCCCGGGGTCCAGGAGGTGACCCGGTACGGACCGGTGCCGATCGGCTGCCGATTGAAGGCGGCCCTGTTGAGGTCCTGCCCCTCGAAGGCGGCGGCCGGCACGATGCCCAGGGTCAGCCGTTGCAGGAAGGGCGCGTAGGCGTACCGGAGGGTGAAGATCACCGTGGTGTCGTCCGGGGCGGCGACCGAGGCGAGCATGTCCAGGTCGCTGCGCAGGACGGAGTCGACCTTCTCGTCGAGCACCGCCTGGTAGGTGAAGACGACATCCTTCGCGGTCAGCGGGGTGCCGTCGTGGAAGAGCACCCCCTCGCGCAGCCGTACGGTGATCGTCTTGCCGTCCCCGGAGACCTCCGGCAGGTCCCGGGCCAGGGCCGGGACGAGACGATTACCCTCGTCCCGGGCGACCAGACCGTCGAAGATCAGCGAACCGCCGTCGACCCCGTAGTTGAGCACCGGGTTCAGGGTGTCCGGTTCCCCGGCGGTCGCTACGATCAATGTGGTCCCGCCCGGGTTGTCGGACGGGGTGGTCGGCGACGAGCAGGCGACCAGGGCGAGCAGCAGTGCGGCGCTGGCTGCCAGCCGGACACCGGTCGTTCGGGACATGACTGTTACCGCTCCTCGCGGGTGGCGACGATAGGTGCGGCGTCCCACCCGAGGTGATCGGCCGGCAGGCCGCCCGACAGGTGCGATCTTGGATCGCCACAGCGCCATACTTGCGCAGTTGCAAACTCTTGGCAAGAAAGCGCGCTGTGGCCAATGCCACGTTCGCTCACCCCGCGCCGATCACGGTTCGACCGCCAGCCCACGCTCCCCTGAAGTCCGGCTCAGACGTCGGAGGAACGGCTGGGGTCACTCGTCGCCGCCGTCGTCTCCACCCTCGTCCCCGCCGTCGTCGTCGCCGAAGGATTCGAAGACCTCCTCGGCGACCATGCCTCCGGCGAAGCCGAGCGCCGCGCCGCCCACCACACCGGCGGCCACCGCGCCCATTCCGGACCCACCCCGGCTGTGATGCTCGTGCTCATGGCCGTAGGCGGGCTGGTGCGGCGGATACCCGGCCGGCATCCCGTAGCCCGGCTGGCCGTACCCGGGTGCGCCATAGCCGGGCGCGCCGTAACCGGGCTGGCCGTAGCCGGGGGCGCCGTAGCCGGGCTGGGTGGCGCGGTACTGCTCCAGGGCCTCGCGGAGCCAGCCGTCCACCACGGCGGCCCAGTCGAGTCGCTCGGCGTCGGCGTGCGCCACCCGGTAGCGCCCGTAGGAGTCGTGGCCGCCGGTGAACAGACCCCCTCGGCGGTCGAACTCCAGGACGATGTCCATGCCCTGCTCGTCGGCCAGGAAGGTCAGCTCGACCTCGTTGACCCCGTGGGCGTACTGGGGTGCGGCGAAGTACTCGATCTCCTGGTAGAAGGGCAGGGTCTGGTGCACTCCGGCGATCTGCCCCCGCTCCAGGTCGGCGCCCTTGAACTGGAACCCGAGCCGACCGAAGGCCTCCAGGATGCGCTCCTGCACCGGCAGTGGGTGTACGTGCACCGGGTCCAGGTCGCCCTTGTCGACCGCCCCGCGGATGACCACCTCCGTACGCAGCCCCATGGTCATGCCGGGCAGGGGTTGCCCGTACACGTCGGTCACCGGGGTCTGGATCGGGATCTGGACCTGGAACGGCAGGGACAACTGCTGCCCCTGCGCCAGGCGCAGCCCACCCGCGACCGGGGTCCGGTGGAACTCGACCGTGGCGTCGTAGTCCCCCTCCTCGCCGTCGATCTCGATCCGGGTGACCAGCCCCACGACGATCTGGTCGATGTCCACGTCGTGACTGCCGCCGGTCAGGTTCACCTGCCCGCCGAGCATCAGCCCGGGGCGGGTGCTCGGGTTGGTCAGGACCGTGTCGACGCTGGGCGCGCCGATCCCGAAGGCACCCAGCATCTTCTTGAACACCACGAGCTTCTCCCTCGACAGCGGCGGGCGCGGCGCGGACGCGAGAGTCTTACGCGAATCCGTTGTGCCGCAACGGGATCAGCGCCGTCCACCATGGATCCCGTCGGGTCGGCAAGCTAACACCGCCAGCTGAGAGATAGCTGAGAGGGGTCGAGGTGTCACGATCGGTGAGAGTTCCCCTCCGCCGGTCGCGGTGGACGCCAGCCGGTGACCGGGCCCAGCAAGGAGTCGGCCGGGCCGGAGGAGCCGGCCGGATACTCCTGCAACGGCACCGCACCCGCCTTCCAGGCGGTCAGCACCGGCTCCACGATGCGCCAGCACTCCTCGGCCACGTCACCGCGCACCGACAGGGTCGGATCCCCGTCGAAGGCACCCCGCAGCACCTCCCCGTACGCCGGCAGGTCACCGGGGCCGAACTCCGCGGTCAGGTCCACCTGGTCCAGGTCGAAGGGGTCACCGGGGCCGTTGATGTTGAGGTCCAGGCCGAGCCGGTCCGGCCCGAACCCGATCCGCAGCCGGTCCGGTCGCTCGTACCCGGTCAGGCCGTCCGGCACCCGGTCCGGCTGCTTGAAGGTGATGACGGCCTCCTTGCGTACCCCGGCCATGGCCTTGCCGGAGCGCAGCCGGAAGGGCACCCCGGCCCAGCGCCAGGTGTCCACGGTCACCATCAGTTCGGCGAGGGTCTCCGTGCCCCGGGCCGGGTTAACCCCCGGCTCGTCGGTGTAGGCCGGTAGCCGGCGCCCGGCGATCTCCCCCGCCGTGTACCGGCCCCGGCGGCTGGCCACCACCGCGTCGTCGTGCCACAGCCGGGTGGCCCGCAGCACCTGGGCCATGCGGTCGCGCAGCTCCGGTGCCGCGAGGCTGGGCGGGGGTTCCATGGTGAGCAGGGCCAGCACCTGGAGCAGGTGGCTCTGCACCATGTCGACCAGGGCACCCGCGCCGTCGTAGTAGCCGGCCCGACCCTCCAGCCCCAGGGTCTCGTCGAAGACGATGTCCACGCTGGCCACATGGGTGGAGTTGAGCACCGGTTCGAAGATCCGGTTGGCGAAGCGCAGGCCCAGCAGGTTCAGCACTGTCGACTTGCCGAGGAAGTGGTCGATGCGGTGGACCTGCTCCTCCGGCACCAGGGTGGCCAGCAGGTTGTTCAGGGAACGGGCCGAGATCCGGTCGACCCCGAAGGGCTTTTCCAGCATCAGCCGGGTGCCCGGTGGTACGCCGATGCGGGCCAGGGCGGCGGCCGAGCGGGCGGCCACCATCGGCGGCAACGCGAAGAAGATCACCAAGGGGCCGGTGCAGCCGCCCAGCAGCCGCCGCAGGTCCTCCTCCCGGGTCACGTCGGCCGGCACGTACCGGCTCTGGCGGATTAGTTCGGTCTCTCGGGGGCCCTGCGCGCCCACGGTGGCGAAGGACTCCGTCACCCGGGTACGCCACCGCTCGTCGTCCCAGTCGTCCATGCCGCTGCCGATCAGCCGCAACCCGGGCAGGGCGCCGGTGGCCACCAGCCGGCCCAGGCCGGGCAGCAGCAGTCGACCGGCCAGGTCACCGCTGGCGCCGAGCACCAGCAGGGTCTGCGGGATGCGGGTGGTCACGGGTCTGGGGTGAGTGGGGGCGCTCGGGGCCGACGTCGTCATGTGCTCCACCATGCCCTGTGCCCGGTCCGGGTCGCACCGCGGCCTAGCTGCTGGGCTCTGCGGGTACGCCGGGCAGCCGATCCCCTGCGGATGGTGACCGGTCGCGGGCGTCGGGCTGGCACAGCGATCTTCGTGTGGCAGGCTGGGTTCCATCGGCCGGCTTGAGGCCGGCGTGTGCCGACTCTGCGAGGAGACGATCGATCCGATGGCTGCGGACGTCACCACCACCGACGAGTGGCAGGCCCTGCGCAAGCACGCCGACGAGATCCGCGCGACGCATCTGCGGGACCTGTTCGCCACCGACCCTGCTCGGGGCGAACGGTTGACCGTCGAGGTGGGCGACCTCTACGTCGACTACAGCAAGAACCTGGTCACCGACGAGACCCTCCGGCTGCTGACCGCGCTGGCCGAGCGGGTCGGGCTCACCGACCGGATCGCCGCGATGTTCGCCGGTGAGCACATCAACGGCACCGAGGACCGGGCGGTGCTGCACACCGCGCTGCGACTGCCACCGGACGCCGCGTTGACCGTGGACGGCCAGGACGTGGTCGGCGACGTGCACGGCGTACGGCAGCGGATGGCGCACTTCACCGAGCAGGTACGCGCCGGGCGGTGGCGCGGGCACACCGGGGAGCGGATCCGCACCGTGGTCAACATCGGCATCGGCGGCTCCGACCTGGGGCCGGTGATGGCGTACGAGGCACTGAAGGCGTACCGCGACGCCGGCATCTCCTGCCGCTTCGTGTCGAACATCGACCCGACCGACATCGCCGAGGCCACCGCCGACCTGGACCCGGCGAGCACCCTGTTCGTGGTGGTCTCGAAGACCTTCACCACCCAGGAGACCCTGGCCAACGCCCACCAGGCCCGGCGCTGGCTGCTGGCCGGGCTCGGCGGGGACGAGGCGGCGGTGGCCAAGCACTTCGTCGCGGTCAGCACGAACGCCCAGCGAGTAGCCGAGTTCGGCATCGACCCGGAGAACATGTTCGGCTTCTGGGACTGGGTGGGTGGCCGGTACTCGCTGCCCTCGGCGGTGGGTCTGTCGGTGATGCTGTCGATCGGGCCGGAACGCTTCGACGAGATGCTGGCCGGTTACCACGCCGTCGACGAGCACTTCCGCACCGCTCCCCTGGCTCATAACGCCCCGGTGCTGCTCGGGCTGCTCAACGTCTGGTACACCAACTTCCTCGGCGCGCAGACCCACGCCGTGCTGCCCTACTCGCAGTACCTGCACCGGTTCCCGGCGTACCTGCAACAGCTGACCATGGAGAGCAACGGCAAGTCCGTCCGCACCGACGGCCAGCGGGTGTCGTACGACACCGGGGAGATCTTCTGGGGCGAGCCCGGCACCAACGGCCAGCACGCCTTCTACCAGCTCATCCACCAGGGCACCCGGCTGATCCCGGCGGACTTCATCGCCTTCAGCGAACCCCACCACGACATCGGCGACATGCACGACCTGTTCATGTCGAACTTCTTCGCCCAGACCGCCGCGCTGGCCTTCGGCCGCACCGCCGAGCAGGTCGCCGCCGAGGGCACCCCGCCCGAACTGGTGCCGCACCGGGTGATGCCCGGCAACCACCCCACCACCTCGATCGTGGCCGACCGCCTGACCCCGGCCACCCTCGGCCAACTGGTGGCCCTGTACGAGCACATCGTCCTCACCGAGGGCGCGATCTGGGACATCAACCCCTTCGACCAGTGGGGCGTGGAACTCGGCAAGGTGATGGCCAACCAGTTGGCCCCGCTGCTCACCGGCGACGAGGCCGACCTGACCACCCTCGATTCCTCCACCGCCACCCTCATCCGCCGCTACCGCACCGACCGCCACCGCCCCTGACCGCTCCTCCCCGTCCACCGGGTTGATCAAGAGGTTTCGGTCATCACGCCGGACCGCGGGACCGAAACCTCTTGGTCAACTCGCGCGTCGAGCACGCCCCGGCCCGCGTGAAGACCTGCAAGATCCTGCGCGACTACCGCCGCGCCGCTCGCACATTGCCCGAGACCGCTTTTGGCATCGCCCACCTCAGCGGTACCGCCTTCTACAAGCTGGTGATGGACGATCCGCTGCTGGGGCACATGTTCACCGCCCGCTCGGCCGAGGAGCACGCGCGTCGCCTCAAGGGCCACTTCGAGCGGATGTACGGCACGCCGGACCTTACCGAGGGCTGGAACCCGGCGTTCATCGCCGCCCACCTCGAGTACGTAATCTCGAACCAGCACCGCCGCCGCTGGCTCGACCTCTTCCGGGCCGCCGGTGAGCAGATCGGCGCGCCGGAACCCCGGTTCTCCGACTTCATGTCGACCATGACGAACGGAAGCGGCGCGGTGACCGCCGCCAGTCGCGGCGCCGCCATCACGCGGGGCCTGCGACTGGACCGGGAGGGCAATGTGATCGGCAAGCGAACGCCCCGCCCGCCGAACGGCGGCGCGGACAGCGCGGACCCGGAGGACGCCCGATGACCGAGACCAGCACAGTGGGCGCGTACCAGCACTGGGACCAGCAGTGGCGCCGTACCGAGGGAATCACCACGTGGGCGCAGCCGGACCCGGACGTGACAGCGCTCGGTGAGAAGGTGCTGGCCGCCGGCGGCCAGCGCTGCCTCGATCTGGGGTGTGGCATCGGCCGCCATGCCTTGGCCCTCGCCGACATGGGATTCGAGGCCCACGCGATCGACCGCAGCGAAGCAGGCCTGGCGCGGGTCGCCGCCGAGGCCGCCCGGCGCAAGGTGGAAGTCACGACACGGATGGCCGACATGACGTCGCTGCCGTATACGGACGGCAGCTTCGACTTCGTCGTCGCCTGGAATGTGATCTATCACGGTACACCGGCGGACGCTGCTACGGCGGCTGCGGAGATCACCCGCGTCCTCCGGCCCGGCGGGCAGTACCTGAGCACAATGCTGTCGAAGCACAATGTCCAGTACGGCCGGGGCGAGCAGATCGCCCCGGACGTTTTCGTTCAGCACGACGGGCCGGAGGATAAGGCGCATCCGCACCTGTACACCGATATGGGGGACATACTGCGTCTTCACCCGCACCTACGTCTGGTCTCCGCTGCGGACCGGGAGCACGAGCAGCCGGGTTCTTTCCACTGGCACCTGGTCTTCGAGAAGCCCGTTAGTACCTGACGCAGACCGACCGCAACTCGGTGAAGAAGTCCATCGCCTCCGGCGAGCATTCGGGCGGGCCGAACTGCGACATCTTGGTACCCATGTGCGGCAGGTGCGCGTAGGCGCCGACGGTCGGGCGGTTGACGTGAAGCATCCCGGCCTGCAGCCGTTGCACGGTTTCCAGGGCGAGGGCGGTCTCGCGGGTGAAAACGGCCGCGGACATACCGTACGGAACGGAGTTGGCAATGGAGATGGCGGCGTCCAGGCTCTCGGCCACCAGGACCGAGACCACCGGCCCGAAGACCTCACCCGTCACCAGCTCCGAATCCGGCGGCACGTCGGACAGCACTGCGGGCCGCAGGAAGTTGCCGTCGGGCAGCCCGCCGGGCAACGGTTCGTCGCCGCACCAGATCCGGGCACCGCGTGCCCGCGCGTCCTCGATCGCGTCGAGGCACCGCCGGCGTGCCGCGGCAGTGATTACCGGCCCCATGTCCACGTCCGGATCGTCGCCGCGGCCGACTTGCAGGGCCGACACCCGTGCCGCGAGCGCCGGCAGGAACGCGGCGGCGAGACCTGCGTCCACGATCACGCGGCTGGTCGCGCTACACCGCTGCCCGGCCTGGCCGAACGCGCCGGACAGCACGGCGCTGATGGCCGCGTCGAGGTCGGCGCCGGGCAGGACGACCACCGCGTTGTTGCCGCCTAGCTCAAGCTGGGTGCGCAGCAGCCGCGGCGCCGCTGCCTCGTGGATCGCGACGCCGACCGCAACCGAACCGGTGAACGACACTCCCGCGACGTCCCGGTGCGTCACGATCGTCTCCGCGGGCTCTCGGCCACCCTGCACCAGGTTGAGCACCCCCGGCGGTACGCCCGCATCAAGGAACAGCTGCACCATCAGTGCCGCGGTCCAGGGGGCGAGCGGCGACGGCTTGAGGACCGCGGTGCAGCCGGCCACCAGCGCGGCCGCCGACTTCCACAGCGGAATCGCGAGCGGGAAGTTCCACGGGGTGATGAGCCCGACCACGCCGATCGGCGCCCGGAATGTGTACGCGAGGGTGCGGGCGTCGTCGGCAGGTGCGGTAACACCAGTCAGCCGGCGGCCCTCGCCGGCAAGGAAGCGCAGTACCTCACCGCTGCGGACCACCTCGGCCCGCGCCTCCGACGGGCGTTTTCCCTGTTCTCGGGCGATCGCCTCGGCGAACTCCCCGGCCCGCTCGGCGAGCAGCTCGGCCGCCCGGAAGAGCAGCGCCCCCCGCGCCACCGGCCCAGTCTCGTGCCAGCCGGCACCAGCGGCAGCGGCGGCGGCCACCGCGGCCCGTGCGTCGTCCGCGGAGGAATCGGCGAACAGTCCGATCACGTCACCCGAGTCGGCAGGGTTGACGTTGGGAGTGACTCGTTCTCCTTCCGCAGCCAGCCATGCATCGTTGATGAGGTTGAGACAATGGCGCGGATCCATCTGCCAATTAGATCTATATCAGTAAATATCTGCAAGTAGAGGTATTCATGATGCGTACGATCGCCCTCGTTCACAGTCCGCTGCTGAGCCCGTACAGCTGGGATGCCGTCGCCCGCACGCTGCGGGCTGACGGTCACCGCGTGGTCGTGCCCGATCTTCGCCCGGCCCTGACCGGCCCGCCGCCCTATCAGGGTCGCCTGCGCGAAGCCGTGGTGGCCGCCGTCGAGCACCCGACGACGCTGGTCGCCCACAGCGCCGCCGGCCCGCTCGTACCCGCGATCGTCGAGGCCCTCGGCCCGGCTGCGGCAGCCACGATCTTCGTGGATGCCCGCCTGCCGCATCCAGGACTCAGTTGGCTGGAATCCCTCGACGGGGAACGGGCGGCCCGGCTGCTCGAGATGGCCGCGGACGGCGAACTGCCGCCGTGGAACACCTGGTTTCCGGCCGAGGCGCTGGCCGCCGAGATACCGGACGATGAGGTCCGCGAGAGGTTCAGCGCCGACCTACGCCCGACGCCGTTCGCGCTCTGCGCGGAGAAGTGCCCGTCACCGACCCCCGTCTTCGACGGATTGCCGCACGCGTACGTCCGGCTCACGCCCGCTTACGATGACGCCGCGGACACTGCCGAACGCGCCGGCTGGCATGTCGTCCGGCGGGACTCCGTCCATCTCGCGCCGCTCACCCGGGCCGACGAGGTCGTCAATGCCCTGCACACGATATTCGCCGGATGAATACCGGCACGGTAACCCTCCTCCCCGAGGGGTCGATCAAGAAGTTTTGGTTTCGACACGCCGGGCGCGTGACCGAAACCTCTTGATCAACTGCCCGAGGGGGTGAGGCCGAGGGTGGTGGACAGGCGCGCCACGTCGGGCGGGGCGGGGGCGCGTTGGATGACCTCGGCGAGGAGGGTACGGGCGACCGGGCGGCTGCGGATCTCGGCGGGGGCGATGCGGTCGGCGTCGAGCAGGGCGTGCCCGGCCGCGACCGGGTCGCCGGTGTCCAGGTGGGCGCGGGCGGCGTCGACGAGGGCAGCGGCGCGCTGTTCCGGCGACAGCCGCCGCCATCCGTCGCTGCGTACGGCGTGTTCGTGTCGGCGTACCGCCTCGATGGTGTCGCCGAGGCGGTGGGCGGCGAGGGACCGGGCCAGTTCGACGGCGACCGGCCCGAAGCCGGTGTGGTGCGGGTCGGTGGCGTCGACCTGTCGATCCGCCAAGGTGGCGGCGTGATCGAGCATTGGCGCATCAAGTGATGTCAGGCAAGCTTGTAATCATGATCGATTGAAGCTGCATGTGATTCGGGACAGACGATCGGGGCAGGGCTGGTGAGGTGCTGCACCGGCAGCCCACCCCGCTACGGCTGCACGCCATCCTGTCGGAGGCGTCACTGCGGACCGAGGTCGGCGGCCCGGAGGTACTGGCCGAACAGCTTCACCACCTGGTCAAGGTGAGCCGACTGCCCAACGTCACCATCCAGGTGCTCCGCTTCGAGGCGGGCGCCCACCTGGCGATCAGCAGCGGCTTCGCGCTGCTCAGCTTCGAACAGGACGAGCCGCCGCTGGGCTACATCGAGACCCTGGCCGGTGAGCTGTTCCTGGAGTCCAGCAGCGACCTGGCGCGACTGTCGGCGGCGTACGACAATCTGAGGATGCTGGCCAGGTCGCCGGCCGAGTCGATCAAGTTCGTCAAGGAGCTGAGCGCGCATGGAGCGTAACGTCTGGCGCACGTCGAGCCGTTCCGGCAGCAACGGCCAGTGCGTCGAGGTCCGCGACCGAGGCACCGAGATCGACGTACGCGACTCCAAGGCTCCTGCTGCCGCAACGCTGAGCTTCGGCCCGACCGCCTGGGAAGCCTTCGTCAGCAGCATCAAGACGGACGACCGTCGCCCCTGAACCGCCACCGCGTTCACGGAACGATCCAAGCCGCCTTCGAGGTGAATCTCCTGACGGACCCAGGGGTAGCCTCCTCAAGATCTGACATCACCGGACGTGGGCACCGGTGAGCGGCGGGATCTGTCACGCAAATGTCATCCAACCGTGCGGTCGACTCCAAGGTCCTTGCGCAAGGTAATCACCGATCGGGACGGCGCGTCGGGTCGCCGGCCTCGACGACGAAGGAGACCGTTGTGGTGATGCCCTGGCCCTGGCCGATGCCCGACGATCACTCATTCCGGGCGCTGTGGGACGAGCCGCAGGACCATGACGAGGACGTCCGGCTCGCCGCGCTGGTCGCCCAGCGACTGAGCGCCGACTGGAGCACCCGTCGACAGCAGATCACGGTGATGGTGCAGAACCGCGTCGTGATCCTCACCGGCCTGGTCGCCGGTGCGGAGACCCGGCGGGCCGCCGGTGAACTGGCCTGGGATGTCGAGGGCGTCGCGGATGTCTGCAACGCCCTGCGGCTTGTCGGGCATCGGCGCGGCCGTCGCTGACTTCCGGCCCGTCCGCGCCGCCCGGCACCGGCGAGCGCGGACGGGCCGGGGGTGTCAGGGGGTGGTGGTCAGGTGGGCCAGGGCGGCGGGGCGGCTGTCCGCTACGGCCAGTACCTTGTCCACGCCGGTGACCTGGAGGACCTGGCGGATCAGCGGTGAGGTGACCGCGACGCAGAACCGCGCGCCCCGTTCGACGGCGTCGTGGTGGGCGCGGACCAGCATGCCCAGGGCGGTGGAGTCGATCAGATCGGTTCGGACGAGGTCCACAAGTACGTGACCACCCATGTCTGCCGCGTGCTGCAGTGCCATCCGCAGGGTGTCGCCGGTGTCCAGGTCGACGTCACCGGCGACGGTCACCACCGTCACCCCACCGAGATGCTCGATGCCGAGGATGCCGCCGGACAGGGCGTCAGAGGCCGGGCCGAGCCGGATGCAGTGGGCGCACCGGTGGGGGCCGTCGGGCAGCGGCGATCCGCCCCAGCCGTGCTCGGACAGCAGGGTCCAGAGCATCTCCCCGTCGGCGGGCGGACGCGCGCCGACGACGGTGTCCCCGCAGTTGTCACAGGTCAGGGTGACCAGTTGGGCAGCCAGGACGACGGCCATACCGGGCTCCTTCCCACGTCGTAATGATCGACCACCCACCCTGCACCGGTCAGGTGGCGAGCAACGCGCGGACATATGACGGTTGGGTGACGAATCCCGGTCTGCGGGCACCCGGGGTCGGACAGCTCACATCGCCGGCCGCGTGGGCGCTGACCTGCGGCGATACCGCAAGGTAGATCACCTGATGGCGTACCCCCGAACGGGTGGTGGTTGCTCCGGCGGTGGCAGCCGCCGGCGGGCACCCGCATAGCGTCGGTGGGACGTGACCCCGAGGTGAGGAGTAGGCCGGTGACCGAGCCGGAGGAGGACCAGGAGAAGACCCGCAAGACCGATCGGGTGCTCTTCTCCCCGGACGGCGATCCGCACCACACCCTGGCGGAGGCGCCACAGCCCGACGAGCATCCGGCGGTGCGGTACGACCACGACGGCGAGTCCGAGGTGGTCGACGACGAACGGTGAGCAGCATGGCGCGGCTTGTCACCGCACACCCCCACGACTGATAATCATCAATGTTCCTGAGCCGGACGAGACGAGGCACCGGGCAGCCTCGATCGGAACATCCCCCTGTTCGCATCCGTCCGGAGGACATTCTGCCCATGAAGAAGGCGATCAAACTCGGCTCGGCCGCGCTCGCGGCCATCATCCTGACAGCGCTGGCCGCACTGTCGATCCCGAGTCCGGCGTCGGCGGCCAGCCTGACCGAGGTGACCAACTTCGGTGCCAACCCCAGCAACCTGCGCATGTACCTCTACGTACCGGACCGGGTAGCGCCGCGACCGGGAATTCTGGTCGCGATGCACTACTGCACCGGCACCGGACCGGCCCTGCACTCGGGCACCCGGTTCGCCGCCCTGGCCGACCAGCACGGCTACATCGTCATCTATCCGTCGGTGACCCGCAGCAGCCAGTGCTTCGACGTCTACTCGCCGCAGGCACTGCGTCGGGGCGGCGGCAGTGACCCGGTGGGCATCATGTCGATGGTCGACCACGTCCGGGCCCGCTACCCGGTCGACCCGGGCCGGATCTTCGCCACCGGCGTGTCGTCCGGGGCGATGATGACGAACGTGATGCTCGGGCTCTACCCGGACGTCTTCGCCGCCGGGGCCGCCTTCGCGGGGGTTCCGTTCGGCTGTTTCGCCACCACCAACGGCTCGGAGTGGAACAGCGAGTGCGCCAACGGGCAGATCAGCCGCACCCCTGCGCAGTGGGGTGACCTGGTACGCAATGCATACCCGGGCTACAGCGGCAACCGTCCGCGGATGCAGATCTGGCACGGCACCAACGACGACATCCTGCGATACCCGAACTTCGGCGAGCAGATCAAGCAGTGGACCAACGTGCAAGGGCGGACCCAGACCCCCGTCTACACCGACAGCCCGCAGGCCGGCTACACCCGCACCCGCTACGGCTCCACCGGCGACCAGGCGCCGGTGGAGGCGATCAGCATGCAGGGCGTATCGCACAACCTGCCGGTCGACGCCGCGCAGGCGATCCGCTTCTTCGGCCTCAACAACCCGTCCCCGTCGCCGTCGGTGACGCCTGATCCGACTCCGAGCCCGATCCCGACCCCGACTCCCACTCCGACCCCCACCCCGCCCCCGCCGCCGTCGCCGACGACGTCGCCGACCCTGCCGCCGGGGCCGGGCTGCCAGGTCCACTACGAGGTCAACGCCTGGAACACTGGGCTGACCACCTCGGTGACCATCACCAACACCGGCAGTACGGCCATCAACGGCTGGACCCTGGCGTTCACCCTGCCCGCCGGGCAGACCATCACCAACGGCTGGAACGCGACGTACTCGCCGGCCTCCGGAGCGGTGACCGCCCGTAACGTCTCCTACAACGGCACCATCGCGCCGAAGACCTCGACGACGATCGGGTTCCAGGCCAACCACACCGGCGACGCCGGCAAGCCGGGCGTCTTCACGCTCAACGGCGGCTCCTGCTACTTCTCAGGCTGATCCCGGTAAGGCCGGCACCCCACGGGGGCACGACGTGGGGTGCCGGCACGGGAACCGCACCGGCACCTCGTACACGCTGCGGGTCGGGACCGATTCGCGCCGTCCAGGAAAGCGCTTACCCTGACAGGTGCCTCGCCCTCTTCACCACCACCCGTCCGTCCGGAAAGGAAGCTCACATGCCGTCCAGAACGACAACACCCCGGCGTACGCCCCGATGGCTGGTCGCCGCCGGCACGGTGCTGCTGGTCGCCGCCGGTACGGCCATCGCGGCGCCGAGCCCCGCGCAGGCCGCAACGGTCGACCCGAACGCCACCTACGTCTTCGTCAACCGGCACAGCGGCAAGGCGATGGACGTGTGGAACTGGTCCACCGCCGACCAGGCCCCGATCAACCAGTTCACCCGCAACGACGCCGCCGTGCAGCAGTGGCGCTTCGTCGACGCCGGCAACGGTTACTACCAGATCCGGTCGGTGCACAGCGGAAAGGTCCTTGAGCTGCCCAACGCCAACGACGGCGTACAGCTGGTGCAGAACTCCTCGGCCGGCGGCAACACCCGGCAGCATTTCCGGCTGGCCGACTCCGACGGCGGTCATGTCCGGTTCATCAACCGACACTCCAACAAGGCGCTGGACCTGTGGGGCTGGTCCACCGCCGACGGGGCGATGATCTCGCAGTACCAGGACGTCAACGGCGCCAACCAGCAGTGGCGGCTGATCACCCTGGGCAGCGGCAGTGGCTGCGGCAGTGGCAGCTTCCAGGCCGAGGCGGTGCTGAACGGTGGCACCTGGACGGCCCGCAACGGCGGCACGACGGTCTACACCGGCGGCGACATGCGGGAGGCCGTGCAGGCCGCGATCAACAGCCTCAGCTCCGGGCGGACCAGCAAGCAGCGGGTCGTGGTACGCGGCTCCGGCTCGATCAGCGCGGGCTCCCGGATCTCCCTGCCCAGCTACACCACGATCGACGTGTGCGGCACGATCAATGTGACCGGCTCCGGCAGCGGCGACCAGGCACCGATCTACTCGCGCGGCACCACCCAGGTCGAGGTGCAGAACCTCAGCGTCACCGGCACCCCGCTGTACGGCATCTTCATGCGCAACGTCACCAACGTGATCCTCGGTCAGATCGACATGCGGCTGTCCAGCGGGCTCGGGATCCGCATCGACAACCGGGGCGACACCAGCCAGTGGAGCCGCAACATCCGCATCGACAACGTGTACGTCTCCGGTGCCCGTGCGCACGCCGTGGAGACCTACGGTGTCGACGGGCTGACCATCGGCACGGTGACCGCCCGCAATGTCGGGGAGTCCGGGCTGCTGCTCAACCAGACCATCAACGCCACCGTGAACACGGTCGACGCGGAGAACGCCGGCGCCGGCACCGGGTACGCGGCCTTCCGGATCGCCAACCGGGCCGGCCGGATCGGCTCCAGCTACCCGATCAACATCCGGGTGGACACCGTACGGGCGCGCGGCGGCGGCCGGGGCATCTTCTGTGTCTCGGAGTCCGGCGGCCTGGCGGTCAACCGGGTGGACATCGCCAACACCGGCAACAACGCCATCCTCATCGAGAACTGCTACGGGGTGGACATCGCCGCGGGTGGGGGCACCATCAGCGGTGGTGGTGAGGTGCGGCTGGCCGCGCGCAGCGAGTTCCCCGGCAACCGGGACATCACCCTGCGCAACTTCGCCCTGGTCAACAGCCGGATCCTGGAGAGCCCCTGCACGGCCAACCTGGTGATCAGCAATGTGGGGCTGAACAACTCGACGATCAACCGCTGCTGAGCGTCCGGACGCGTTAAAAGGGGCCCCTTCCTATGCACGAGGCGTTAGGAAGGGGCCCCTCCTTTCAGATCAGCCTGCGTTGCAGGTGGGGGTGCCGGAGGGGGCGGAGCCCGTGCCCTGGAACCCGAACTCGGTAGTGGTGCCCGGTGCCACGTTGGCGTTGTAGCCGACGTTGCGGAAGGTCACGGCGCCACTGTTGCCACTCGCCTGGGTGTTCCACGAGTTGGTGACCGAGGTGCCACCCGGGAGGGTCATGTTCACCGCCCAGCCGTTGAGACCGCTGGAGCCGGCGGTCACCCGCACATGGGCGACGAATCCACCGTTCCAGGTGTCCAGCGTGAAGGACGCGGTGCAGGCACCGGACGGCGGCGGGGTGGTGGGCGGAGGCGTCGTGGGCGGCGGGGTGGTCGGCGGCGGGGTGGTGGGCGGAGGCGTCGTGGGCGGCGGAGTGGTCGGCGGCGGGGTGGTGCCACCGGCGTTCAGCGCCTCCAGCGTCGAGTTGTACGCCTGCTTCTTGTTGCCGTTGTTGTCGAACAGCAGCGGGGTGCCGTAGGAACGCCAGGAGTCGCTGTCCCGGATGCCCCAGACGGTGATGCCGTTGCAGCGCGGCACCGCGAGGCAGTCCTCGACCACCCGGCGGTAGGTGTCGGCCTGCTGGCTGCCGGAGCCCTCGATGTCCAGCTCGGTGATCTGCACGTCCACCCCGAGGGCGGCGAAGCTGGACAGGGTGGTGCGGTAGTTGCTGTTGTACGCCGACTGGGCGTTGAAGTGCGACTGGAACCCTACGCAGTCGATCGGCACGCCACGCTGCTTGAAGTCGCGCACCATGTTGTAGACCGCCTGGGTCTTGGCCCAAGTCCAGTTGTCCGTGTTGTAGTCGTTGTAGCACAGCTTCGCGCCCGGGTCGGCGGCCCGTGCGGCCCGGAAGGCCGCCTCGATCCAGTCGCCACCGGTGCGCTGGAGGTTGGAGTTGCGCCGGGCGCCGTTGTTGCCGTCGTCGAACGCCTCGTTCACCACGTCCCACGAGTCGATCTTGCCGCGGTAGTAGGTCGCGACCTGGGTGACGTGGTTGAGCATGGCCGAGCGCAGCGCCTGCCCTTCCATCCGCTCCATCCAGGCGGGCTGCTGGGAGTGCCAGGCCAGGGTGTGACCCCGGACCTTCCAGCCCCGGGAGAGGGCGTGGTTGACGATCCGGTCCGCGGTGCCGTAGGTGAAGACCCCCTGCTGCGGCTCCAGGGCGTTGATCTTCATCTCGTTCTCAGCCGTGACCGAGTTGAACTCGCGGTTGAGGATGCCGGTGTAGACGCTGTCGTTGAGCTTGTGCGCCGCGACGGCGGCCCCGAAGTACCGGCCGCTCTCCGCGGCGGCGGCGCCCAGGGTGGTCCCCGCACTGGCACTGGAGGCCGTCACCACCACGGTGGTGGCGACGAGGGAGAGACCGACCACGGCCGAGATCAGCGCGGGGCGTGATCGCAGTCGGGTCGCGGGACGCCCGCTGGCGCGGGCGAACGCGTTGTTCATGGCGTGAGCCTTTCGACGAAGCCGTGCTGATGGGAAGCCGGCTCCGACTACCGCCCAACACGATGACCCTTCCGTCACCTGCGCGGTCGCCCGGATGCCGCGCAGGCCGGTGCACTTCGGCCGGCCCTCGTGAGTAGATCGGAGCTGTTCTATCGAAAACAGTATCGAAACACGTCCGCAAGCTCAATGTGCCCGACTGTCTTCTCGGGATCGACGTGACCCGGCCGCACCGACCCCTGGTCGGCAGTAAACCACAGCGGACAGCTGATTGACCCGGACCGCTGCGGACCGGAAGTTTCGGAATCCTGACCGGCTACCGGTCAACCTGCGGCAGCCGGCTGGGTGGACCGGGTCGGCGGTGCGGGCTGCGTCGGGTCGCCGAGCAGCTCGGCCAGCCAACGTAGCTGCCGGCGCAGGTGCACCGCCTCCCCGTGCTCGTGGCCGTTGAACGGGTAGACGTGGATGCTGCGCGCCGGCACCGGCCCGCCGTTGGCGACACCGTACTGGTGATAGGCGGCGAACACCGTGCTCGGCGGACAGACCCGGTCTCGCAGCCCCAGACCCAGGTGCACCGGGGCGGTGGCCCGTCGTACCAGACCAGCAGCATCCACATAGGACAGGGTGTGGCGTACGGCCGCCTCGGCCTCCCGGTGCACGGCGAGGTAGGTGCCGATCTCACCGTACGGACTGGCGTCGGTGATCTCGATGGCCCGCTGGAGGTGGCAGAGGAAGGGTGCGGTGGCCAGGACGGCGGCCAGCCCCGGTGCCAGCCCGGCGACCGCCAGGGCCAACCCACCGCCCTGACTGTTGCCGGCCACGACCACCCGAGCGGGGTCCACCCCGGGCAGGGCCCGGGCCGCCTGGACGGCGCGTACCGCGTCCGTGATGAGTCGGCGGTAGTAGTAGCCCTGCGGGGACAGGATGCCCCGGGTCACCGGGGAAGGCCCGCCCGGCGCCTTGCCGTGGGGGTCGGCCGTGTCCCCCACCCCGTACTGGCCGGACTGGCCCCGGGCGTCCATCAGCAGGTGTGCGTAACCGGCTACCGGCCAGGTCAGCCGCTCGTGCGGGGTGCCTCGGCCACGCCCGTAGCCGACGTACTCGATCACCACCGGCAGTGGCTCCGGCACCCCGGCCGGACGGGTGTACCAGGCCCGGACCGGGTCACCGGCGAAACCGGCGAAGGTCACGTCCCAGGTGTCGAGCAGCCGCAGGTCGGTCGGCTCCGGGCGTACCTCCACCAGCACCGGCACCGACTCCGCCGCCTGGAGGGTGGTACGCCAGAAGTCGTCGAGATCCGCCGGTTCGGTGATGGTGGGGGCGTACCGGCGCAGTTGGTCCAGGGGCAGGTCGAACAGAGACATCCGTCCTCGCAGCTGTGGTCAGGGTCGCGGTGGCGGGGCGGTGCTCTCCCGAATCACCAGCTCGGCCACCAGATCGATGCGGCTGGTGGGCAGGGCCACCCCGTGCGCCAGGTCGAGCAGCATCTGGGTGGCCGTGCCGGCCATGTCCCGCAGGGGTTGGTTGACCGTGGTCAAGGGCGGGCCGGACCAGGCGGAGACCGGCAGGTTGTCGTAGCCGACCACGGAGACGTCGCCGGGCACGTCCAGACCGAGCTGCCGGGCCGCCCGCAGGACCCCCAGCGCCTGGAGGTCGGAGCCGGCGAAGACCGCGGTCGGCCGGTCCGGGCGGCTGAGCAGCTCGATGCCGTGGGTGTATCCGGCGTCCAGGTGGAAGGTCCCGGAACGCACCAGGTCGGGATCGACCGGTACGCCGAGTTCCTCGTGGGCGCAGCGGTAGCCGGCCGTGCGGGCGCGGGCGCAGAGCACGTCCCGCGGACCGGAGATGATCGCGATCCGGCGATGCCCCAGATCCAGCAGGTGGCGGGTGGCCAGCAGGCCACCGTTCCAGTTGTTGGACCCCACGGTCGGCCCGGAGGCCGCGCTGGCGCTGTCGGTGTCGACCACCACGACCGGAATGGCCTGTCGGCGCAGCTGCCGGCGCTGCTGGTCGGTCAGATTGCACATCACCAGCAGCACCCCCAGGGGACGCCGGGCGAGCATCGCGTCGAACCAGGGCTGCGGCGGTCGGTGGGCGCCGTCCAGTTGCGAGAGCACCACGTTCACCCGGCCCGCCGTGGTGATCGCCTCGACCCCCCGGATGATCTCCATCGCCCAGTCGGAGCCGAACTCGTGGAACACCAGGTCGATCTGGCCGTCGCCGACGGCCCGCCGGGTCCGGCGGCGGTAGCGGTGCCGTTCCAGGCTCGCCTCCACCCGGGCCCGGGTGGCCGCCGCCACATCCGAGCGGCCGTTGAGGACCTTGGACACCGTCGCCGAGGAGACGCCAACCTCCTGGGCGATGGTCGCGAGTGTCGTGGCGCCGAGCGCCGCCGACGAGCGGTTCTCAGTCATCGGCCCCTCTACCACCGGCCCCGAGAATTTCGGAGAACCCACCATGTCCCAACCGATCACCGAGGACAACGATCGATGGATTGCGCGACGGCCAAGGACCGCAGGCAATCGCTTACCCGCACCACAGTGCCAGTGCGGTAGGCGGATTTCCAGCCCTTGACATCGATTTATCGACACACTTAGGTTCCCGACACAGACTACGAGCGGGTTTCCGAAATTTTCGACTGTGGCGGCGCCGTACAGCGGCAGGGCGAGCCGTCGGGACAACCCCGGACGCGACCGGAGGGCGCGCAATGAGAGCTCAGCTACCCGTCGACGATCGACCGCGGCGATGAGCAGCCCGGCCTCGGCGGCGCCGCCGTCGACCGGGCTGCCCCGCGCGGCCCGGCGGCGGACCTGGCGGCGGGCGCTGCGGCGGGACTGGCAGTTGTACTCCCTGGCCATCCTGCCGCTGCTGTTCTTCCTGGTCTTCCGGTACCTGCCGATGCTCGGCAACGTCATCGCCTTCCGCCGGTTCCAGCCCGGCGGCAGCCTGTTCGGCGAGTACTGGGTGGGCCTGCGCTACTTCAAGATGTTCCTGAACGACCCGACCTTCTGGAACGTCTTCACCAACACCCTGGCGTTGGGCACGCTGACCCTGCTGTTCTGCTTCCCGCTGCCGATCGTGCTGGCCCTGCTGCTCAACGAGGTACGCGCCCGCCGGCTCAAGCGGTTCGTGCAGTCGGTGTCGTACCTGCCGCACTTCCTGTCCATCGTGATCGTGGCGGCCATGGTCATGCAGTTGCTGTCCATGGACGGCACGATCAACCAGCTGGTCCGGGCGGGCGGCGGGGAGGCGATCCCCTTCCTGCAACGCCCGGAATGGTTCCGCACCATCTACGTCTCCTCCGAGGTCTGGCAGACCGTCGGCTGGGGCACCATCCTCTACCTGGCCGCGCTGACCACCATCGACGACGACCTGTACGAGGCGGCCCGCATCGACGGGGCCAACCGCTGGCGGCAGACCTGGCATGTCACCCTGCCGGGGATCCGGCCGACCATGGTGACCCTGCTGATCCTCAACATCGGCACCTTCATGGCGGTCGGGTTCGAGAAGATCCTGCTGCTGTACAACCCGCTGACCTATCCGACCGCCGACGTCATCTCCACATACCTGTTCCGGGTCGGCTTCACCTCCAGCAACTTCAGCTACGCCGCCGCGATCGGGCTGTTCGAGGCGGTGATCGGGCTGATCCTGGTGCTGTCGGCGAACCTGATCGCCCGCCGTACGGTGGGGACGAGCCTGTGGTGACCGTCGAGGCCGCCAAGCCGGCCACCGCACCCGCGCCCGAACCCGGGCGACGGCGGCGCGGGATTCAGCAGAGCCGTGGCTACCGGGTGTTCCAGGTGGTCAACGCGATCATCCTGACCGCCGTGGTGGTGGTGACGCTGTACCCGTTCGTCAACATCGTGGCCCGGTCGATGAGCCATGAGGCGTACATCATCGCCGGGCAGGTGAACCTGGTGCCGCGCGGGTTCACCCTGGAGACGTACGAGTTGGTGCTGTCGGACTCGATGTTCTGGACCAACTACCGCAACACGGTGTTCTACACGGTCACCGCCACCCTGATCTCGATCGTGATGACCACCTGTTACGCGTACGTGTTGTCCAAGAAGCACCTCAAGGGACGCAGTGCCCTGATCGGCATCGCGGTGTTCACGATGTTCTTCACCGGCGGGCTGATCCCCAACTACGTGCTGGTCACCAGCCTGGGGTTGAAGAACAGCGTCTGGGCCATCGCCCTGCCCAACGCGATCAACGTGTTCAACCTGCTGGTGATGAAGGCCTTCTTCGAGAGCCTGCCGAACGACCTGGAGGAGGCCGCCGCGGTCGACGGGCTCAACACGTACGGCATCCTGTGGCGGATCGTGCTGCCGTTGTCGAAGGCCATCGTCGCCACCATGGTGCTGTTCTACGCGGTGGCCTTCTGGAACTCCTGGTTCGCGGCCTTCCTCTACCTGGACCGGCAGGAGTTGTGGCCGGTCACCATCTACCTGCGCAACCTGATCGCCGGGGCCACCGGCGCGGAGAACATCGGCGCCATCTCCGAGGCCAACGAGGTGCAGGCCGAGGCGACCCTCAAGGCCGTGACGATCGTGCTCACCACCCTGCCCATCCTGCTGGTCTATCCCTTCGTCCAGCGGTATTTCGTCCGCGGCATCATGCTCGGCGCGGTGAAGGGCTGAGCAGCCGACCCACCCTCGCACCATCACCTGCGAAAGGACCCGCCATGTTCCGCAGATCGTGGCGTCACGCGGCAGCAGCCACCGTCGCGTTACTCGCCCTAGCCAGCGTCACCGCCTGTGGCGACGATCCCACCGACTCGGAGAACCTGTCGGAGAACCGGGTCGGCGCGATGGAGAACTACGCCGCCGGTACGCAGTTCAAGGCCAGCGAGCCCCTCTCCTTCTCCGTCCTCTACAACAACCACCCGAACTACCCGCTGAAGAACGACTGGCTGTTCTGGAAGGAGCTGACGGCGCGCACCAACGTCACGCTCGAACCGGTCGCGGTGCCGTTGAGCGACTACAACCAGAAGCGCAGCCTGCTCATCGGGGCCGGTGACGCACCGCTGCTCATTCCTAAGACGTACCCGCCGGACGTGCACGCCTACGTCTCCTCGGGGGCGATCCTGCCGGTCAGCGACTACCTCGATCTGATGCCCAACCTCAAGGACAAGATCGAGAAGTGGAACCTGAACCCGGAGCTGGACACCCTGCGCCAGGCCGACGGGAAGTTCTACCTGCTGCCCGGGGTGCACGAGAAGCCCTGGCACGACTACTCGTTGGCGGTCCGCACCGACATCCTCGAAGAGCTGAACCTGGAGATCCCGAAGACCTGGGACGACGTCTACACCGTGCTCAAGGCGATGAAGGCGAAGTACCCGGACACCTACCCGTTCTCCGACCGGTTCAGCCAGCCCAACCCGGCCGGCAACCTGCTGAACCTGCTGGCCGTGTCGCACGGCCTGGAGGGCGCGGGCTGGAACTTCCAGCACGTGAGCTGGAACGCCGGCGCGCAGAAGTTCGAGTACACCGCCGCCACCGAGCACTACCGGCATCTGTTGGAGTACCTCAACAAGCTGGTCGCCGAAAAGCTGCTGGACCCGGAGAGCTTCACCCAGACCGACGACAGCGCCCGGCAGAAGCTGGCCAACGGCAAATCCTTCGTGATCAGCGCCAACGCCCAGTCCGTGGTCAACGACTACCGGCCGGACCTGGCGGCCACCAACCCGAAGGCGAAGATCGCGAAGATCCCGCTGCCGGTCGGCCCGGCCGGGGAGATCAACCCGTCCAGCCGGCTGGAGAACGGCATGATGATCTCCTCGAAGGCCCGGGAGAGCAAGAACTTCGTGGCCATGATGCAGTTCGTCGACTGGCTCTGGTACTCCGACGAGGGCCAGATGTTCGCCCGGTGGGGGGTCGAGGGCACCACCTACGTCAAGGACGCCGCCGGCAAGGCGAGCCTGGCCAAGGAGGTCGACATGATCGGCCTCAACCCGGGGGCCCCCAAGCACCTGCAGAAGGACTTCGGCTTCGCCAACGGGGTGTTCGCCTACGGCGGCAAACCCGAACTGGTGCAGGCGTTCTTCTCCCCGGAGGAGCAGGAGTTCCAGAAGGTGATGAACGCCCGTACGCCCAAGTCGCCGCCGCCGCCGTACCCGCTGACCGACGAGGAGCGGGAGCAGGTGTCGCTCTGGGAGACCCCGCTCAAGGACCACGTCTACCAGGCCACGTTGCAGTTCGCCCTGGGCCAGCGTGACCTCGCCCAGTGGGACACCTACGTCAACGAGCTGAAGAGCAAGAACATGGACGCCTACCTGGACACGGTCAACAAGGCGTACGAGCGCTACCGCGACCGGGGCAACTGAGGTGGGGGCCGGTCCGGCGTTCGTCGGACCGGCCCCGCACCCCGCGAAGGATGAGGAACCGATGCCGACCACCCTCGCCGTATCCCCCTCGGGGATCTCGTGAGTACGGCGAACCGACGCGAGTTCGGTGCCGGGCCACTGTCCCGGGTGGCCGCGCTGGTCTACACCCTGCTGGTGGTCGAGGTGCTGCTGCTGGTCTGCGCGGCGCCCGGCCTGATCGCGTTGTTCGCCCTGGAACGGCATGTGAGCAACCTGCCGCTGGTCGCGGTCTGCGCGGTGCCCCTGGGCCCGGCCCTGTCCGCCGCCCTGTACGCCCTGCACCACCAGCGCCTGGACCTCACCGAACTGCACCCGGCCCGACTGTTCTGGCGCGGCTACCGGGTGAACCTGCTGGGGGCCCTGCTGGTGTGGGTGCCGATGCTGATGTGGCTGGCCCTGCTGGCCGTCAACCTGGTCAACCTGACCGCGGTGGGGCTGCCCCGCTGGTGGGTGGTGCCCCTGGTGCTGGTCGCCGCCGGGGTGGCCGTGGTCGGCATCAACGCGCTGGTGATCACCTCCCTGTTCACCTTCCGGCTGCGCGACGTGCTCCGGCTGGCCGGCTACTTCGTGCTGCGTACCCCGGTGGTGGTGATCGGGGTGGGGTTGTTGCTGGTAGCGGCGACGGCGCTGACCCTGGTCGCCTCGGAGGCCGCCCTCGCCGCGCTGGCCTCGGTGCTGGCGCTGGCCCTGGTCCGGGGCGGCGAGCCGATGATCAGCATCATCCGCCAGGAGTTCACCGCCGCAGACCTCACCTAGCGGGTGGGTACGGCGGCCACGGCCTCCCGCAGGGCCGCTGTGGCGATCCGCACCGCCGGGGTGTGCTCCACCGCGTCGTGGATCACCAGGTGGATCGACCGGATCGGGGTGGGACGCAGCAGCCCGACCCGGGTCACCCCCGGCGGCAGCCGCACCGCGCCGAGGGCGGGAAGCACCGTCGGGCCGATGCCGGCCTCGACGAAGGCCAGGGCGGTCGGATAGTCGTGCGCCTCCACCCCGAAGGTCGGGGCGAAGCCCGCCGCGGTGCAGGCCTCCAGGAGGTTGGCCCGGCACCAGCCCCGGGCGAAGTCGTTGTCCACCCAGCGGTCCTCGGCCAGTTCGGCCAACTCCACCTGCGCCCGGCCGGCGAGGCGGTGCCCGGCCGGCAGCACCGCGACGTACGGATCGTCGACCAGGTGCTGGGCGGTGAAGCCCGAGCCGGGGTCGAAGCCGGCGGGCGCCACCACCAACTGGAGGTCGGGGCGCTCCTCCCGGACGGGCGGGATGTCCTCGCGCAGGGTCAGGTCCAGCCGTACCCCGGGCAGCTCTGTGATGATCCGCCGCACCACGTGTGGCATCCAGGCCGCGCCGACGGAGGCGAAGTAGGCGATGGACAGCACCCCGGTGCGCCCGGCGCGCAGGTCCGCGATCAGTGACTCCGCCTCGCCGACCCGGGCCAGCAGCCGATCCGCCTCGGCGGCGAGGGCGTGCCCGGCGGCGGTGGGCCGCATCCCCCGGCCGGCTCGGGCGAACAGGGCCAGGCCGGTTTCGCGTTGCAGGGCGGTCAGGTGCTGACTGACGGCGGAGGGGGTGTAGCCCAGGTTGGCCGCGGCGGCCTGGACGGACCCGGAGGCCACGACGGACCGGAAGATCCGGAGGCGGTGGACATCGAGCACCCGCCAACCATATAGGCAAACTTAAGAGTCGTGAAGAAACAGTCGCTGGTGCTTAACTGTCCAGCGGACCAGAATCGGCCTATGACCAGCCTGAAGACCGCCTCCCCCGCCGAGCGTCCGCGCCCGAGACCCTCCACCCAGCCCTCGTCCTGGCCGGTCATCGCCGCCGCCGCGATCACGGTGCTGCTGTGGGCCTCGGCCTTCGTCGGCATCAGGTTCGCCGGGCACGACTACTCCCCCGGAGCCATGGCCCTGGGCCGGATGCTGGCAGCCTCCATAGCGCTGAGCGCCTTCGTGGCGCTGACCGCCCGAGGTCGCCGCGCTCGCCCCGCCGGTGGTCGTACCGGCTGGCCCCGAGGGGCAACCCTGGGGCTCATAGCACTCTGGGGAACAGCCTGGTTCGGCGGGTACAACGTGGCTCTGAATGCCGCGGAGCGGCTGGTCGACGCCGGGACGGCGGCGCTGCTCGTGGCGATCGCCCCCATCCTGGTGGCGGTGGCCGCGACCCTCGTCCTGGGCGAGCGGCTGACCGGCCGGCTAGGTGTCGGGGTGGCGGTCGCCTTCGTGGGCGTGGCCCTGATCGCCGCCACCGGCTTCACCGGGCACGTCGACCAACTCGGGGTGGCGCTGGCCGCGCTCTCCGCGGTGTTGTACGCCTTCGGGGTACTGCTTCAGAAGCGGCTGCTGGCCCGGGTGGAGGCGGTGACCATGACCTGGCTGGGGGCCCTGGCCGGCACGATCGCCCTGCTGCCGTTCGCACCGGCCCTGCTCGACGAACTCGCCACCGCGCCGCAGGGAGCCACCCTGGGGATGCTGTACCTGGGGGTGTTCCCGACCGCGATCGGCTTCCTGACCTGGGGGTACGTGCTGTCCCGCTGGACCGCGGGTCGCACCACCGCCGCTACCTACCTGGTCCCGCCGGTGACCGTCGGGTTGTCCTGGATGCTGCTGGGCGAGGTGCCGGCACCCCTGGCCCTGGCCGGCGGCGCCCTCTGCCTGGCCGGAGTGGTCCTGGCCACCCGCCGCTGAGCCACCGCCATGTCGCTGACCGGAGCCAGCACCACACGCTCCCGCCGCGGACTCAGTGCAGGGTGCGGCCGTGGGCGTCGGGGATGCCGGACTTGCGATGGAAGTAGGCGTTGACCTGGTCGCGCCACTCCCGCGCACAGCGCAACTGTTCCCTGAGCCGCTCGGTGACCCGGGCGTGCACCGCCGGGTCGACCAGCCGGGCCAGCCACTCCCAGCGCCGGCACATCGCCTCGACCTCGCGTACGCCGTCGAAGTGGGTGTCGTAGATGTGCTGGATGACCGTCCTGCCGCTGTGCAGCAGGTGGTCGTAGGGCACGTGGTGGAAGAAGAGCAGCAGCTCGTCGGGGCAGCTCTCGACCGACTCGTACACCTCGGACCAGGGCGCGGGGTACTGGCCGGTGAAGCCGGTGCCGGTGGCCCGGGTCCGGTCCACCCCGACCCCGTCCCGGTCGGCGAAGTGGTACGTGCCCCAGGGGGTGTACTCGTACCCGTCGACGTCGGGGCCGTAGTGGTGACCGGGCCGGACCATGAAGCCCACCCCCAACGGGGCGGTGTACCGCTCGTAGCTGCGCCAGGAGTCGTCCATGATCTCGTGCAGGGTGCGCCGCAGCAGGTCCGGATCGGCACATCGGTCCGGGGCGAAGGTCAGGTCGATCCACTCGTCCAGCACCGCCTGGGGGCGCAGCCCGGGATTCCAGCAGAGCCGGCCAAAGGCGTACAGGTTGGCCTGGGCCAGCGGATGCCCGGTCCAGAACCGGTCGTCGCCCACATTGGAGACCGCGACCAGACCCCCGCCACCGGCCGCCACCTCGGCGACCGTACCCCCCTGGTCGCCCCAGGGCCGGAACCCCAGGACCTCGCTCCACCAGGGGGCCAGGTAGCAGACGTGGCGCTGCTGGCCGGTGTACTCCTGGGTGACCTGGAACTCCACCGCCAACCGGGTGTGCGGCATCGCGGCGATCACCGGGGAGACCGGCTCCCGGGTCTGGAAGTCGATCGGCCCGTGCTTGACCTGCACGATCACGTTGTCCCGGAACCGGCCGTCCAGCGGCGCGAAGTGGTCGTGGGCGGCGCGGGCCCGGTCGGTGGAGCGGTCCCGCCAGTCCTGCCGGTGGTTGTAGACGAAGGCCCGCCAGCGCACCACCCCGCCGTGCGGCGCCAGGGCCTCGGCCAGCAGGTTGGCCCCGTCGGCGTGGTCCCGGCCGTAGCTGAACGGACCCGGCTGGCCCTCCGAGTCGGCCTTGACCAGGTAGCCGCCGAAGTCCGGGATGCGGTCGTACACCCGCGAGGTGGTCTCGGCCCACCAGGCGCGTACCGCCGGGTCCAGGGGGTCGGCGGTGGGCAGGCCACCGACGACGACCGGGGCGGCGAAGCTCACCGCCAGGTGCACCCCGATGCCGTACGGGCGCAGCAGGTCGGCCAGTTCGGCGACGTCGTCGAGCCGCTCGGTGAGCAGCCGCGCCTCGGTGGCGTGCACGTTGACGTTGTTCACCGCCACGGCGTTGATCCCACAGGCCGCCAGCAACCGGGCGTACGCGGTGACCCGGTCCCGGTCCCCCCGGGGCCCACCCTCCCGCCAGAAGATCGACCCACCGGCGTAGCCGCGTTCCACCTGCCCCATCACGGGGTGCACCTCGACGTTGTCCCAGTGATCCAGCATCCGGCGGGCCATGACCGGACGACACACCCGTACCCGGTGTCCCCGGCCGAAGGCGGACTCCCCCAGCCGGACCACCTCGAAGAGTCCGTACAGCAGCCCTGCCGGGGCGCCGGCCACCACCACGGTCACCCCGTGGTGCCGGGTCACCACGAAGTCCTCCGCGCCCAGCGCCTCGGCTGTGGCGAGTTCCGCCCGGGCGCCGGCGAGCGCCGCCCACACCCCAGCCGCCTCGGAGTCGGTCGGGGTGAGGGCGGCTGGCTTGGATTCGGCCGCCTCGGCCACGGTCGCCTTGGAGTCGGTCGGGGGTGGGTCCGCGGGTCGGGGGCGGGGCAGGTCGGCGGCCAGGGCCAGCACCAGGTCCGCCGGGGGTAGGTCGGCCTCGGCGGTGATCCGCCGGGCGGTGCCGCCGTACCGGTCGGCGGCCTGCTCGACCTCGGCCTGGACGGTGTCGATGAGCAGGCCCTGTCCACAGATCAGGGTCCGGCGGGCGCCGATGGCGGCCCAGACCTCGGGCGGCAGCCATGCGGGGTGGAGGTCGGTCGGCTCAGGGGTGTTCGTCCGCACCTGGCGGAGGGGCCGTCGCATTGCGCAGATCGTATCGATATCCCGCGATGCGTCAAGGTCCTCCCCGAAGATCCGCTCCTACGGCCGCCTTGCGCTGGGCCGCTGTCGGCGGGGCGCCGTTGGGCTGGCCGCTGTCGGCGGCGGCGCCGTTTGCTGGGCTGCTGCGCGGGTACCCGGCACATCCGCAGCGAGAAGGGGGTCGGCGAGGTGGACGACAACGAGTTCATCGACTCCGTGGCACGCCGCACCGGGGCGTCGGCCGAACAGGCGGCCGCCATCGCGCGGGCCACCCTGACCACCCTGGCCGAGCGGATCGACGGCGGACAGGCCCGGGACCTGGCCGACCAGCTTCCGGAAGGAATGCGGGCGTACACCTTCGCCCCCCATGAGGCCGCCGAGCGGTTCGGTCTCGACGTGTTCGTCGAGCGGGTCAGCGGGCGGGCCGACGTCGACCCGGAACTGGCCGAGATCGGCATCCAGGCGGTGCTGGACACCATCCGCACGGCCACCACCGCGGACGAGTACGACGACGTGATCGCGCACCTGCCGGCCGAACTGTGGCAGGTGGCCGATCCGGTCCCGCCGTACGACGGGTGACCGGCTAGACCTCGGCCACTGCCGGTTCCAGGTAGACCGGCAGGTACTCCCCTGCCTGGGCGACGAACATGGCCACCTCGTACGCCATGTCGCCCACCTCGGCGTCCCCGTCGATACCGACGGTGAGGATCGCCCCGTTGCCGGTGGTGGCGTGGAACAGGAAGGCCCGGGACATCTGGATCACCACCTGGTGCAGTTCACCCTCGCCGCACACCCGGGCGGCGGCCGTGCCCAACGCCTGAAGCCCACAGACCATGCTGGACAACTGCTCGGCCAGTTCGCCGTCGATGCCCCGGGAGGCCCCCAGCCTGATGCCGTCCGGCGAGAGCACCACCGCGAACTGTGCCCCCGGCACCCGGTCGACCAGGCTGTTCAGGGCGTGGCCCAGGTTGTCGGCGATCCGGGCAGAGGGCATAGGGCTGTCCTTCCTTTCGGCAGCGACTACCGAGGGTGCGTTCGTCGTTCGGTTCTCCTAACGTACGACGCCCGACTCGCTGCGGATCAGCCGGGGCGGACGGATTCGTCCCGATGGTCCGTCTTCCCTGCCCACCGGCTCGGCCCCACCCGAAGGCATCGAAATGTAGGAGATCTTGGACAGTTTCCGGCCGATTTTCGACGGTAACTGTCCAAGATCTCCTACAAGCGGAACCCGGGTCACTCGGTGGGGACGGCCTGGTCCAGGTGGGCCACCCCACGTTTCACCCCGTCGGGTGGGGGCTGGCGTGGCAGGGCCGGCGCCGTTGGGTTAGACAGATAGCCGTATCGAACCCCTCGGACGGTGGGAGCGCATGTCACCATCCCTGCTGATCTGGTCGGTCGGTGGCGTACTGCTGCTGACCGCCGGGATCGTCACCACCCTGCTGCCCCGCCTACGGCACCGCACCCGAGCCACCCGGGTGGCCTGGTCTAGGGCGCGGGCGGCCATCGACAGCGCCACGGTCAGCCGGGACGCTGCGGCCGTACGGCTGCCGGAGGCCGACCGGCTGCTGGCCCGCGCCGAACTGCTCGCCGCAGAGCGCGGCGGTACGGCGGCGGCTGAGGCGGCCACGGAGCACGCCCGGCAGGCCGACCGGCTGTGGCGGGGCCAGTCGTGACCGGCCGGATCCTGCGGAACCTGTACGTGCTGCGGTGGGTGCTGCTCGCCCTGGCGGTGATCATCCTGGTGGTGTTCGTGCTGGCCCAGCGGCAGAGTGTCGAGGTCAGCTACGGCCAGTCACCCTCCTCACCGGTGCGCGTCGAGGAGGGCGCGGCCGGGGAGTTGGGTGAGGTCACCGTGCCCTCCACCCAGGAGATGACCACCCTGGTGGCCGCCGATGCGGTGGTGCGGCTGCCCGGTGCGGTGGCCCGCTGGAACGAGCAGCGGGTACGCGAGGCGATCGGGGACGCCGACATCCGGATCCTGGTAGCACCGCCCGGCCTGGACGAGGCCGCCCGCGAGCGGGTACGCGAGGTCGACAACGCCGCCGTACGGGTGATCGGTACCCAGGTCAGCGGCGGCGGCCTGGTGGCCACCCCGGACACCCTGGCCGGATGGCGGGCCCGGTTCGCCACCGGGGATGTGACCGACGCGCTGATCGCCCTGATCGCCAGGTTGCGGGAGGTGCCGGCCCCGGCGGAGGTCGACGACCTGCGGTGGCGGGACCCCTCCGAGCGGGAGGTGGCCACCGTCCTGGCCGACCTGCGCGCCCGAGGGCTGCACGTCGGCCGGGGCGCCACCCTCGACGGGGTACCGGAGCAGGCCGTGCGGGCCGCCTTCCCGGACGGGGCCTGGTTCGTCGCCCTGCCCGCCCAGCCGTACGGGAAGCCGTTGCCGGCGTACGGTCCGGCGTTGACCCGGCTCGTCCCGGACCAGCCGATCGTGGTGCTGTACGGCGGGTGGATCGAGTACCACGGTCCGGCCGCGGCCGAGTTCGCGGACCTGGCCGCGGGCAGCTTCTACGCCCAGTTCGGTGATCGACTCAGCCGGTACGACTATCCGCAGCTCAACCTGCTCGGCGTCTACCTGGGCAAGGTGACGGACGTTCGGTACGCCGGTCTGTTCGACCGGCCGTTGCCGTACCGGCCGGTGGACCCGTTGCGGGTGGCCCTGCCGGCCCTGCCCTGGATCTTCACCCTCTGCGTGGCCGGGTTCCTGGTGTTGTCGGCCCGTTCGCTGCGCCGCTCGGGGGTGCTGGGGAGCCCGCCTCGGGCCCGCCACGGCGCCGACGCGGCTCGGCTGGCCGGGCTGACCTCCCTGGCCGTCGAGGTGTCGCTGCTGACCGACGCCCGCAGCGATCCGGCGCTGACCCGAGGCATCGGCAAGCTTCAGGCCGCCCGTCAGGCACTGGACGAGGGCCTGCCCGCCCGCCATGTGTGGGAGTTGCTCGACGAGGCGACGACCGAACTGGACGAGGCCGCCCGGGTGGTGGGCATCGCCAGCTACCGACCGGCCAACTACCTCCAGGGACGGTTGTCGTGACCCCCATGCTCCGCCGAGGTGTCCGCACCCTGTTCGGCAGCACCTTCGGGATTGCCTCGCTGGCCGCTCTGGTGCTGGCCGGGTGGGCGTTGTGGTCCGGTGGGATCTTCGACGGTCGGATCGCCCGGGAGGTCCGCGCCTCCTCGGTGTATGTCGCGCCGGGGGTCGACCTGGACGAGCCCGCCGCGGAGCGGATCATCGGCAACCGGCGGCTGGTCGTGCTGCTGATGGCCCCCGGCGACGATCTGCGGGAGGCCTGCAAGGAGACCGAGGGGGCCGCCTCCGGCACCCTGGTGCTGGCGATCAGCCGGGCCGAGCAGGACTGGGACACCTACGGATGTTCCCGCTTCCCGCAGCGGGACAGCCGGGACTTCGGTCGCGCGGTGGTGATGGAGATGACGATCAGCCGGGGGGTCGACCTCTTCGTCGACCAGCCGCTGGAAGCCTTGAAGGTGGTCACCCTCAACTACGACCTGCTGGTACGGGCCGGCACGGTGCCCGACGGGGCCCGGGTCATCAGCCCCTCGTTGCCGCGCTATCTGCTGGCCGGGGCGACGGTCGGGGGTGTCCTGGCCGGGGCGGCGACCCTCTGGCTGTTCGGGCGCCGGGCCGGTCGGCTGGCCGAGGCCCGGCAGGCGCGGCGTGCCGAGTACGCCGACGGGCGGGCCGCCCTGAGCACGGCCATGGCCGAGTTGGCCCAGCAGATCGTCGACCTGGAGCAGCGACTCGGGGGCCGCCGGATCCAGACCCAACCGGAGTATCTGCGGCTGGCCAGTGACTACACCCGGCTGCTGGACGAGGTCACGGCGGTGCGGGGGGCCGACGAGGACGCCGTACGCCGACTGCGCGAGCAGGTAGAGGCGCTCAGTCGGCAGGCCGCCGGGCTCACCGAGGCACGGCAGGCTCATGGCAGGAAGCTCGTGACACCGGACGGCAAACCCGACACCGATTCGTAACATCCACAGCCTTATATGTTCGCCGAGCTGTCGCACAACGCCGACGTGCTGAGCATCGAACGCGACATCATCCAGTACGACGTGCTCGACGCCACCCAGAGCAACCCGCCCTCCTGGGGTCTGGACCGCATCGACCAGACCAGCCTGCCGCTGTCGCGCAGCTACACCTACACCTCCACCGGCAGTGGGGTGCACGCCTACGTCATCGACAGCGGCATCCAGGCCAACCATCCCGACTTCGGCGGGCGGGCCACCTTCGCGTACAACGCGATCGACAACAACAACACCGACTGCAACGGCCACGGCACGCACGTGGCCGGCACCATCGGGGGCGCCAGCCACGGGGTGGCCAAGAACGTCCGACTGTACGGCGTGAAGTGGCTGAACTGCGGCGGTGGCGGCACCCTGTCCGCCGCGGTCGGGGCGGTCGACTGGGTGACCGCAACGCCAACAAACCGGCCGTGGCCGACGCCTCCTGGAACTACACCTACAGCTCCACCCTGGCCACCGCGCTGACCAACATGATGAACAGTGGGGTCTTCCTGGCCGCCTCGGCCGGCAACACCGGCGGCAACTCGTGCGACCGGCTGCCGCGCAACCTCACCGCCGCCCTGGTGGTCGCCGCCAGCACCAACACCGACGCCCGGGCCAGCTACTCCTCCACCGGCTCGTGTGTCGACCTCTACGCTCCCGGCTCGGCGATCGTCTCGACGTACCCCACCTCCACCACCTCGAGCCTGAACGGCACCTCGATGGCCACCCCGCACGCGGCCGGGGTGGTCGGCGGCAGCCTCTCCGGCACCCCGAACCGCCTGCTCAACAAGCGCAACCTCTAGGCACCCCGGCAGCGGCGACCCGGTCGGTCCACCTGGCCGGTCCAGCCAGCCCTGTCGCGACCCTGTCGAGCTGACCCGTCTGCGCTCTCATCCGAGACGCCACGGGGTTGGCCGGTCACCACGATCCGCCCACGCCATCAGCTCGACAGGGCCGCAGGCAGATCTTGGTATGCAAGCGCCCTCGGAGGGGCGGTTTCGTACCAAGATTCATTTAAGGGGTCCGATAGAGTCCGGGGAATGGGGGGTGTGGGGACGGCGGAGGTGTTTCGGGCGGCGCGTGGGTTCGACAGTTCGCCGCTGTACCGGCATCTGCTCGGTGTGGTGGCGGACGATCCGGCGTTGGTCGAGTTGGCGGCGGGTGCCCGGCCGGGGCAGCAGCCGACCTTTGCCCTGTTCGGGGCCGTGCACCAGTTGCTGCTGGACGGCGTGACCGATCCGCTCGCCGCGTACTACCCGTCGGTCGTCGGGGCGCGGGCCCGGGCGGTCGACGCGGACACCGGGCGGGTCTTCACCCGGTTCTGCCTGGCGCACGCCGACCGGATCTCGGCGATTTTGGCCACCCGGCTGGTGCAGACCAACCAGGTGCAACGGTCCCTGGTGACCCGGCTGGGGTTGGCGCTGCTGCGCGCGGTCACGCGGGCGCCGGTCTGCGTCGTCGAGGTGGGGTGCAGTGCGGGTCTGAACCTGCGCGCCGACCGGTACGCCTTCAGCGTGGGCGACAGCACCGTCGGCGACCCTACCTCGGGGGTGCACGTCCGGGTGGAGGTTCCGGAGGCTCGGCTGCTGCCCGATCTCACCCGACTGCCGGTCGTCGCCGATGTCGTGGGGGTCGATCTCGATCCGCCCGATCTCACCGACGCCGGGGACCGGGCCTGGCTACGCGCGCTGGTGTGGCCGGAGAACGCGCCTCAGGCGGCGCTGCTGGCCGAGGCGATGCGGGTGGTGGCCGACGATCCGCCGCGGGTGCTACGCGGTGACGTCGCCGAGATCGGTGCCGAGGTAGCGGCCAGCCTTCCGGCCGGGCTGCCGCGTCTGGTGGTGCACACCGCGACCCGGATCCATGTGCCCGTCGACCGCCGTCCGGCCTTCGACGCGGGGGTGGCCGCCTTCGCTGCGGGCGGGCCGATGCTGCATCTCGCGCTGGAGGACGATCAGCGCATCGCGCCCTCCGGTCGGGCCGGCATCGGGCTGACCGCCACCGACGCCGCCGGTAGCCGGACCATCGCCGTCGCCGACGGCCACCTGGCCTGGTTGGAGCCGCTACCCGAGCTGGGCACGCCGATCATTCTCGGAGCACAGGACCGGAAAGGGTGACGCCCAGGGCGGCCCGGGGGACGGGCCGACCTGGGCGTCGAGGGTGGATCAGGCCAGGTCGAAGCGGTCCAGCTCCATCACCTTGGCCCAGGCGGCGACGAAGTCGTGCACGAACTTCTCCCGGGCGTCGTCGCTGGCGTACACCTCGGCCAGCGCACGCAGCTCGGAGTTCGAGCCGAAGACCAGGTCGGCGCGGGTGCCGGTCCAGCGGACCTCACCGGTGGCGAGGTCGCGGCCCTCGAAGGTGTTCGCGTCCTCGGAGGTCGACTTCCACGCCGTGCCCAGGTCGAGCAGGTTGACGAAGAAGTCGTTGGTCAGCAGCCCCGGGGTGGCGGTGAAGACACCCAGCTTCGACTGCTGGTAGTTCGCGCCGAGGACCCGCAGGCCACCGACCAGCACGGTCATCTCGGGCGCGCTGAGGTTCAGCAGGTTGGCCTTGTCGATCAGCAGGAACTCGGCCGGCAGGCGGTTGCCCTTGCCGAGGTAGTTGCGGAACCCGTCGGCGGTGGGCTCCATCGCCGCGAAGGACTCCACATCGGTCTGCTCCTGGGTGGCGTCCGCACGCCCGGCGGTGAACGGCACCTCGACCTCGACCCCGGCCTCGCGGGCGGCCTTCTCGACGGCGGCGGAGCCGGCGAGCACGATCAGGTCGGCCAGCGAGATCTGCTTGCCACCGGTCTGGGCGGCGTTGAAGGAGGCCTGGATGCCCTCCAGGGTGCGCAGCACCTGGGCCAGCTCGTCGGGGTTGTTGACCTCCCAGCCGTTCTGCGGCTCGAGGCGGATCCGGGCACCGTTGGCGCCACCCCGCTTGTCGCTACCCCGGAAGGTCGAGGCCGACGCCCAGGCGGTGGAGACCAGCTGGGCCACGGAGAGCCCGGAGTCGAGGATCTGGCGCTTGAGGGCGGCGATGTCCTCGGCGTCGACCAGCTCGTGGGTCACCGCCGGGATCGGGTCCTGCCAGATCAGGGTCTCGCTGGGAACCTCCGGGCCGAGGTAGCGCTGGATCGGGCCCATGTCCCGGTGGGTCAGCTTGAACCAGGCCCGGGCGAAGGCGTCCGCGAACTCCTGCGGGTTGGCCAGGAACCGCCGCGAGATCTGCTCGTAGATCGGGTCGACCCGCAGGGACAGGTCGGTGGTGAGCATGGTCGGGGCGTGGCTGCGGGTCGGGTCGTGGGCGTCCGGGACGGTGCCGGCGCCGGCGCCGTCCTTCGGCTTCCACTGGATCGCTCCGGCGGGGCTGCGGGTCTGCTCCCACTCGTAGCCGAAGAGGATCTCGAAGAAGCTGTTGTCCCAGGCGATCGGGGTGTTCGTCCAGGCGCCTTCGAGGCCGCTGGTGATGGTGTCACCGGCGTTGCCGGTGCCGAAGGTGTTCCGCCAGCCCAGGCCCTGCTCCTCCAGGGAGGCGCCCTCGGGCTCGGGGCCGACGTACTTGTTCGGGTCGGCCGCGCCGTGGGTCTTGCCGAAGGTGTGCCCACCGGCGATCAGGGCGACGGTCTCCTCGTCGTTCATCGCCATCCGGCGGAAGGTCTCCCGGATGTCCCGGGCCGCAGCGAGGGGGTCACCGCTGCCGTGCGGGCCCTCCGGGTTGACGTAGATCAGACCCATCTGCACCGCGGCCAGGGGGTTCTCCAGCTCCCGCTCACCGGTGTAGCGCTCGTCGCCGAGCCAGGTGGACTCCGGGCCCCAGTAGACGTCCTCGTCGGGCTCCCACACGTCGGCCCGACCACCGGCGAAGCCGAAGGTCTCGAAGCCCATCGTCTCCAGGGCCACGTTGCCGGCGAGGATCATCAGGTCGGCCCAGGAGAGGTTCTTGCCGTACTTCTTCTTGACCGGCCAGAGCAGGCGGCGGGCCTTGTCCAGGTTGGCGTTGTCCGGCCAGCTGTTCAGCGGGGCGAAGCGCTGCTGGCCGGCGCCGGCGCCACCACGGCCGTCACTGATGCGGTAGGTGCCCGCGCTGTGCCACGCCATCCGGATGATGAACGGGCCGTAGTGGCCGTAGTCGGCCGGCCACCAGTCCTGCGAGGTGGTCAGCACCTCGGCGATGTCCCGCTTGACGGCGGGCAGGTCCAGGCTCTTGAACGCCTCGGCGTAGTCGAAGTCCACACCGAGGGGGTTGGCCACCGCGGGGTTCTTCGCGAGGATCTTCAGGTTGAGCCGGTTCGGCCACCACTCGCGGTTCCCCCCGCCCTGGGTGGGGTGCGGAGCGCGCGCGGACGTGACCGGGCAGCGACCCTCGCTCTCCTCCGATTGCATGTCTCCTACGACTGCGTCGTGCTTCTCAGCCACGGGGATCCTTCCAGGATTGCGGGAACGGGTGGTTCAGGAAATCTGGGCGGTCGAACAGTCCGGGCACCGGCCCCAGTAGATGACCTCGGCCTCGTCGATCTCGAAGTGGTTGTCGTCGGAGGCGGTGAGGCAGGGCGCCGCTCCGACGACGCAGTCCACATCGACGATCAGGCCACAGGACCGGCACACCGCGTGGTGGTGGTTGTCACCGACCCGCGACTCGTACCGGGCCACCGAACCGGGTGGTTCGATGCGTCGTACCAGGGCCGCCCCGGTCAGCGCCCGGAGCACGTCGTAGACGGCCTGGTGGGAGACGCCGGGCAGGTCCTGCCGGACCGCTTTGATGATCGACTCGGTGTCGGCGTGCGGCTGCGCGTACACCGCCTTCAGCACCGCCACCCGGGGACGGGTCACGCGCAGCGCCGCGTCACGCAGCAGCTGTTCGAGATCCTCGGGCGTCGGCATGCCGTGCAGTCTTGCCGCTTTTCTGGAATGAGTCAAGAAGAAGTCTCGGGCATTCGGCGATAAAAGGCCGTTCCCGGGCAGAATCGAGCGTCGATTCGGTCACTCCGAACCCCGATCCAGCGGGTGTCCCGGGGAAATCCCGGTCGGTCGGGACGGAATGACACATGTGGGCCGGGTCGGTCGGGCGACAGGGTCGGTGCCGAAGAGGTTCACCGACCGAGGAGGCGACCACCCATGTATCCCGCCACGACACCGACCGGCCCGACCGGGATGCCACCGCAGGCCGTACGCCCGAGACGGGCCTGGGCCCTCTCCGGCGCGGTCGGCGGCCTGGTCGGCCTGGTCGGCATCTTCACCACGGCCACCCTCACCGAACCCGCCGAGCAGTTCCGGGGCGACAACGCCGAGTACGTCGCCACCCTGACCGAGCGCACCGGGCATGTCTGGGCACACCAGGTGGTGACCGTGGTGGCCATCGTCTGCCTGGCGGTCTTCGCCGCCGGGCTGCGGCGGTACCTGGCGGCCCAGGAACCGGCCGACAGTCTGGTGCCGACCCTGGCCGCGACCGGGGTCGGGCTGGTGCTGGTCGGGCTGCTGGTCGGCGGCGGCATCTCGACGGAGCTGTTCTTCGCCCTGGGCTCGGCCGAACAGTACGACCCGGACGTGATCGCCCCGCAGTTGACCATCGTCGCCACCATGACCTGGCTGTGGGGCGGCATCGGGCTGAGCGCCAGTGCGGTGGCGGTCGGTGGGCTGCGGCATGGTTCGGTGAGCCGCTGGTTCGCGGTCTTCAGCGCGGTGATCGCCGTACTGATCGCGGCCACCCAACTGGCCCCGGTGCAGTACATCGCGCTGGTGCCGGCCGGAATCTGGACGATCGTGGCCGGACTGGCCCTGGCGGTCGGTCAGGGTAGCCGGCCCGCCCGGAACTGACCGTGCCGCCCCCGGAACCGCATCGGTCGGCTCGGCATCAGGTACGAGGTGCCGGGCCGGTCGTCCGATCCACCGCAACGGATGCAGCCGCTAGTGTCAGCGAGGCCATGACCAGCCACCGTACGGCCGACACCCCCGCCGAGGTGTCGACGGACCGCCGACTCGGCTGGGTACGCCGGGCGGCCTGGCCGGTGTGTGTCACCACCCTGCTGCTGTGCGCCTGCGCGATGGCCCTGGCCGTGCTCAACCGGGCCACGGTCAACGATGTCACCCATCTGTTCCTGGTGGTGGCCAGTGCGGTGGTCGGGGCGACGATCGCCGCAGCGCGCCCGGGGCACCCGATCGGCGTACTGGCCCTGACCAGCGCCTTCTGCTTCGCCCTGCAGGAGGCCTGCGGCCAGTACGCGGCACACGGCCTGGTCGTGGAGCCCGGCTCCCTGCCCATGGCCGCCGCCCTGGCCTGGCCGCAGAACTGGCTGTGGGTGCCCGGCAACGCGGCGTTGGCCCTGATCCCGGTCTTCTTCCCGGACGGTCGGCCGCCCTCGCCGAGGTGGCGGCCGGCGATCTGGGCGGTGCTGGTCACCGGGGCGGCGGCGATGGTCACCGGGGCCCTGCGGCCCGGGGCCAACGAACAGGTGGCACCGGTCGGCGCGGTCAACCCCCTGGGGGTCCCGGGTTGGCAGCCGGTGGCCGATCTGACCGCCGGGGTGGCCACCCTGACCAGCGCCCTGGTCTTCCTGGCGGCCGGCGCCACCCTGACCTGGCAGGCCCGCCGGGCCCACGGGGTACGCCGCCAGCAGGTCAAGTGGCTCGGGTACGCGGTGGCCCTGGCGGTCGCGGTGGTGGCCGCCCGGCTGGTGGCCGGGTTGACCGACGGGCGACCCGGGCCCTTCCCGTACGGCAACGTGTTCTGGGACCTGGCCGGTGGGATCAGTGGTGCCCTGATCCCGATCGCGATCGGCATCGCCATCCGGCGGCACCGGCTGTTCGACATCGATCTGCTGATCAGCCGGACTGCGGTGTTCGTCGCCCTGTCGACCGTCGTGGGGGGCACCTACGTGCTGGTCGTCGGGCTACTCGGGGCCGGTTTCGGCACCTCGGCCAGCCTGCCGGTCTCCTTCGTCGGGGCGGCGGTGGCCGCCCTGCTGGTAGCCCCGGTGCGGCACTGGCTGCAACGGCGGGTGAACCTGCTGGTGTACGGCGAACGGGACGACCCGTACGCGGTCCTGGCCCGGCTGGGGCAGCGGCTGGAGCAGACCCAGGACGCCGCCGCCGTACTGGCCACCAGCACCGCCACCGTCCGCGAGGCGCTGCAACTGTCGTACGTGGAAATCGCCACCGTGGACGGGTGGTCGTACCGGCTGGGGGCGCCCCCCGCCGAGCCGGTGCGGCTGCCGTTGTCCGCCGGTACGCCGGTGGGACACCTGCTGCTCGGTCCCCGGGCCGGGGAGAGCACCCTGGGCGCCCGGGAACTGCGGCTGCTGCGGGATCTGGCCCGGCACATCGGGGTGGCCGTGCAGGCGGTCCGGGCTCTCGACCGGGCCCAGTCCCTCGCCGCCGACCTGCAACGGTCCCGGGAACAGTTGGTGCTGGCCCGGGAGGAGGAACGTCGGCGGTTGCGGCGGGACCTGCACGACGGCCTGGGGCCTACCCTGGCCGGGTTGACCATGCGCGCGGAGGCGGCTCAGGAACTCGGGCCGGGTGCCCCGGCGCAGCGGCTGCTGGAGGAGATCGTGGTCGACGCCCGTACCGCGGTGGCCGAGGTACGACGGCTGGTCCACGGTCTGCGCCCTCCCGCCCTGGACACCATGGACCTGGCGGCGGCGCTGCGGTCGCACATCGCCACCGGCCCCTCCGACGGGCCGCAGGTACTCCTGGAGGTCCCGGCGGCCCTGCCGGCGCTGTCGGCCGCCGCCGAGGTGGCGGCGTACCTGATCGCGGTGGAGGCGTTGAACAACGCCCGCCGGCACGCCCGGGCCGACCGGGTGGAGCTGCGGCTGTGGGTGGAGGCGGACCTGCTGCACCTTCAGGTACGCGACGACGGATGTGGCCGCCAGCCGGGCCGACCGGACGGCGTCGGTATGCACTCGATGCGGGAACGGGCCGAGGAACTCGGCGGTTCCTGTGTGGTCACCTCCACCCTGGGTGGTGGTACCGAGGTCACCGCTACCCTGCTCACCGGCACGAAGGGGACCGATGGATCAGATCCGGGTACTGCTGGTCGATGATCACGCGCCGTTCCGGACGGGGCTGCGGGCGTTGCTGGCCACCAGCGGCGACATCGAGGTGTGTGGTGAGGCCGCCAGCGGCGAGGAGGCGCTGGCCGTGTTGGCTCGCCTCCAGCCCGACGTGGTGCTGCTGGATCTGACCATGCCCGGCATCGGCGGCATCGCCACCACGCAACGGCTGGTGCGGATGAGTCCGCACGCCCGGGTGTTGATCCTGTCCATGGCCGACGACGACGATTCGGTCTTCGCCGCCCTGCGGGCGGGGGCCCGGGGTTACGTCCTCAAGGGGGCCCGCCGTCAGGAGATCATCCGTTCGGTACGGGTGGTGGCCGACGGTGAGGCGATCTTCGGTCCGGCGATCGCCACCCGGCTGATGGGGTACTTCGCCGGGCTGGCCCGCAACGAGCCGGCCTTCCCGGAACTCACCACCCGGGAGCGGGAGATCCTCACCCTGATCGCCGAGCACCTGACCAATCCGCAGATCGCCACCCGGCTGGGGCTGAGCACCAAGACCGTGCGCAACCACGTCTCCAACATCTTCGCCAAGCTTCAGGTCGTCGACCGGGCGCAGGCGATCAGTGTGGCCCGGGAACGCCGGCTGTGAGCGTGGGCCGGCCTACCGGGGCAGGCCGGCCAGCCAGTGCTCCAAGGCCTGCGGGGTGTCGAACAGCAGCACCGGGGGCCCGGCCGGGTCCTGCTGCCAGGCCCGCATCCGGCGTCGTTCCCGGCTGTACCCGGTGAGGTGCCAGCGCAGCACGGAGTCCCAGCCCAGCACGCTGCCCAGCGACTCCCGGTTGCCGTTGCAGATCACCTCCCCGGTGGAGAGTCGGCGCAGGGTGCGCCGCAGCAGCCAGCGGAAGGACAGCCCACGCGGATAGTCCAGACCGATCACCAGGTCGGCGCGGGACAGGGGTACGTCCCGCCAGCCGTGGTAGGCCCCGTCGAGGATCCACCGATCGCGCCGGCAGATCGCCTCGATCCGGCTGCGCTGCACGGCGACCGGCACCTCCACCCAGCCCGGCTCCCAGAGCAGGTCGTCGACCGGGTGCCAGGGCAACCCCAGCCGTTCGGCCAGCCGGTGAGCCAGGGTGGACTTGCCGGAGCCGTGGACCCCGTAGACCAGGATGCGCGCGGGCGGGTTCATCGCGGTGCAGCCTAGTGCAGCGTGCCACGGGCGGCCGGGTCAGCGCCCGACCGCCCGGGCGCCGGGTCAGCGCTTGCTGGCCAGGTCGCCGCAGTCGGTCTCGTCCGGCAGCAGCGGCCGCAGGTGGACCGTCCACTGCTTGCCCTCGGAGACCCAGGGGGTGGCCGTGTTGGCGCTGGCGGCGGCGGCCAGCACCTGCTTGGCCTGATCGCCGGTGGCGGTGACGCAGCTCAGGCCCAGGTCCTTGCTCAGCTCGGCGCCGGGCAGCGCCGGGCCCGGCCAGGCCGCCTCGGGCTGGTCGCCGACCTCGGAGTTGGTCACGTAGTCCTCGGCGACGGCGGCGACGGCGGTCGGCGCGTACGCCTGGGTGTCCGTGGTCGCCTTGCCCAGCGGGCCGGTTTCCGTGGTCAGGGACTCGGCGAAGGCCCGTAGCTTGTCCCGGGCGGCCTGCTGCTCGGCGGTCACCCCCTGGCCGGGGTCGGCGCCGGGCTCGGCGCCCATGTCCAACGCCTGCACCTCCAACTGCTCGGTGCTGGTCCCGTCGAAGATGGTGAACCGGGTCGCGGGGACGTCGGCGACCGGCGGGCTGCCCAGGTCGCTGACCTTACCCACCCCGGCCTCCCGGGCCGCCTTGATCAGGTTCTCCAGCTCATCGGTGCTGATTGTGCCGACCTGGAGGTTGGGCAGGGCCGGACCGGGATAGACCAGGTTGACCGGCCCCTGGGTGATCACCCGTCCGTCGCCGTAGACGCTGATCGCGGGCAGTCGGGTGGCCAGCATGGCCGGGGTGGTGAACCCGCCGACGTGGTCCATCCGGAACACCACGGCGTCGGCGGAGTAGGACTTCTCGGGAGCGCCGGAGTCCCCGGCACCGTCGGCGGCCTGCTGCCCGCAGGCCGCCGACGCCAGCAACAGCAGGGGAACGACGGCCAGTCGCCCGTAGCGTGTGGTTGTCATGCCGATCTGACGTAGCCGCGCACGGGTTGGTTTCGTCGATCCCGCACCGGATGTGGAGGCCGCCCGCACCGAGCGGCCCCCACGGCCGTTGCTACTCGAACAGGGACAGGGTCAGGGTCGAGGTGTACGCACCCGCGGCGACATCCGCCGGGGTACGCAGGAACAGGTCCGCATCCACCGTGTAGGCCCCCGGCGTCACCGCACCCGAGTCGAAGGTCGACACCAGCAGCTCCTGGTCGACCAGACCCACGTTGTTACCCGGCTGAGTCGGCTCGTCCAGGACGGTGACGACCTCTTCACCCTCGCTGACCAGGCCGGTGTCCCCACCGTCGATCAGCTTCGGCTGCCAACCCAGGTGCCCGGCACCGATCGGGGCCTGGTCGGCGTCACCGACGAAATCGGTAGCGCTGCCCAGCACCGCCCACGCGGCACCGGCCGGCACCTCGTCGGCCGTACGGGTGTCCGTGACCGTCACCGTCGGCAGGGTGCCGGTGAACTGACGCACCAGCAGCGTCGACCCGTCCTCGGACAACGCCACCGAGTCGGCGGCGACCGACATGGCGAGGACACCCGGCTGCCGGATCTCCTCGATCTCGACGGTCACCTCCACCCCGGTCTCGTCACCCGGCTCGGCGTGGGCCGGCCCGGCCAGCGCCACCGCGCCGACCAGCAGGGTGCCGGCGGCACCGGCGGCCAGCAGCCGCCCGCGTTTGCCTGTGTCCATTCAATGCTCCGTTTCTGCCCGAGGGTCGGTCAGGCGCCGCAGGTGGCGCCCGAGTGCGGGACGGTGTGGGTCGTGGTCACGGTCCGGCCCTCGATCGAGCCGGTGACCCGGACCGTCACCGATCCGGCCGTGAGGGTAGCGGTGCGGGTGTTGAACTGCTGGTACGCGTTGGCCCCGGCGGCCACCCCGGAGACCGTGCGCTTGCCGTGGGCGGTCTCCAACTCGATGTCGACCGGCCCGTCGTGGTCGTTGCGGGCCTGCACCGCCAGGTACACGTTCGCGCCGATGCACCGGGTCTGCGCGGTGGCGGTCACCGGCAGCTGGTCGGTGGCGGCGGTGAACTGCCAGGTGTCCAGTTCGAACAGGTCGGCCCCGGCGGCACCGCTGAAGGTGAAGTAGAGGTCGTGCACCCCGGAGACCCCCTCCAGGGAGGCGGTCAGCTCCGTCCACTCGCCGAGGGTCCCCTCCACCGGGATGGTCGCCACGACCGGCCCGGCTACCTCGTCGAGGCGCACCTGGATCTGGCCACCGGCTGCCAGCGGGCGCACCCTGGCGGTCACCCGGTCGGCGCCGGAGCCGAAGTTCACCGAGGACAGGGCCGTCCAGTCCCCGTTGTCGATGTCGTGGACCACCAGGTTCGGGGCGGAGCCACCGAACTCGGCGGAGCCGCCGTCGACCTTGGCGGTGGCGATGCCCTTGCTCCAGCCGAAGGTCTCCGCCTCGAACACCCGGTACGGGTCGAAGTCCCGGACCTGCTCGACCCCGGCGTAGGTGCCGACCACCTGCTGGATGGTGCCGTCGGGGTTGAAGGCCAGTTCCTGGATGTGCGGGCTGCGGTAGCCCTGGGTGGTGTTGCCGTTGATCCGCTTGTTCAGGGTCGGGGCGTGGTAGGTGAAGTAGTACTTGCCCTCGTACTCGAAGACCGACTGGTGGTTGTTGCCGCCGGTGCCGGTGCCGAAGAACTGCGACTGGTTGGGGAACAGCACCCCGGCGTAGGTCTCCTTGGGCCAGGACATCGGGTCGTCGGAGATCATGTAGCCGATCTGACCGCCGCCGGGGTAGCCGGGCAGCGGGGTCTGGTTGCCCCCGAAGTCACTACCGCCGAAGTGCGAGGAGTACGACAGGTAGTACTTGCCGTCGCGCTTGAACACCTGGGCGGCCTCGAAGGCCACCGGGGCGTCCACCACAGCCGCGGTGCCCTCGGTCGACACCATGTCGTCGCCCAGCTTGATCGCGCGCAGGTTCTTCGGATTGTTGAACCGCTCGGCCGCCGGCATGCTGGTCGAGGCGGGACCCCCACCGAAGTAGAGGTACGGCTCGCCGTCGGTGTCGACGAAGGGCGCCGGGTCGAACTTCCAGGCGACCGCCTCGGCACCGGGGGTACGACCGTCGATCAGGGTGCTGGTGCGCTCACTGGTCCACGGGCCGACCGGCGAGGCACCCGTGATCACGTTGCTGGAGCCGCCGCCGTTGGCGTAGTAGAGGAAGAACTTCTCCTGGCCGTCGACGACCTTCTTGGCCATGCCGGGCGCCCACGAGTTGTTGGTGAACGGCGCGACACCGTTGGGGCCGGCGACCGGGACCTCACCGTGGTCGGTCCAGTTGACCATGTCCGTCGTGGAGATCACGGTGATCTGGTTGATGTCGCCGTAGTTGATGCCCGGCGAGACCCCGGTGGTGGGGTTCGGGGCGTACCCCTGGGTGTCGTTGGTCATGTACATGTACACCCGGCCGTCGTGGACGAAGCCGTACCCGTCGGCACCGAACTTGTGCCCGATCAAGGGGTTGTGTTCACCGGGCAGCTTGCCCACCACCTCGATGGTCTTCGAGGCGGGCGGGGGCGGCGGGGCGCCGACCACGGAGACCTCGTCGAGGGTGAAGTCCATCAGGTGCAGGTCCGGGTCGCTGGACGGGTCGCTGGTCCAGGGGGTCTCGAAGAACAGCCGCGCGGTGGACACCCCCTGCCCGGCCGGGATGGTGAACTGCCCGTTGAAGTGCGCCCACTGACCCCGGGTGGCGGTCACGCTGACCAGGTTGGTGTAGGTGCCGCCGCCGTAGTGCATGGTGGCGAAGAACTGCTTCGTCGCCGGGGACTGCGGGTTGTCGTACCTGATCCGGGCGCTCAGCGCGTAGGTCTGCCCGGCCTGCACCTTGCCGGAGAGGTCCTGCATCGGGCCGGAGCCGGTGGTGGCCCGGTCGGTGACGTGCACCGCGCTCGATCCGGAGTAGGCGTCGCTGGTGGGGGTCAGGGTCGCGGCGTCGGTGGCGTTGCCGTTGTTGACGAACCAGCCGGTCAGCCCCTGCTCGAAGCCGCCGTTGACGATGAGATCGGCCTCGGCGGCCTGGACCGGTGCCGCGGACACGAAACCGGCCAGCAGCAGGCCGGCCGCCGCGACCGCGGCGACCCGGCGACGGGCCACCCTTCGCAGATGGGGTGTCACAAATGCCCTCCTTCACATGGGACGGGGGCCCCGGGGCCGGCGTGGGTCCGGCCCCGGGGCAGCTCAGGGGGTCAGCCGCCGCAGGTGGTGGCGGCGTGCTCCGCGGTGCGGACGGTGGTCACCGTCCGACCCTCGACCGTGCCGGTGACCCGGAAGGTCGCCGTACCGGCCGGTATGGCGGTCGCCCGGGTGGTGAACTGCTGGAAGGCGTTGGCGCCCGGGGCGACGGCCGGGAAGCTGCGCTGGCCGTACGCGGTCTCCACGACCACCTCGACCGGACCGTCGTGGTCGTTGCGGGCCTGCACCGCCAGGTACGCCTTGCCGGCGACGCACCGGGTCTGCGCGCTGACGGTGACCGGCACCTCGGCGGCGTCCCGCAGCACCCCCAGCCGGGCGAGCTGGTAGCTCAGGGCCCGTTCCGGCGCGTCGATCTGGTTCTGGGTGCCGAACTCACCGGCCCGGGCCGTGGTCGCGGCGGCCAGGGCGGCCCGCATCGCGGCCCAGGCCTCGGCCGGGTACTGCGCCTGGTCCAGGGTGCCGGCGTGGGCGATGGCCGCGTCCAGGGCGGTGGTGTCCAGGGGCCGGTTCTGGGCGGTGAGGGTGTCACTGAGCAGGAAGTGGTCGAAGTCGACCTGCCCGCCGGTCTGCTGGGTGGCGTAGTTGAACAGGCCGACCCGGTGACCCATGAAGTGGGCGAGGCTGCCGTCCAGGACCTGCGGACCGACCCGGGTGCCCAACTGGGTCCAGGTCAGCCCGTCCAGGCTGTAGTGGAAGGTGGTCCAGAGCTGCCCGGTCGGCGCGGCGAAGTCCAGGTCGGCCTTGAGGTGCACCTCGGTGGCCTCACCGAGCGCGACGGTCGTGCCGGGCAGGAAGTTCTCCAGGGTCGCCTGGTCCAGGTCGACCGCGAAGGGCTGACCCCGGTTGACCACCCCCAGGGTGTTCACCCCACCGGCCCGCTTGACGGCCACGTACGAGAAGCCCCGGTTGTAGGCGGCCAGCCCGGCGACATCCCCGTCGCGCATCCGGGAGATGTCCATCCTGGTCTCGACGGACTGTCGGGGGCCGAAGGTCCGCTGGGACAGGGTGTTGCGGGCCTCCTCGAACCAGGCCAGCTCGGCCCGGTTGGACAGCTTGGTGTAGACGTAGTCGCCGGTCACCACCTTGCCGGTGGTCAGCCGCAGCCAGCCCTCCCGGTCGGTCAGCGACCAGTACCGGTTGTCCGGGGCGTGGTTCCACTCCCAGGCCATGTCCAGCCGCGACCCGTTGGGCCGGATCTCCGCCTCGGTGGGGTGTTCGATGCTGGAGCGCTGCCCGACGATCGACACGTCATCGAGGAGGTATTCCACGCTGGAGGAGGCCGGCTGGGGGTTGGCCCAGGGGGTCTCCACGGCGAACTTGACGTTGCTCACGTTCGCCGAGGCCGGCAGGGTGTACTGGCCGGTGACGGTGGTCCACTCTCCGGCCGGCACGGTGCCGAAGGTCATCACCTGCACCCCGGAGCCCCAGTCGGCGACCAGGTTGAACCGGACGCTGTTCGGGCCCGAGGTGTACTTGATCTTCGCGGAGACGGTGTAGGTGACCCCGTGCTGCAGCTTGCCGGCGAGGTACTGGTGGGGGCCGGAGCCGTTGAGGGTACGGTTGCCGACCTTCAGCGCCGCCGCGCCGGTCGCCGGGTCGGCGGTGTCCCGGGTCAGGGTCGCCCCGAACTGCGCGGCCCACGGCGACACCTCCTCGGACTCGAAGCCGGGGTTGGTCAGCAGTTCGACCCCGAGCAGGGACTCGTCGACGGCCGGCGGGGTGGGAATGATCCACTGCTCGTCCAGGTACGCCTTGTGCGGCGCGTCGTTGGCGAAGTCGTCCGAGACCACGATGCTCTTCTGCCGCTCGAACAGCTCCTCCGCAGGGCTCAGCCGGATCGGCTTGTCGAACCCGCCCTCGACCGGCACCACACCGTTGTCGCCGAAGGTCGGCCAGCCGTCGGACCAGGTGGCGGGGATCAGGGCCGGGATCCGCCCGATCGGGAAGGTGTCCCGGAAGAACATGCCGTACCAGTCGGTGGCGCCGCCGGGGCGGGCGATCGGCACCAGGCTGCCCTGGGCGAAGCCGTTGGAGTTGAGCACCCCGCGCGCCTGCCAGGTGTTCGTCCCACCCGGGGCGGTGTGCCGGCCGAGCAGTTCCGGTGAGCGGAGCATGACCACCTGGCGGCCCTGACCGGAGGGCCAGGTGATGATGACGGCGTAGTACTGGCCGTCGATGTAGTAGAACTGGGCGCCCTCGAACAGGCCGCCGATGAAGGGCTGACCGGCGTAGTCGTTGGCGCTGAACACGTTCGGGTAGTCGGCCACGATGGCGGTCAGCCCGGCGTTGAGGCGTACCGCGCTGATGGTGCCGTTGCCGTAGAAGATGTACGGCGTACCGTCGTGGTCGAAGAAGAGGGAGGGGTCGTGCAGGCCCCGGCCCAACGCCGTACGCTGCCAGGCCCCGTTCTCGATGTCGTCCGTGCGGTAGATGTACGCCCCACCCAGGTTGTTGGTGTTGAAGGCGACATAGAACATGCCCTCGTGGTAGCGCAGCGAGGAGGCCCACTGGCCCTGCCCGTACGAGTTCTGGCCGTTGCGTAGGGAGAACGAGTCGCCGATGCTGGCCCGGTCGAAGACGTAGTTGACGATCTCCCAGTTGACCAGGTCGTAGGACTTCATGATCGGCGCGCCCGGGCTCAGGTGCATGGTGGTGCTGATCATGTAGTAGATGTCCCGGCCCTCGTCGTTCTCAGCGGCCGGCACCCGTTCCACACTGATGTCCGGCACGTCGGAGCGCAGCAGGGGCACCGTGTAGGTGCCGTCGCCCCGATCCGTCGAGGTGTACGACGAGCGGGGCGACCAGGGCTGGTCGGCGTGGGCGGCGGCACCGGGCACCAGGGCGGCGGCGCCGACCAGGGTGCCGACCGTGGCCACCCCCAGACCCTGCCGACCGGGCCGCATCCGGCGCAGCAGGCGAGTCATGGTGCGGACGATCGTCAGCAGCGGCGGGGTGCGGCGAGACGAGTCGGGGCAGGGGTCGGCGGCAGCGGCGACGGGCACGTGCATGGCGGGCTCCAGACGCGAGCGTGACGGGACCCCTATGGTGTTAGCGCTAACAACGATCGTCAAGACCCTGATCGACACTTCGGCGAAATCTACGAGCAACATCTCCCGGAAGGTCCGGTGTGAGCGCTCCCAGTGCTCAGCCCGCTCGCTGCCACAGTGGATCTGCTCAGCTCAGGTCCAGAGTGAACTCCGCGGTGTGCACCTTGCCGTCCACCTGGAAGTCGAAGAAGGCCCGGTACCGCCCGAGGCTCGGCACGGTCAGCCAGAAGGTGACCGCCCCGTCGACCACCTCCGGTTCCGGGTGCACGTGCACATAGCCCAGGTCCCCTTCCCGCAGCACGACCAGATGCCCGTACGCCCCGAGGTAGGGCTGCAACTCGGCGGGCCCGGCGGCACCGGCCACCCGGAGCACGATCGGTGCGCTCAGCCCGATGGTCGGCGCACCGTCCATCGACACCGTGTAGGGCCCGGCGGTGGCCTGGGGCGCCGGGGCGGGCAACTGTGCCGGTGAGTAGACCCCCGGCACCTGGTGGTCGACCCCGAGCACCAGCGGCAGTTGCCGGCCGTCAGCCGTGGTGACGGAGAAGTCGGCGTACAGGCGGTAGTCACCGGCCCGGGGCAACTCCAGGGGCACCCGCCAGACTCCGTCCTCGCCCATGCTGGGGTGCAGGTGCTGGTAGCCGCTGAGGTCCCGGCCGATCACGATGAGGTGCAGAGGCTTGTCGTGTACGACCGCGAAGTCGGTCACCGGCTGCCGGTTGCCGTCGACGATGCGGAACTGGTAGTCCACCCGTACGCCGGGGGGTTGGGACCGCTGCACCGGTTGCAGGGTGTAGCCGGCCGCGCTGACCCCCGCCCCGGCCACCTGGTCCTCCCCGGGGTGGGTGTGTGCCCCGGTGCCCGGGGGGTGCTGGTGCCCGCCGCCGACGGCCGATCCGGCCGGTACCCCTGGGTCCCCCGGCCGGGCCTCGGTGTTGCCGGGCTGCTCGCCGCCGCCGATCCGGCCCAGCCCGAAACCGGCCAACAGGGCGATCACCAACCCACCCACGAGCAGGGCCAGGCGGAGGTTGCTGGACCGGTCGGTGGGCACGGGTTCGTCGGCCAACGCCGACGATTCCGCCGGTGCCGCCGACTCGGCAGCCGCCGGAAGGCCGACGGTGACCGGGTCGCCGGACGGCCGGGGCCGGGTCGCCGCGACGACAGACGCACCCCTTCGGTCGGCCGCCCCGGCCTCGCCCGTGCTGCCCCGATCCGACCGGGTAGCGCTCCGGTCCGACCCGGTAATGCCCCGATCCGACCCGGTACCGCCTCGCCCGGGTTTTGCGGTCGCCGGACCGGAGCGAGCGGTCGCGCCAGAACGAGGGGTCACCGCAGCGGAGCGAGCGGTCGCACCGGAGCGAGCGGTGGTCTTCTTCTTTCCCTTGGGGCGGGAGCCGGTGGCGGGGCGGCGACCCGGAGCGGTACGGCTCGGGCGGTGGAGCAACCCGGCGGCCAGGGTGGGGCGGCGCCAGAGGAGCAGGCCGATCAGGGCGACGGCGACCGCCACCGCCACCCCCGTCCAGGCCCCGGCCCTCAGGCCGCCCTCGGCGGGTGGCGTCGGGGCGGCGGCCGGGGGTGCCGAGGCCGGTGGGACGGCGGAGGCGGGTGCGGGCTCGGCGTCGTGCCCGTGCTGGTCGACGGCGGCCACCAGGGCCGGGTCCGGCTGATCGGTCGGGGGGCGCCATCCGGCCGGGGCCGGGGTCACCGGCCCGGTGTAGCGGAAGCTCAGGGTGCCGCGTACCGGTTCCCCGTCGGAGGCCACGGAGAGGTAGCTGACCGTGTACCGCCCGGTCGCCGGCAGGTGGGCCAGGTTGACCACCGCCGGGTAGCCGGTGGTGTACTCCCGGGGTTGGAAGGTGCCGTCGACCAGGAAGTACTCGCGCACCGGTTGGTCCAGTGGGCGGGGCTCCCCCTGGGTCCAGCCGTTGTCGATCCGGATGCCACCCGGTGCGGTGACCGCGAAGTGGGCGTTCGGTACCACCTGTTCGGTGAAGTAGAGCTGCACCCTGGTCAGCGGCTCGGTCACGGTGGCGTCGGCCTTCGGGGTGGACATCGCCAGGCTGCCGTGCGCCGCCGCCGGGGCCGCACCGACCAGGATTCCGACCGCCGTGGCCAGGAGGAGCGCTAGCAGCCCGGAGGTGACCCGGATGGGGGTCCTGGGGAGACGACGCATCAGTTCATCCTCACGACGGCACAGCTTCAGCCAAGACCCATACATCTTTTTGCATGCATGACGAAAGTCAATACATCGGCCGCCCTCATCCGGGCCCGCCCCCGACCCGGCTGGGTCCGGTCGACTCCGGAGTCTCTGCCGACACCGGATGGGTGCCGCGCAGGCCCGGGGTGAGCAGGGCCGTCATGACCAGGGAGGAGCCGGCCAGGGCGGCCACCGCCAGGTGGGTCGGCACCAGGTCGGCCAGCACCCCGGCCAGGGCGGCGAACACCGCCTGCCCGGTCATCGTGCCGTTGTGATTCAGACCCAGCACCTGGCCCCGCGCCTCGGCCGGGGCCCGGGCGATCAGCCGCTCCTGCAACGGCAGCGAGACCGCGAAACCCACCGAGGCGACCAGGGCGACCAGCATCGCCAGCGGCAGCGCCGGCTGCACCAGGAAGACCAGGTACGGCAGCGGGAGCAGCAGCCGCAGGGGCAGCACCCACCGGTCCCGCGCGGACGGGGAGAGGAAGCGTCCGACCAGGACGTCACCGGCGAGCATCCCGAGGGCCCCGGCGGCGAAGAGGAAACCGGCCCGTTGGCCCGCGTACGGCAGGAACAGCGCCTCGCAGCCGACCACCAGACCGTTGGGCAGCCACAGGTTGAGGTAGAGCGAGCGGCAGCCCGGGTCCCGCCACAGTTGCCGGTTGACCCGCAGGGTACGGCGGGTGGAGGCGGTTCCGGTGGCCCGCGCGGGACGTTCCCTGAGCCCGAGGCGGGTGACCGCGAGCGCCACCGCCCGCAGCAGGACGGCCACTCCGAACACCTGGTCCGGACTCAGCCACACCAGCAGCAGCCCGCCGGCGGAGAACCCGGCGATCTGCATGACCCCGACGCTGACGTTCATCGCCGAGCGGCCCAGCACGTACCCACCGGCGGGCAGGATGTCGTTGATCAGGGCCCAGCGGGCACCCCCGGTGACCGATCCGACGTACGCGACGATCAGGATGACCGCGAACCGGGCCCACAACGGCAGCCCGGGCAGGGTTTGCAGTCCGGCCCCCAGGAGGGCGACCAGCGCGGCCAGGCCCAGGGCCCGACGTGGCGGCAGGCTGTCCGCCGCCGAGAGCAGGGTCAGGCTGCCGAGCACGCCCGCCAGGGGTGCACCGAACATGCTCAGGGCGGTGAGCAGGGCGGAGCCGGTCGCGGCATAGGTCAGCGAGCCCAGGGCCAGCGCCGAGGTGGTGTGGGCGGCGATGCCGGCGCAGTTGGCCACGAACAGGTTGCGGAATTCGGCTACGGCGAACAGGTCCGAGTAGGTCCTCACCGGCACGATCCTCGTGGCGTCCGGGGCGTACCCGTAGAGTTACGGCTGGAGGCGAAACATGTCGATTTGGCGGGTACCGGTGGACCTGCTGGCGCGCAGCCGGTTCGTCGTCTCGCCGATGACGGACACGGTCGCCGCGCTGCGGGCCCTGCACCACCCCGCCCGTCCCTGGCAGCACGCCTGGCGACAGCCGCACCTCGGGGCGTACCGACAGATGTTGGCGCGGCGGGCGACCCTGCGGGCGGTGCTGGCGGCGGCCTTCCAACCACGGTGGACGGCCGACTTCCTCACCCTGGCCCCCGCGACGGCCGCACCGGACTTCGCCGAGGAACTGGCCGTCGTCGCTGAACGCGGTGACGACCAGATCCGCGCGGACCTGCGGGCTACCCGGCCCGGCCCGCTACCGGAGATCCTGTCCGGCGACGGGCTGACCGCCGAGGTGGTGTTCCTGCTGGACTGGGTCTGGGGGCACACCGTACGGCCGGAGTGGCCGGACCGCCGACGTCGGCTCCAGGCCGACATCGTGGCCCGCACCGCCCGGCTGAGCGCCGAGGGGTGGGCCGGTGTGCTGGCCGGCTTCAACCCCGGGATGCGGTGGTTGGGTGACGGCTGCCTGCGGGTCAACGACTACCCGGCGGCACCACTGCCCCTCGACCGGGCCGAGGAGTTGGTGTTCGTCCCGGCCCACTGCGTTCGGGGCTGGGTGCTGTGGGACCAACCTACCCGGTTCGGCATGGTCTACCCGGCCACCGGCATCCTCGCCGAGACCACCCCACCGGTGCCGGAAGGGCTGGACCGGCTGATCGGGGCGAACCGGGCGGCCATCCTGGTCCGGCTGACCACCCCGCTGAGCACCTCGCAGCTGGCCTCGGTCACCGGGCTGTCCCTGGGCTCGGTCGGCGACCACCTGCGGGTGCTGCTCGACTCCGGTCTGGTGACCAAGCGCCGATCCGGTCGGGAGGTGCTCTACTGGCAGACCTCGCGGGGGGTGACCCTCTGTGGACCGGCGACTGCCGAATGACCCCGGTCAGCCGGTGGTCTCCGGTCGGCCCGCCGAGGACCGGGTGGCGGCCTGGGTCAGCAGCCACGGCAGGCTGGCCGTCCTGGACCGGGCGGCACCGAGCAGGGTCACCAGCAGCGTACGGTCACCCAGGCGCAGCACGGCCCGCTCGCCGCGCAGGTACGCCCCGTCGCCCACCCCGGGCACTTCCTGACCTCGGGTGTTGATCCGCCAGATCCACTCCGCCGCCGTGCCGGAGACCGCCTGGATGGTCAGCACCGGCTGGCCGTCCCCGGCCGCCCGGAACTGCACCCCGCTGACCGGGCCGGGCAGGTCGACCGCCTCGGGGGCGTGCACCGCCAGGCCCAGCGCCTCGCCGATCTCCTCCGGGGTGATCAGGTACGCCGGCGATTCGGCACCGGTCGCGGCCGACATCTCGCTGGGGTGGGTGACCGGTTCGGCCAGGTTCCGGGACCGACCGTGGCCCACCACCGCGAACCCGACCACCCGTCGGGACCAGGGCCGCACCCGGATGGTCACGATGTCCCCGTCGTGGCACTGACCGGCCCACTGACTCGGCAGCCCCCAGGCGGTGGTCCGATCTCCGCGGCCGTCGTCCACCGCCAGGTGGTACAGCCAGGGCCGGGACGGCATGTTCTCCCCCTGGGAGGTCGACTTCCACACCTGCACCCAGAGCACCTCGCCGGTGATGGTGCGTTCGGTGAACAGGTCCACCACCCCGCGCACCACCGTGTAGACGGCCCGGGCCAGCATCAGCCCCGCCACCACGACCAGGCCGAAGATGACCATGGAGAAGGCTCGGGAGCCGGGATAGTCGCTGGTCGGGGTGGGATCGGCCACCGGGCCGAAGAGTCTCAGCACGAAGAACGCCACCCCGCCGGGGATCACCGCTCTGAGCAGCAGTCCCGGCAGGGTGCGACCCTGGTGGGTCCGCTGGGGGTAGCGGACCCGGACCCGGTGCCAGGTGCCCCCGTACGAGGACCAGACCAGCTTCCGATCGCCCATGCCCAGGTCCAGGACCGCGCTGGTCAGGTGGGTGGCGCCCAGGGCCGCGCCGTAGCCTAGGTACCGGTCCCAGATCGCCACCGAGGCCGGGGGCAGATCATCGAACTGCTCGTGCCCCCGCAGCCAGTCCCGCACCCCCAGCCACCGCGCCGCCACCTCGGCGCCCCGGGGGGTGTCCCGCTCGCCCTGCGCGGCCGCGCCGAGGCTGGACAGCACCGCGAAAGTGAAGAACCCGGCGGCCATACCCCGGATGCCCCCCGCCGAGTGCGACACTCCGTAGCTGGTGACGGCGAGCCAGACGAACACCCCGGCGACCAGGGCGGCGGCCGACAGCAACGCGGTAACCCTCGGGCCGAAGCGCCGCCGGGACAACCCGGCCTGCCGCGCGTGGTCGACCACCTCCGCGCGGAACCGCCTGTTCCACGCCTTTGCCTGGCCCTGGTCGCGGAAGGTCAGGGCGGTCAACGGCAGCGCCCCGCCGGCGGCCAGCCCTCGCACCCGGTTCAGCACCCGGCGTTCGTACGGACGCAGCCCGGTCTCGTCCGGCGGCGAGGCGGGCATATGCAGGGTGGTCCGCATCGGGTCGTCGCCCGGCTGGCGCAGCTCGACGAAGCCACGGGCCGCGAGATCGAGCAGGGTAGCCTCGGCCGCGTCCTCGGTGACCGTCCACCGGTTGGCCAGCAGGTTGACCAGGGCCGGTGGTTCGTCGCCGAGTTCCATGGTGGCCGGCGCCGGTGTCGGGTTGGCCGGTCGGGTGGCGAACCGGATGGCACCGTACACCGCGAACCAGCCGGCCACCGCCACCGCGATCACCGCGAACTCGACGAACAACCCGGCCTCCCTTGTGGTGCTCTCGCCGTCAGTACCGGACCTGGACGGCGGCGCGTTCCGCCCCGTCGGCCTGGAAGTATTCCGTCCGTCGGAACCCGCCGAGGTTCGCTACCAGATTGGTGGGAATGGACTGGACAGTCGTGTTGAAGGTCAACACCGCGCTGTTGTAGAACTGCCGGGCGTAGGCGATCTTGTCTTCGGTGCGGGCCAGCTCGCCCTGCAAGGACGCGAAGTTCTGGTTGGCCTTGAGCTCCGGGTACGCCTCGGCGACCGCGAACAGTCGCCCCAGGGCCTGGGTGAGGGTGTTCTCCGCCTCCGCCCGGTGGCCCACCGCGGGGGCACCGGCCGCGGCGATCGCCCCGCTGCGGGCGGCGATCACCCCGGTCAGGGCGGCGTTCTCGTGTGTCGCGTAGCCCCGGACGGTCTCCACCAGGTTGGGGATCAGGTCGTAGCGGCGTTTGAGCTGCACGTCGATCTGGGCCCAGGAGGCCTGCACCTGGTTGCGCTGCCGGACCAACCGGTTGTACGCGACCAGCCCCCAACCGAGCACGAGCAGCACCAGCAGGCAGAACAGCCCGCCGACGACGCTGAGCATCACGCCCCTGCCCATCCCCACCCCCCGGCGGTCCTGGCCCGAGCATGAGCAGCCTAGCCAGCCGGCGCAATCAGGCGAACGGCCGCTGCCGATGGGGGCCGCTCAAGCCGGTTTCCGCGCGCGGCCCCGGATGTGCGGGGCCGCCGGGCCCACCGGGCCGGTCTCGGGAAAGCGGAACCGGTGCAGTTCCTCCACGGTGAGACCGGCGGCGGTGATCGCCGTGGCGGTGTCGCGGCCGGTGTGGCATCCGCCCAGCAGCAGCGGCCAGACGGTCGCGTCCACCAGCCGCTGGAGGCGACGCAGCCCGGTGCCCGGTGGTGCGGCGACATGTTCGAGGAAGCGCACCTGCGCGCCGGGACGCAGCACCCGGCGCAGTTCGCCGAGGGCGGCGGCCTGGTCGGGCACCGTACAGAGGACCAGGGCCAGGACCCCCGCGTCGAACTCGCCGTCCGCGCCCGGCAGGGCCTCGGCCAGGCCGTCGACGACGGTGACCGGGACCGGGGCGCTGCGCGCCGCGGTGACCGCCGCGGCCCGCAGCCGGGGTTCCGGCTCGACGGCGACGACCTCGGTCACCTCGGGCGGATAGTGCCCGAACATCCGCCCGTTGCCGGCACCCACCTCGATCACCCGGCCGGACAGGCCGACCGTCAGGGCCCGGCGGTGCTCGGCGATCCCGGCCCGATCCAGTTGGGCGCTGAACCGCTCGTAGAGCCGGGCGAAGATCGGATGGGACACCCCTGCCACGACCACTCCCCCTGTCCCGCCGCCCGCTCGCACTGGCGTCGCCTGCCGACAGCATCCCCCGCTCGCGCCAGCGGGGTCGAGGCAGGCAGGCGGGCGGGTGTATCGGGGGCGCAGGGGGGTAACAACCGCACCCACCGTCGCTCGCGGCGCCGCACGGGAGGTCAGGGGGTCGGGATGAGCCGGGTGCGGAACCTGCGGGTACGCCCGGACCTGCTCTATGTGGCCAGCGGCTGGAGCACCCTGGTCACGGACGTACGCGGACGCATCACCGGTGTCGGTCCGCAGGGCTTCTTCGCCCGCAACACCCGGGTGCTCAGTACGGAGCGGATCACCGTCGACGGTGGTGAGCCGGTGCCGTTCAGCACGGCCACCGTGCAGGGGCACGCCCAGTTGTCGTACGCCGAACTGGGTGACGGTGAGGTGCTGCCGTCCCGGGCGGCGTACCTGTCGGTCGAGCGGTTCGTGGCGGCGGGACTGCGTACCCGGCTGACCCTGTTCAGCTACGCCGACCGGCACCTGGATCTGTGCCTGCGGATCGGACTCGACGCCGACTTCGCCGACACCAGCGAGGCGGAGAGTGGCCGCCGCCTCCAGTCCGGTGCGGTCGAGGCCCGGTGGGATCGCCTCGGGCAGGAACTGCTGTTGACCTACCGGTGCGACGGGCTCGACCGGGCGGTGGCGATCCGGGTCCAGGCGCAGGCCCCGATCCGGTACGCCGACGGCACCCTCACCGTCGAGGTGGCCCTGGCACCCGGCAGCCTCAGCCGGGTCGACCTGGCCGTGGAGCCGATCTTCGACGGCCAGCGGCTGCCGGCTCCACCGGCGGACTTCAAGGACCCGGATGACGCCGCCGGATCGGCACGCCGCCGGCTGACCGCCGAACTGGCCCGGCTGACCAGCAGCAACTTCGACGTCACCGCGGCGTGGCGGTGCGCCCGTGAGGATCTGGCCGGACTCCCCCTGGGGGAAGCGGCCGGCCCCACCGCGCCGATCGCCGGGCTGCCCATCTACCAGGAGATCTTCGGCCGGGACACGATGACCGCCTCCTGGCAGGCCATGCTGGCCGGGCCCACCATGCTAGCCGACAGCCTCCGGCTCAACGCCCAGCACTTCGGCCGGCGGATCGACGACTGGCGTGACGAGGAGCCCGGTAAACCGCTGCACGAGGCGCGCCGGGGCCCGCTGTCCGAGCTGAATCTCGATCCCTTCGCCCACTACCACGGCGACTGGTCGACCGCCCCGGACTTCCTGATCTTCCTGGGCCAGTACTACGGAGGCGCCTACTGGTACTCCGCGCTGCGGCACGCGGCCGGCATCTACGCGGTGACCGGTCATCCTGCCGTGGCCGCCCGGCTGGCCGCTCGGGCCGTCGCCCTGCGTCGCCGGTTCCACCGGGCCTTCTGGCTGCCCGAGCAGGGCTGCTACGCGATGGCCCTGGGCCCGGACCGGCAGCCGGTACGGTCGGTCAACTCCAACGACGGGCACCTGCTGGCCACCGGGATCGTGCCGCCGCGGATCGCCCCCCTGGTCGCCGACCGGCTGCTGGCGCCGGACATGTTCAGCGGCTGGGGAGTCCGGACCCTGTCGGCCGGGCATCCGGCGTACAACCCGTTCAGCTATCACCGGGGCAGTGTCTGGCCGGTCGAGGCCGGCACCATCGGCATCGGGCTGGCTCGGTACGGCTGCTGGGAGCACCTGCACCGGCTGGCCGAGGGGATGTTCGCGGCCTCCGCCCTCTTCGCCGAGCACCGTCTGCCGGAGGTGCTCAGCGGGCTGCCCCGCGACGAGGCCCATCCCCACCCCGGGGTCTATCCGAGCGCCTGCTCCCCGCAGGCCTGGTCGGCCAGCGCGGTCATCGCGTTGATCCAGGCCCTGTTGGCGCTGCGACCCGCCGCACCCCTGCGGACGATCTTCGTAGACCCCCACCTGCCGCCCTGGCTGCCCGACCTGGTGCTGGAGGGGGTACGCCTCGGCGGGTACACGGTCGATCTGATCGTCCGCCGTCGACGGGGCGGCCGCACCTCCGTACGCACCCGGGGCGACCGGATCGCCGTGGTCCGCCGCCCCACCCGTCGGGCGCTCGCCACCGGTCGCCGGCGCCGCTGAGGCGCGCGGCATGTTCCGGCACCCTGCCGACGGAGCCCGAGCGGGCAATGCCAGCATGTCGGCATGGATATCTACGAGGACGAGCGCACCGTGTCGCGGACGGATCTGGCGGCCTGGCTGCGGCAGGTGGCCAACCAGCTGGAGACCGGGCAGATCTTCTACGGTGCGGCCGGCACCCTGGCGGTGGCCGACCAGGTGAACTGCGAGTTGGAGATCGAGCAGGAGGGCAAGGACGAGTACTCGGTCGAGATCGAGTTCTCCTGGACCAACCCCAAGGCGACCCCGGAGGCGACCGCCGAGAAGGCCGAGGACAAGCCGGCCAAGGCCGAGGACAAGCCGGTCGAGGAGGACGCGGAGGACGAGGCCGAGGAGCCGGCAGCCGCCGCGTAACCACCCGGTAAGGAAGGGCCCCTTGTTAACGCCTGGCGTGGTACAGGGGCCCCCTCTTAACAGATGTCACGGCGGCAGGCGTCAGCGCAGCCGACGCCGGCCGCCGAACCAGTCGCGGGAGGCCCGGGTGTTCAGGGCCCAGAGCACCCAGGCCAGCAGGCCCGCCCCGACGCAGGTGATGGCGCCGAACAGCCCCAGCGAGGCCGCCGCCAGCAGACCCGCCAGGGCGTACGCCGGGAAGGGTGCCCAGGCCCGGCGGGTGGCCAGGGCGGTGGTCACCAGCAGGCAGGCGACCGTCATCACGGCGAAGAAGACCGCCGCGCCCAGCGAGCCGCCCTCGGTCAGCAGACGATGGACGGTGGCCAGGGCGAACAGCAGCGACAGCAGCCCGAAGACGAGCACGGTGATCCGTACCGGGGTGGGCATGACGGGGTACCGGAGCACCTCCGGATAGCCACGCGCGCTCATAAGACAACGATGGGTGTCGACCTGCACCGCCGGGGGACACTGTCGGCAAGGCGACAGTTGGGTGCGCCGGATCGCCGAAACGGCGGGGTGCCCGGCGGTGGGACACCGCCGTTTCGGCGGAACAGCGCTGAGCACCGGAGGGCCGTCCCGCCCCGCCGCCCGCGCTCTAAGCTTCCGGTCATGGCCAGGTATTTCGACGTGCACCCGGACAACCCGCAGCCCCGGCTCATCGGGCAGGTCGTCGACCTCCTGCGCCGCGACGGGTTGATCGCCTACCCGACGGACTCCTGCTTCGCCCTCGGCAGCCAACTCGGCAACAAGGAGGGCATGGACCGCATCCGGGAGATCCGTCACCTGGACAGCGGCCACCACTTCACCCTGGTCTGCCGGGACTTCGCCCAGCTCGGCCAGTTCGTGCAACTGGACAACGCGATCTTCCGGGCGGTGAAGGCGGCCACCCCGGGTCGGTACACCTTCATCCTGCCGGCCACCAAGGAGGTGCCGCGTCGGCTGCTGCACCCCCGCAAGCGCACCGTCGGGGTCCGCATCCCCGACCATCCCGTCACCCAGGCCCTGCTCGACGGGTTGGGTGAGCCCCTGCTGTCCAGCACCCTGCTGCTGCCCGGTGACGAGGAGCCGCTGACCCAGGGCTGGGAGATCAAGGAACGCCTGGACCACGCCGTGGACGCGGTGATCGACGCGGGTGACTGCGGCACGGAACCGACCACGGTGGTCGACTTCTCCGAGGGGGAACCGGAGATCGTGCGGGTCGGGGCGGGCGACCCGGAGCGGTTCGCCTAAGGGGTCCCGAGGAGGGGCGAGGGTACCCGATGATCTTCGCCTCCGATCAGCGACCCCGGTTCCATCGAGCGGGCCCCCGTACCGAGACGGCAGGTGGAACCGCAGCTAGCGCGCGGTTGCTATCGTCGCCGCCACACAGTTGATCTCGGTATGTGGAGGGGACACGATGGGGCTCATGGACCGCCTTAGGGGCGAGTTCGTAGACATCATCGAATGGCTGGACGACAGCCGCGACACGATCGTCTGGCGATTCCCTCGGTTCCAGAACGAGATCAAGATGGGCGCCAAGCTCGTCGTCCGGGAGTCCCAGACGGCGGTCTTCGTCAACGAGGGTCAGGTAGCCGACGTCTACCTGCCGGGCACCCACACCCTCGAAACCCGCAACATGCCGATCCTGTCCACCCTCAAGGGCTGGAAGTACGGCTTCAACTCGCCCTTCAAGGCCGAGGTGTACTTCGTCAACACCCGCCAGTTCACCGAGATGAAGTGGGGCACCCAGAACCCGGTGATCCTGCGCGACCCCGAGTTCGGGGTGGTCCGGGTGCGGGCCTTCGGCGCGTACGCGGCCCGGGTGGTGGACGCCCAGCGGCTGCTGAAGGAGCTGGTCGGCACCGACCCGCAGTTCCGCACCGAGGAGGTGCAGGAGTACCTGCGCCAGCTCATCGTGGGCCGCCTCGGCGGGGCCCTGGCCCGGGCCGGGGTGCCGTTGCTGGACCTGGCCGCCCACCAGGACACCATCGGCCGCCAGTTGGCCGGGGCGCTGACCGAGGAACTCGCCGAGGTCGGCATCGCGATCCCGAAGTTCGTCATCGAGAACGTCTCCGTGCCGCCGGAGGTGGAGCGGGCGCTGGACAAGCGCACCGAGATGGGTGCGGTCGGCGACCTGGACCGGTTCACCCGGTACCAGGCGGCCACCGCCCTGGAGGCGGCGGCGAACAACCCGGGCGGCGAGGCCGGCGCCGGGGTCGGCATGGGCATGGGGATGGCCCTGGGGCAGCAGATGGCCCGGGCCATGTCCGGCGAGAGCACCGCACCGCAGGCTCCCGCACAGTACGCCCCCGCACCGCAGGCCGCCGCACCGCCGGCCGCCGCCGAGCCGCCGCCGCTGCCGGGTCAGGCCCAGTGGTTCCTCGGGGTCGCCGGGCAGCGTCAGGGCCCGTACGACCTCGGTGGGTTGGCCGCGCAGGCCGGTGCCGGCGCCTTCGGCCCGGAGACCCTGGTCTGGCGGGCCGGCATGGCGCAGTGGCAGCCGGCCGGGCAGGTGCCGGAGCTGGCGTCCGTGCTGGCCAGCGTCCCGCCGCCGCTGCCGCCGCAGTGACCATCGGGATCGGGAGGGTACACCGATGAGTGAAACCGCTGTCTCGCCCCCGTCGTACGGCTGCGGGGGTTGCGGTGCCCGGGTGGAGCACGCACCCGGCACCACCGCCCTGCAGTGCCCCTACTGCGGGCACCAGCAGCAGATCGCCGCCGCCACCCGGGAGGTACGCGAGCACTCCTTCGACGGGCTGGCCACCCTGGCCCGCAAGCCGGCCGCCGCCGTGGGCGCGTACGTCTACCGGTGTCCGGGCTGTGGTGCCTCGACCGAGAGTGCGGCCCTGGCCGAGCGGTGCCAGTTCTGCGCCACCCCCCTGGTGCCGCAGCAGGCCGCCGACGAGCTGATCGCCCCGGAGGCGGTGCTGCCGTTCGCGGTGGACCGCAACGGGGTACGCACCGCGCTGAGCACCTGGTGCCGCAGCCGATGGTTCGCCCCGAGCAGCCTGAAGAAGGTCAGCGAGGCGGAGACCCTCAAGGGCACCTACCTGCCGCACTGGACCTTCGACGCGCGGACCGTCTCGGACTACCAGGGCAAGCGCGGCGAGTACTACTACACCACCGAGACGTACACGGTGACGGTGGACGGCAAGACGGAGACCCGCACCCGGCAGGTCCGGCACACCCGGTGGCACTCCGCCAGCGGCCGGGTGAGCCGGGACTTCGACGACGTGCTGGTGCCGGCCACCACCCACCTGCCGACGAACAAGCTCGACGAGTTGGCCCCGTGGCCGCTCAACGAGGCGGTCCCGTACGAGCAGGACTACCTGGCCGGGTACCACGCGTTGCGCTACGACACCGAGCCGGAGGCCGGTCTGGTGGAGGCCAAGGCCCGGATGGCGCCGGTCATCGAGGGGGACTGCCGCTCGGACATCGGCGGCGACGAGCAGCAGGTCGACGCGGTGGACACCAACTACTCCGATGTGACCTACAAGCTGCTGCTGCTGCCGGTGTGGATCGCCGCGTACCTGCACGGCGGGCGGTCGTACCAGGTGCTGGTCAACGCCCGTACCGGTGAGGTCATCGGGGAGCGGCCGTACAGCAAGGCCAAGATCGCCGCGGCGGTGCTGGCCGCCCTGGCGGTGATCGCGATGGTCGTGTTCCTGATGTCCCGATAGTTCAGGTCAGAGAGCGGGTCGAGCGGCGGGCGCGCAGTCGGCGGAGCATCCGGGCGTCGGTGAAGCCGACCGCCTGGGCCGCCGCCTCCACGGCCACCCCGTGGCCGATGAGGTGCTCGGCCCGCTCGACCCGCAGCACCTGCTGGTAGCGCAGCGGGGTCAGGCCGGTGGCGGCGCCGAACAGTCGGGTCAGGGTGCGCTCGCTGACCCGGGCCACACCGGCCAACTCCCCCAGCGGCAAGGTCTCGGTGAACCGTTCGTCGATCAGATCCTGGACCCGGTGCACCACCTCGCTGAGGTGCGAGCGGTAGCGCAGCATCGCGCTGTCCTGCCGCTCGTGTCCGTTGCGCCGGGCGTACACGACCATCTCCCGGGCGATCCGGGCCGCCGGCGCCGGTCCGTGCCGGGTGGCCACCAGGTGCAGGGCCAGGTCGATGCCGCTGGCGATGCCGGCGGAGGTGGCCACCCGGTCGTCCACGACGTACAGCCGGTCGCGTAGCACGGTCGCGGTCGGATACCGGTGGGCCAGGTCCTCCTGGAGGTCGTGGTGGGTGGTGCACCGGCGTCCGGCCAGCAGCCCGGCGCGACCCAGCAGGTAGGCGCCCCCGCAGACGCTGACCACCATCCCGCCCGCGGCGTGGTGCGCGCCGAGCCGGCGCAGCGTGGCGGGCTGCACCGGCTCGGCGTGGGAGGCGGGTGACCGCCAGCCGGGGACGACGACCAGGTCGGCCGGGTCCAGGTCGGGCCAGTCGACATCGGCGCGCACCGGCAACCCCTGTGCGGTGACCACCTCGCTGCTCTCCGCGACGAAGGACTGCCGGTAGTCGAGCCCTTCGTCCTGCGCCGTGGAGAAGACCTGCGCCGGACCGGCCAGATCCAGCAGATGCAGCTGGGGCAGCAGCAGAAAGACGACCCGACTCACGCGGGCCTCAGCGGTCGGCGCCGACCGGCACCAGGGCGGTCACCTCGTCGACCGTACGGATGGTGGCGAACCGACCGGACAGGGCGTACACCGTGCGCTCGATGATCTCCTCGGTGCCCAGGGTGCGGGGATCGGCGAGGATCTCCGTCATCGTCCGGCCGGGCGGGGCCTCCGGGTGCTCGATGGGCATGGTGGCGGTCGCGTCGACGACGAAGGTGACCTCGTAGCCGAGATCGGCGGCGAGCCGGGCGGTGGTCTCACAGCACTGCTCGGTACGGATACCGCAGACGGTGATCTCCTGGATGCCGCTGGCGGTGAGCAACTGCTGGAGCCGGGTGGTGGTGAAGGCGTTGTGCACGTACTTGGTCAGCACCGGCTCGCCCTCGACCGGCCGCAACCCGTCGATCAGTCGGACGAAGCCGCGCGCCGGGTCGAACACGTCACCGCTGTCCGGCTCGGCGTGCAACACCCACACGACCAGGTCACCCCGGCTGCGGGCGGCCTCGACCAGCCGGTTCACCTGACCCACGATGTCCGGTTGTGAGCAGGCCGTCCAGTTCGCGCGCCGGCGGAAGGACTCCTGTACGTCGATCACGACGAGTGCTGCCGTCATGGGTCAATCCTGGCCCTCCCCGTCCGGGGCGCACCAGCCACGATCCCGCACCGCTGCGGAACGATCCGGTCAGCCGAGTTGGAGATCTTGGACAGTTGTCGTCAGCACATGACGGCAACTGTCCAAGATCTCTCCGGGCCGGCTGGATCCGCCGATGGGCGGGGTTCGAGCCGGTCGATCGGGGTTTCTGGTGGCAGGTTAGCCTGGCCTAACTTGAAGAGTGAGGGCTGGATGACGAAGACCCCTGCGGCGGCGCCGCCGACCGGCCGGTTGATCGGCGGGATGTTCCGACGGCAACGCCGCGACACCGCCCTGTGTGCCGGTTTCTGGTCCCTGCACCAGGTCTGTGAGGCGCTCGTACCGGTGGCCATCGGCCTGGTCATCGACCAGGCGGTGGGGACCGGCTCGACCTCGGCGATGCTCTGGTCGGTGCTGGGCATCTTCGCGCTGTTCCTGGCGCTGACCATGGGCTGGCGATTCGGGTTCTGGTTCCTGTCCCGGGCGGTGGTGCAGGAGTCCCACGACCTGCGGATGCAGGTGGTGCGGCGGGTGCTCACCGGGCGGGGCATCCGGACCAACCGGCAGAACGGTGAGCTGCTGTCGATCGCCACCTCGGACACCCAGGCCGCCGCCGACCTGCTGGAGCTGGGCAGTCGGATGATCTCCGCCTTCCTCGGCCTGACGGTGGCGACCGTGGTGCTGCTGCGCATCGACTGGTCCCTGGGGTTGGGGCTGGTGGTGGGGGTACCCCTGCTGGTGCTCGGGCTCAACGCCCTGGGGCCGATCGTGGAGCGGCACACCTCGGCCCAGCAGCAGGCCATCGGTCGGGCCGCCGCGACCGCCTCGGATCTGCTGCGCGGACTTCGGCCGTTGCGCGGGTTCGGCGGGGTCGACGAGGCCGCCCGCCGCTACCGGACGGCCAGCCGTGCCTCCCTGGGGGCCACCGTCGGGGCGGTCCGGGCCAGCGCCACCTTCGTCGGGGTGTCGACCTTCACCACCGGCCTGCTGATCACCGTGGTAGCCGCGTTGGCCGGCTGGTTCGCCCTCCAGGGGCGGATCACCGTCGGTGAACTCATCACCATCGTCGGGCTGGCGACCTTCATCAGCGACCCGGTGCTCAACCTGGCCGACTGTGTCTTCCGGCTGGCGACCGCCCGGGCCAGCGCGGCCCGGGTGGCCGAGGTGCTGGCCGCACCCGAGCAGGCCGGTTCGGGCGACACGGCGGCGCGGCCCGGCCCCCTGGTCCTGGACGAGGTGCACGCTCCCGGTCTGGACGGCGTCAGCCTCACCGTACGGCCCGGGGAGCTGCTCGGGGTGGTCACCGAACAGACCCGCACGGCCGACGCCATCACCGACCTGCTGGCCGGGGCACGCTCCCCCGAGCAGGGCGAGGTGCGGTTGGCCGGCACCCCGATGGGCGACCTGGACGTCGCCACACTCCGCCGGGTCGTGCTGGTCGAGCCGCACGCGGTGGACCTGTTCGGCGCCACCCTGCGGGAGGTGCTGCACACCGACCAGGAGCACGACGATCCGGCGCTGCGCCGGAGCATGAGCGCCGCCAGTGTGGACTCACTCACCGCCGGTGACGCCGGGCTGGACCGGGAGCTGCTGGACCGAGGGCTGGACCTCTCCGGTGGCCAGCGACAACGCATCGCCCTGGCCCGGGCCCTGCTGGCCGACCGGCCGGTCACCGTGCTGCGCGATCCGACCACCGCGGTCGACGCGGTCACCGAGCACGCCATCGCCGAGGGGGTACGCGCCTACCGCGCCGAGGGTGACCGGGCCACCGTGCTGGTCACCACGAGCGCTCCCCTGCTGGACCGCTGCGACCGGGTCGTCTTCGTGCACGGCGGCCAGGTCGCGGCCGTCGGACGGCACCGCGAGCTGCTGGCCCGGTCCGCGTACGCCGAGGTGGTGCTGCGATGAGCGACCCGACCTCGACCATTTTGCCGGTCGCCACCGGCCGGGCCGCCCTGGCGGCCTTCTGGCGGGCGCTGCGCCGCCATCCGCTGCTCGGCTGGTCCTCGATCGCGGCAGCCCTGGCGGCCAGTGCCGCCGCGGTCGTCGTACCCCTGCTGCTGGGTCGGCTGGTCGACCTGGTGGTGGCCGGCGGCACCACCAGGTCGCTGCTGCTGACCTCGGCCTGGATCCTGGCTGCCGGGTTCGCCGCCGCGGTGCTGACCGGCGCCTCCCGCTGGCTGGTCACCGAATGGGGCATGCGGGCCTGCGCCGATCTGCGGGAGGAGGTCCTGGACCACGCCCTGCGGATGGACTCGGCCCGGCTGGAGAGCGCGGGCTCCGGGGATGTCGCCTCCCGGGTCACCGACGACGTGGAGCAGGTCACCGACTCGATCCAGTTGGCCGCCGGGGTCTTCACCGCACTGGTCACCCTCGTGGTCACCTTCGCCGGGTTCGCGGCCCTGGACTGGCGGATCGCCGCGGCCTTCCTGGTCGTCTTCCCGGTGTACGCGCTGAGCCTGCTCCGGTTCATCCCGCAGGCCCGGCGGCTCTACGCCGCCGAACGGCAGGCCGCCGCGGTACGCACCCAACGCCTGCTGACCACCTTCGGCGGGGTCCGGACGGTGCACGCGTACGGCATGGAGCAGCGGCAGAGCCAGCGGGTCGACCGGGCCTCCCGCGAGGCGGCCGACGCCCGACTGCGGGCCGTACGCGGGTTCCTGTGGTTCGCGAACATGATGAACCTGGCCGAGGCGATCGGGCTGACCGCCGTCCTGCTGGCCGGGTTCCTGCTGGTGCGCGGCGGGGACAGCAGTGTCGGTGAGGTGACCGCCGCCGCCCTGCTGTTCCACCGTCTCTTCGGCCCGCTGGGGCTGCTGCTGCTGTCGTTCAACGACATCCAGTCGGCCGGGGCGGCCCTGGCCCGGCTGGTCGGGGTCACCGAGGTCGACCTGCCGGCGCGGCGGACCGCCGAGACCCCCGGCCGGGGTCCCGCCGGGATCATCGCCAAGTCGGTGTCCCACCGGTACGCCGGGGGCCCCACGGTCGTGCACGAGGTGTCGATCGAGATCGCCGAGGGTGAGTCGTTGGCGGTGGTGGGGGCCAGCGGCGCCGGCAAGACCACCCTGGCGGCCATCCTCGGCGGGGTGTTCCCGGCCACCGAGGGGGCGGTGTGGCTGGGCGGCCGGCCGATCGAGGACCTGGGCCCCGAGGAGCTGCGCCGCACGGTCGGGGTGGTGACCCAGGAGGTGCATGTCTTCGCCGGCACCCTGGCCGAGGATCTGCGGTTGGCCGCCCCGCACGCCACCGAGGAACAGTTGCACGCCGCGCTGCACCTGGTCGGCGCGGACGGCTGGGTGGCGGCGTTGCCGGAGGGGTTGGCCACCCGGGTCGGCGACGGCGAGCATCCCCTCACCCCCGGCCAGGCCCAGCAGTTGGCGCTGGCCCGGATCGCCCTGCTCGACCCGCCGATCGTCGTGCTGGACGAGGCGAGCGCGGAGGCCGGCAGCGCGGGGGCCCACCAACTGGAACAGGCCAGCCAGGCGGTGATCCGGGGTCGTACCGCCATCGTGGTGGCCCACCGGCTCACCCAGGCACACGCCTGCGACCGGGTGGCGGTGATGTCCGGTGGTCGGATCGTCGAACTCGGCAGCCCGGAGGACCTGGTCGCCGCCGGTGGCCGGTACGCCGAACTCTGGGCGGCCTGGCGGCGCTGACCCGTCGCCGGGCGGCGCTGACCCATCGCTGGGCGGCGCTGGCCCCGGGCCGGGCGGCACCGAGACCGGCGCCGCCCGGTTCAGCGGGTCAGCAGGTGTTCAGCATCGAGGCCAGGGCGGACTTCTCCGCGCTGTCCACGGAGAGGGCGTAGTACCACTTCACCTGGATCCAGGCGCGGGCGTAGGTGCAGTGGAAGGCGGCGCGCGGCGGCTTCCAGGCGGCCGGGTCCTTGTCCCCCTTGGCCTGGTTCACCGTGCTGGTGACCGCCCACAGCTCGGGGCCGCCGAGGTCGTTGGCGTAGGTCTGTCGCCGCGAGGTGGTCCAGGCCCAGGCCCCGGAGCGCCAGGCCTCGGCCAGCGGGACCACATGGTCGATGTCGATCTGGGTGGGGCTGGTCCGGGTCAGCCCGTCGTACGGGCTGTACCAGGAACCGGAGGTCGGGTAGCAGTTGGCGTCGACGGTGACGTTGGTGCCGTCCCGCTTGAGCACCTGCTCCCGGGTGTTGCAGGTGCCGGTGACCGTGCTCCAGTGCGGGAACAGGTCCCGGTTGTAGCTGGACTGGCGGGATTCGGCGGCCACGGTGAGCGAGTTGAGGCGACTCAACGCCGTGGCGTACGAGGGGATGTTGGGCGGTGTGGCGTGGGCCGGCTGCGGGACCACCACCAGGGACAGGGCGACGGCGACCACCATGGCGAGGGCGGCCTTGGGTACGCGAGCCACGCGGCGACTCCTGACTGTCGCCTGCCACGGCGGGTGAGGGTGGCCCGCTGAGGGGCGTGACCGGCGACAGTGGGATTCTCGCAGACATCGTGATCTATGAATACGCAGAAGTGCTGGACCTGCCGTTAATTTCGGATGAAGACCGGCCTATGGCTGCCGGATGGCCTCGCCGGCGATCTCGATGCGGACGGTACGGCCGACCAGCACCCCGCCGCTGTCCAGGGCCACATTCCAGACCAGGCCGTAGTCCTCCCGGTTGAGCTCCGCCGTGGCGCTGAACCCGAAGATGTCCTGCCCGTACGGGTCACGGCGGGCACCCCCGAACTCGACCTGGCAGTCCACCGGGCGGGTGATGCCCTTGACGGTCAACTCACCGGAGAGCACGAACCGGGCGGTCACCGGCCGGGTGGGCAGGGCGGGCTCCTCCTCCACCGCCCGGCGACCGAGTCGGTGGTTCCTCAGCTTGGCCCAGAAGAAGATCGGGTCGGTCTTGTCCAGAGCGGCGATGCCGGTGCTGCGGTACTCCAGGGTCGGGAACTGCTCCACGTCCAGGAAGTCGGCGCTGCGCAGGTGGGTGTCCCGGTCGACGTTGGCGGTGTCGATGCTGGCCGCCTGGATGCTCGCCACGATCGTGGACTCCAGGGGATCCTCGGCGACCGTGATGCGGGCGCTGGCCTCACGGAACTCGCCCCGCACCGGGCTGACCATCATGTGCTTGGCGACGAACCCGATCCGCTTGTGCCCGGCGTCGAGGTCGTACCTGCCGGGTGCGGGGATGGACATGCCGTTCCAGATGCGCGTGGCGCCGGTCATCGCTCGCCCCTTCCTACCCCGCCTTGTTCCAGGCCCAGCGGCCGGCACCGGACGGCCGGACGATCATCGGCGCTAAGCATAGGGAGGTCAGCGGGGGTTTTCCTCCCTCAGCCAGTGCTGATCGTGAGGACAATCACCAGGTCAGAGACCTTGGATCGGCCGACGGGTCGCGACGGGAGAGAACCGTTTCGGCCGCGGCTGCGTCCTAACCTTGCGTGATGGATTCAGACGACGCGGCGTTGCTGCGCCGCGTCGGTGCGGGCGATCGGGGCGCGTTCGACGTGCTCTACGCGCGGCACGCACCCTGGTTGGCGCTGCGGCTGCGTCGCCGGTGCCGCGACCCGGAGTTGGCCCAGGAGTTGCTCCAGGAGACCTTCCTGACCGTGTGGCGGGCGGCGGCCGGCTATCGGGAGGACGGCGCGGTGACCGGCTGGCTCTGGACGGTCGCGTTACGCCGGCTGATCGACGCCCACCGGCGCGTCGCGGCCCGTCCGTCCACGGCCGGGTCGGTGTCGCCGGAGGCGGTGCCGGCCTGGTCGCCCTCGGCCGAGGACGAGGCGTTGGCCGGGTCCTACGACGCGGCTCTGGAACGGGCGCTGCACCGGCTGTCGCCGGAGCTGCGGGCGGTGTTGCAGGCCACCGTCCTCGACGGGTTGACCGTACGGGAGACGGCGACCCTGCTCGGCGTACCGGAGGGAACGGTCAAGACCCGGGCGATGCGGGCCCGCCGGGAATTGCGGGAGGCGCTGTCGTGACCGATTTTCACCTGGACCCCCGGACCCTGGCGGCGTACGCCGATGGTGGTCTGGACGACATCGACGCCTGGTCGGTGGAGGCCCATCTAGACCGGTGCGCCGACTGCCGGGCCCGGCTGGCCCTGGATGATCCGACCCGGCGGCTGGTCGAGGCGGCGGCGGTGGCGTTGGCCGCCCCGCTGCCACCACCGGGCCGGGTACGCCGGGCGACCCGGTGGCGTCGGATCCGGGTCCTGGTGGGTGCCGGCCCGGCCGCCCGCGCCGCGTGGCTGGTGGCGGTGGCCCTGACCGGACTGGCCGCGCTGGGGTTGGCGGTCACTCCGGAGCTGCTGCCGCCGTGGCTGCTGTTGTTGGCCGCGCCGATGCTTCCGGCGGTCGGCACGGCCCTGTCGTACGGGTCGTGGTCCGATCCGTTGCACGAGATGGTGGCGGCCACCCCGCTGGGCGGACTGGAGATCATCCTGTGGCGCACCCTCGCGGTGCTCGCGGTCACCGCGCCGGTCACCCTCGGCGCGGGGGTGGTGACCGGCGTCGGTACGCCGATGCTGTGGCCGCTGGCCGGTCTCGCTCTCACCGCCCTGACCCTGGCGCTCGGCTCGCTGATCGAGCCCGGCCAGGCGGCGTCGGCGGTGGCCGGTGCCTGGGCGGTGATCGTGCTGGCCCCGATCGGCGAGTGGATGGTGCTGGTGCAGGCCGGGCCGGTGTGGCTGGGAGTCACGGCGGCGGCCGTGCTCGTGGTGTGGACCCGACGGGATCTGGTAGGGAGACGAACCGCGTGAGCGTGACCGTGAGCGTACGGGGGTTGCGGGTCAGCTACGGCCGACGGACCGCCCTCGACGAGTTGGATCTCGACCTGGGTCCGGGGGTGCACGGCCTGCTCGGCCCCAACGGGGCCGGCAAGACGACACTGATGCGGGTACTGGCCACCGTGCGGCGACCCGACCGGGGGCAGGTACGGCTGCTCGGGCAGCCGCTGTCCGACGCGGCGGGGCTGCGGTCGGCCCGTCGCCAACTGGGTTACCTGCCGCAGTCCTTCGGGTTCTATCCACGGTTCACCGTTCGGGAGTTCGTGGAGTACTTCGCCTGGCTGAAGGAGATGCCGTCGGAGCAGATCCCGTTGGCGGTGGACCGGGCGATCGAGCGGGTCGGGCTGCTGGACCGGGCCGACGACCGGATGAAGCACCTCTCCGGTGGGATGCTCCGCCGGGCCGGCATCGCCCAGGCCATCGTCAACGATCCTCGGCTGCTGCTGTTGGACGAGCCGACCGCCGGGCTGGATCCGGAGCAGCGGGTGGAGTTCCGGGCCCTGCTGCGGGAGTTGGGGCTGGATGCGATCGTGCTGGTCAGCACCCACCTGGTCGAGGACGTGGTGGCGGCCTGCGCCCGGGTCAGCCTGATGGACGCGGGTCGGCTGGTGTTCGACGGGCTGTCCACGGAACTCATCGCGGCCGGGGGTGCCGGTGACAGTGGTGACTCCCCGATCGAACGCGGCTACGCCGCCGTGCTGCGCGACGCCCGGGCGGCGGCCCGGTGAGGCGGATCCTGCGTACCGAGCTGCGTCGGGGCACGGCGCCGTGGGCTGCGGCGGCGATGTGCGGTGCCGGGGTGTGGATGCTGGTCGTGCATCCGGAGGACTGGGGTGGTCGGTGGGCCGGGCTGGCCAACTACCTGCGTACCTCGCTGTTGATCCTGTGCGCGCTGATGATCGCGGCGGGGGCCTGGCAGGCCGGCCGGGAGCGGCGGCGCGGCATCGACGAGATGGTGGGTTCCACCTCCCGTCCCGGTTGGCAACCCGTCCTGGTGGCCTGGCTGGCGGTGACCCTGGCCGGCACCCTCGGGGTGCTGCTGGCCTTCGCCGGGGCGGCGGCGCTGGTCGCCCCGGTGGCGACGTACTCCGGGGGTGGCTGGTGGTGGACCCTGCTCGGCGGGGTGCTGGCGTTGGGCGTGGCTACCGCCGGTGGCATGTGTGTCGGGCGGCTGGTGCGGTGGCGCCTGGCCGCACCGGTCGCCGGGTTGGCCGCGTACCTGTTTCTGGGGATCCTGACCTACTGGGACACCGAGGGCGCAGCGTGGCTGATCCCGGTGCAGGACGGTCGGTCCGCCTACCAGGTGGCGCCGGGTCCGGTGGTGGCCGGGCAGGCGGGGTGGCTGCTGGCGTTGACGGTCACCCTGCTCGCGCTCGCCGCCCGGCGCTGGATGGCCGCAGCCCTGGCCGGTGTGCTCGCGATGGGGGTAGCGGTGCCGACCGCCACCGGCCCCAACCCGTACCGGCTGCCCGTCGACCCGGAGGCGGTCGCCCTGGTCTGCACGGACACCGGACCGCAGGTGTGCGTGGCCCGGATCCATGCCTTCCTGCTCGACGACGTGACGCCACTCGTGCAGCCGGTCCTGACCCGGCTCGACGGTATTCCTGGTGCCCCCGACCGGGCGGTCGACGATGCCGCCCGACCGGTCGACCAGCCGCAGGTGCCCGGCGACGGGACGATCTGGCTGCACCTGGACCAGCAGGCCACCGTCCGGGGTGGCCTGGCCAACCAGGACTGGCTGGAGTACGACCTGTGGGCGGTGACGGGGTCGAACTGCCCACACGATGATGACGACCGCGAGGCCGAACGGGCGCACCTCGCCGGCGAGCTGGCCCACGCCTGGCTGTTCGAGGTGCCAGCGAGTCCCGACGTCCCGATCGACTGGCTCTACGCGCTGCCGATGCCGGCGCAGCGGGCCTGGTTCGCCGACTACCTGCGTGCGGCGGCCGACTGTGACCTGCCCACGCTGATCCGGCTCGGGCAGCCTCGGTGAAGGGCAGCACCGCCGACCGGCCTCGGTCGGGCCGCAACGAGATGGACCGGCCTCGGGGCGCGTGGGCCGGCCGTCGGTTCGCGTTGCATCTGACCGCACGGGGCGGGCATGCCTTCCTGGTCGGCCTGGTGGTGCTCGCGGTGCTGGCCTGGGTAGCGGGGAGTTGGTTGGCCTCCCGCCCCTACTTCGGCGGACCGGTCGCCCGCATCCCGGTGGTCGCCCTGGCTCCCCTGCTGGCCGCCATGCTGCTCGGTCCCAGCCTGGCTGGTGCCGACGAGGAGTTGGAACGCGGCACCCCGCTGCCCTGGCGGACCTGGCGGGCGGGTCATGTGCTGCTCGCCGCGATCGTCAGCGCGGCCGTGCTCAGCCTGGCCGGGCTGGTCGACCCGCACACCTTCGGCGCGTACGCCCTGGTGCGCAACACTCTCGGGCACACCGGTCTGGTCGCAGGGGCGGCGGTGCTGCTCGGTGCCCGCCTGGCCTGGCTACCGGCCTTCTGCTACGGCTGCGCGGTCTATGCCGCCGCACCCCGGGGCACCGACCGGGTCACCGCGATCTGGGCCTGGCCGGTACAGCCCTCGTCGGCCACGCCCTCCTGGCTGGTGGTCGGGGTGCTGTTTCTCGCCGGGACGGCCGCCTACCTCCTGTTCGGTGCCGGCGGTCGGTGGTCGGCCCTCCGCTCCCGGCTCAGCTGGCGGTGAGCAGGCCGCGGGCGGCCCGGACCTGGTCGACCGCGTGGCCCAGCGCCGCCACCACCCGCTGCTGCACCTGCTCGTCCAAGCGGGCCGCCGGGATGGAGAGGCTGATCGCGTCCACCGCGGGGGTGTGCAGGGGCACCGCGACGGCGAAGCAGACGATGCCCTCGGTGTTCTCCTCGTGGTCGACGGCGTACCCGCGTTCCCGGCTGGCCGCCAGGTCGGCGTGCAGGGCGGCCAGGTCGGTGATGGTGTGTCGGGTCAACGCCGCCGGGGCGGACCCGATGATCGCCTCGACCGCCTCGGGGGTGCGTTCGGCGAGCAGCACCTTGCCGAGGGCGGTGGCGTGCGCCGGCAGGCGTCGCCCGATGGCGCTGTAGAGCCGCAGCGGATGCGAGGACTCCCGCTTGGCGGTGTAGACCACGTGGGCCCCGTCGAGTCGGCCCAGGTGCACGGTCTCACCGAACTGCCGGGACAACTCGTCGAGCACCCCGGCGAGCAGCCCGACCGCGTCGTCCGTGTCCAGGTACGCCGCCCCTACCTGGAGGGCGCGTACCCCCAGCCCGAAGCGGGTACCGGTGTCGTCGGTCTCCACCCAGCCGCGCTGCACCATCGTGCGCAGGATGCCGTGCAGGCTGCTCTTCGGGATGCCCAGGTCCCGGGCCAGGTCGCCGAGGGAGCGTCGCCCGCCGGAGGCCGCCAGGGTCTCCAGCACCTCCAGCGTGCGCCCGGCCGACTTGACCGGTGAGAAGCCCTCGGCGGATGTCATGGCGCTCACTGTAGCGGGATTGACATCCCCGGGATCAGCAGTAGGGTCACATATGTGACTGCCGTTCATCCTTCTGAACAGCCCGCCGACGTCTCGCAGACCATCGCCGCGGGCCGGATCCTGCCGGTCGTCGTGCTCGACGACGCCCGTGCCGCCGCCCCCCTCGGTGCCGCCCTGGCCGCCGGGGGCCTGCGCAGCGTGGAGGTGACCTTCCGCACCGACGCCGCCGCCGAGTCCATCCGGACCATGTCCGAGGACCCGCAGCTGCTGGTCGGCGCCGGCACCGTGCTCACCCCCGGCCAGGTGGACGAGGCCGTCGCGGCCGGCGCCCGGTTCATCGTCTGCCCCGGCTTCAGTGCCCGGGTGGTGGCCCACTGCCAGCAGGTGGGCGTGCCGGTCTTCCCCGGTGCGGCCACCCCGACCGAGATCCAGATGGCCCTCGACGCCGGGCTGGACACGGTCAAGTTCTTCCCCGCCGAGCAACTCGGCGGCACCACGATGATCAAGGCGCTGGCCGCGCCCTTCCGGTCCGTACGCTTCATCCCGACCGGCGGGGTGAACACCGCCAACCTGCGCGACTACCTGAGCCTGCCCCCGGTCCTCGCCGTGGGCGGGACCTGGATGGTCGCCCCCAGCCTGCTCGCCGAGGGCCGGTGGGACGACGTGACCGCCCTGACCGCCGCCGCCGTGACCGCCGCCCGGGAGGCCTGATCCGCCATGTCCGTTCTCGACCTGCGTCCCGCCGAGGACTGCCGCTACGACCTGGTCTCCCTCGGCGAGGTGATGCTGCGCCTGGACCCCGGTGAGGGACGGGTGCGCACCGCCCGCGCCTTCCGGGCCTGGGAGGGGGGCGGTGAGTACAACGTCGCCCGAGGGCTGCGCCGCTGCTTCGGGCTGCGCACCGCGATCGTCACCGCCTTCGCCGACAACGAGGTGGGACGGCTGCTGGAAGACCTGATCCTCCAGGGCGGAGTGGACCCCTCCTTCATCCGCTGGATGCCGTACGACGGCATCGGTCGCAGCGTGCGCAACGGCCTGAACTTCACCGAGCGGGGCTTCGGGGTACGTGGGGCGGTCGGCACCTCGGACCGGGGCCACACCGCCGCCAGTCAACTGCGCGCCGAGGACGTCGACTGGGACCACCTCTTCGGCGACCTGGGGGTGCGCTGGCTGCACACCGGCGGCATCTACGCCGCCCTGTCGGAGACCACCCCGGAGACCATCGAGGCGGCCATGGCCGCCGCCCGCCGCCACGGCACGATCATCTCGTACGACCTGAACTACCGGCCCAGCCTCTGGAAGGCGGTCGGCGGGCAGGCCCGCGCACAGGAGGTCAACCGGCGACTGGCCCGGTACGTCGACGTCATGATCGGCAACGAGGAGGACTTCACCGCCTCCCTCGGCTTCGAGGTGCCCGACACCGACGCCAGCCTGTCCGAACTGGAGGTGACCAACTTCCAGCGGATGATCGAGGAGGTCACCAAGGAGTTCGACAACTTCCGGGTGGTGGCCACCACCCTGCGCACCGTACGCAGCGCCACCGTCAACGACTGGGGGGCGATCGCCTGGGCCGGCGGCCGGTTCGTCGAGGCCACCCACCGCCCTGGCCTGGAGATCATGGACCGGGTGGGCGGCGGGGACAGCTTCGCCTCCGGGCTGATCTACGGCCTGCTGGAGCAGCACGACCTGGCCACCGCGGTGGAGTACGGCGCGGCGCACGGCGCCCTGGCCATGACCACCCCGGGCGACACCTCGATGGCCAACCGCAAGGAGGTCGAGGCGCTGATGCGCGGCGCGGGAGCCCGGGTCCAGCGCTGACCTGACTGGCCGGCGGCCCGTCACGCCAATGCGGGAAGGATCACCTGTTCCAGCAGCATCGCCGGGGTACGCCAGTGCTCCGGGTCGTCGTAGTTGCCGGCGGCTACGGCCACAGTGAACGCCGACTCGGGCAGGACGAACAGGCGCTGGCCGCGTCCGCGCCGGTCATCCAGTCGAGTTCGCCTCCGCCAACGCCGTCAAGCGCCATCACGCCGTCGCTCCCGGCCGGTACCGCCGCTCCGGTGGCCGGGCCGTGCCGGCCCGGACAGCGCACGTATGAAGAAGCGCGGCCGGAGATCGGATGTGATCGTGGCTGCGCGGCGTCGCTCACGCCGTCCCGCACGGGCAGCCATCCTCGACAGGGGCCCGCGCCCCTCAGGTGAGCGTCACCCCGTCCGGGCCACAGTGGTGAAGGGCAGGACGAGCATGGCGCACATCGATCTCGGAGCCGATGAGAAGAATTTCCCCGGCATCAGCGGCCTGATGCGTTACCGCCGGGAGACGGCCAAGCCCCTCAGCGAGTTGGCCGAGGTGCTGCTGCGGGCCCCCAACACCCTCCCGGCCGGTGAGCGGGAGCTGATCGCGGCGTACGTGTCCGGGCGCAACGACTGCGACTTCTGCTGCGCCTCGCACTCGGCGTTCGCGGCCGCGCAGCTCGACGAGGGGTACGACCTGGTGGACCAGGTGCGCGCGGACCTGGACAGCGCCCCGATCTCGGCCAAGCTGCGGGCCCTGCTGCGCATCGCCGGTGCGGTGCAGATCAGCGGCCGTGAGGTCACCAGTGAGCTGGTGGACGCCGCGCGCGCCCAGGGCGCCACCGACATGGAGATCCACGACACCGTGCTGATCGCCGCCGCCTTCTGCATGTTCAACCGGTACGTCGACGGGCTGGGCACCTTCGCTCCCCCTGGTCGGGAGGCCTACGCCGAGTCGGCGCGCCGGATCGTCGAGCACGGGTATGGCGCCGCGATTCCGGCTGAATGAGCATGCAGCACGGACAAGGGTGACCACATCCGGTTCCCTCTGCGAGGGTCGAGGAACACGCCTGGCCAGGCCCCTCACCCGAGTTCGGAGGGATCGATGGACCACGCACGTCGTCTGCGCGATGCCGCTGACAAGCTCCAGGCAGACATGGTCGACCAGTTGGCCACCCTGGTCGGGCACGAGTCGGCACCGGGCTCGCTGCCCCACCTGGAGTCCTGTGCCGACCTGCTCGCCGAATGGGGCGAGCAGGTGCTCGGCCGCCCGGCCGAGCGGGTCGTGCTCGATGGTCTGCCGCACCTGCTGTGGCCGGCGGTGGACCAGCGGGTGCTGCTCCTCGGCCACTTCGACACCGTCTTCCCGGTCGGCACGACCCGGATCAGACCCTTCACCGTACGGGGGAACGTGGCCACCGGCCCCGGGGTGTGCGACATGAAGGCCGGCATCGTGCAGATGTTCACCGCCCTGCGCCTGGTCGAGGACACCTCCACGGTGGGGGTGCTGCTCACCTGCGACGAGGAGAGCGGATCGGTAACCTCCCGACCGTTGATCGAACGGGAGGCCCGGCGTTCCGGCGCGGTGCTGGTCTGCGAGGCGGCCACCCCGGAGGGCCAGGTGAAGGTGGCCCGCAAGGGCGGGTCGGTGTACCGCCTGACCGTCCAGGGCCGTGCCGCCCATGCCGGGGTGGAGCCGCAGCGTGGCGTCAACGCCACCGTCGAGGTGGCCCACCAGGTGCTCGCCCTGGGTGCCCTGGGAACGGCGGACAGCGCGGGCACCTCCGTCACCCCCACCCTGCTCTCCGCCGGAACGACGACGAACACCGTGCCGGAGATCGCCAGCCTGGCCGTGGACGTGCGGGCCTGGACCAGGGCCGAGCTGGAGCGCGTCGACCAGGCCATCCGCAAGCTGGAGCCGCACCTGCCCGAGGCGGCCCTGGTCGTACGCGGGGGCATCAACCGCTACCCCATGCCGGCCGAACTCGCCCAGCCCCTGCTGGAGCTGGCCCAGTCGACCGCTGAGGCACTGGAACTGCCGAAGGTCGTCGGGGCGTACGCCGCGGGGGCCTCCGACGGCAACTTCACCGCCGCGCTCGGCGTACCCACCCTGGACGGTCTGGGTGCGGTCGGGGGTGGGGCACACTCCGCCGAGGAGTACGTGTATCTGGACCGGATGCCGGAGCGGACGGCGCTGCTGGCCGGGCTGGTGCAAGAAGTGTCCTCAATGGAGGTTGCGAACCCACAACTGGTCGGCGGAATCCCGTAACCTGCTCAGCGTCGGCGCACGGCCGACAGTGAGAGGTCGGCGGTGGCATGACTACGGGACAGGGTCCAGGATCGGCCATTCCCCGGTTCGGGGTCGAAGAGGAGTTCTTCGTCGTGGACGCCGACCGGGGTGCGGTCGTCCCGGAGGCGGCCACCGTCATCGATCGCGCCCGGCCGGTGCTGGGCACCCGGGTGGGCGGCGAGATCACCAAACTGCACGTCGAGACCCGCACCGACCCCTGTCTGCGCCTGGCGGACCTGGGAGCCCAGCTTGCCGAGGGGCGGTGGGCCGTGCAGAGCGCCGCCCGGTCGGCGGGGCTGCGGGTGATCGCCAGCGGTTCCCCGGTGCTCGGTGATGTCGTACCACCGCCGATCACCGAGGGACCCCGCCAGGACCGGGGCAACGCCACCTTCCGGGGCCTGCACGACGACCTGGCGATCTGCGCGGTGCATGTGCACGTGGAGGAGCCCGACCGGGACCGGGCCGTGCTGATCGGCAACCACCTGCGCCCCCACCTGCCGGTGCTGCTGGCCCTGACGGCCAACTCGCCGTACTGGTGCGAGCGGGACACCGGGTACGCGAGCTGGCGCAGCCTGACCTGGGGCCGGTGGCCGGTGGCCGGGCCCCCGCCGTACCTGACCTCCGCCCAGCAGTACGACCGCCACATCGACATGCTGCTGGAGGCGGGCGCCCTGGTCGACCACGGCACGATCTTCTGGGACCTGCGCCTGTCGGTGAACCAGCCCACCCTGGAGGTGCGGGTGGCCGACATGCCGGTCACCGCCGGCGAATCCGAGGCCCTGGCCGCTCTGGTGCGGGCGCTGGTGGTCGTCGCCGGGCAGGCGGTCGACACCGGCGACGAGGGGCCGCAGCCGGCAGCTGAGCTGTTGCGGCTGGCCTACTGGCGGGCGGCCCGCGACGGGATGGGCGGCCAGGGGGTCGAGGTGGCGACCGGGCGGCTGCTGCCCGCGGCCACCCTGGCGCAGCGGCTGGTAGAGCTGGCCGGACCGGCCCTGGAGGAGGCCGGCGACCGGCAGCGGGTACAGCAGTGGCTGGCCTGGCTCGGCACGGAGGGCGACGGGGCGACCCGGCAGCGGGCCGTCGCGGCGCGACACGGACGACTTTCCGATGTGGTCGACGAGATGGCCGCGCACACCGCCCCCGGGGTACTGGCGGAGCAACAGGGCACACTTACGTAACGACGACACGCACCCCCCTGGGCAATGCTGGATGAACCGAACGTCGCACGGCCGGCCCGGCCTGTCGGTGACGCCGGTCCACCTGGTTCAGGGAGGCCACAGGTGACCCACACGAAGCTGTTACCGAGGGTTCCGATCCAGCACAGCCGTCGCCGACCGGCGGACATGGTCCGCGAGGCGGAGGCCTTCGCGGAACGGATGGCGCAGCGCCGATCCGTGCGTGACTTCGCTGCCGATCCGGTGCCCGAGGGGGTGATCGAGGCCGCGATCCGGGCGGCCTCGACCGCGCCCAGCGGTGCCAACGTGCAGCCGTGGCGGTTCGTGGTGTTGACCGACCCGACCCGCAAGCGTCGGCTGCGCGAGGCCGCCGAGGCCGAGGAACGCGCCTTCTACGACCACCGGGCCTCAGACCAGTGGCTGGATGCGATCTCCGGGCTCGGCACGGACTGGCGCAAACCCTTCCTGGAGACCGCCCCGGCCGTCATCGTCGTGTTCGAGGTGCACCAGGGGCCGCACAGCCCCAAGCCGTACTACGTCAAGGAGTCCGTCGGCATCGCGGTCGGTGTGCTGATCACCGCCCTGCATCACGCCGGTCTGGTCACCCTGACCCACACCCCCAACCCGATGCGGTTCCTCAACGAGGTGTGCGAGCGACCCCGGGAGGAGCGCCCGTACGTGGTGATGCCGGTCGGCTATCCCGCGCCGGACGCCCTGGTCCCGGAGTTGGCCCGTAAACCGCTGGAGGAGGTCATGATCCGCCGTTGAGGTGCCCGGTGAGGAACTCGGTCAACGGCTCGACATGCCGGTCCGGTCGGCGCCACTCGGCCAGCAGGTCCTCCAGCAGATGCTGCTCGGCGATCAGTTCCCCGCCCCGGTAGCGCCGGATCACCGGGTGGATGAAGGCGCTCTCCCGGGCCCGGTCGGGAGTCGGATGACGCTCGATGGCGAAGACGTCGCCGTACTCGTCACGACCCCACCGCAGCGCCAGGGTGTACCAGTGGGTGGCCTCGGCGAAGCGTTCCACGGCGTAGTCCTCCGGCAGGTCCTCGTAGTGCCGGAAGTCGCCGGTGGCCTCGTCGCGGACGAACACGTCGCACAGGTACTCGAACTGGGTCCACAGTGCCGAACTCCAGTTGACCCGGTCCAGCATCAGCTTGGTCAGCGAGGCGGGGTCGGCCGGGGTGGTCGCGTACGACAACGGCACCTGCTCGTAGCGCTCCCGCAGCAGTCGGGTGAAGGTACGCAGGTTGTACCGGAATCCGTCGATGAAGGGTGAGGAGGCGTGCTTGACGTCGCGGGCCTGGGCGATGGTGCCGGCGAAGTACAGGTCGTCGACGTTCGTGGACTGCCAGTCCGGACGCAGGTCGGGCATCCGGCCCTCGCGCACCATGTCCGGGCGGCAGGTCTCGTCGAACAGGGCGGTGTCCATCTGGAAGCCGGTGCACCGCAGCACCTTGTGGTAGTCGAGCACCGCGGTCTCGCCGTCGGCGTGGGTGTAGGTGATCGACACCTGGAAGCGGCCGTCGGCCGGGCGGATCTCGTCGATGGTGCAGTCCAGCACGGAGTGCAGGGTCTTGAACTGGTAGCTGTCCAGGATCGCGCCGTACTGGCCGCGTACGTCGCCGGGGTGTTTGGTGTTCCAGGCCAACTTCAGCGGGTGCCGGCTGGCCAGGTGCACCATGGATGCCCGGCCGAGGATGGCCGAGGCGGTCTCGAAGGCGGAGTTGCCCTTGCCGATGATGAGGACCCGCTGGCCCTCGTACTCCTCGGGGTCGATGACCATGTCCTCGTACCCGGTCGCGTGCTCGATGCCGGGGATGGCCGGCACGAACGGCCTGCCCCAGCCGGTGGCCACGATCAGGCAGCGCGCCCGCACCTGACCCTGGTCGGTGTCCAGGGTGAACCCCTCCTCGGTCCGGGTGATCCCTTCGACCCGGGTGCCGAAGCGGATGTTGAGCTGGTAGTGCCGCTGGAACTCGGCCAGGTAGCGCACCAGGTCGTCGGCGGCCGGCAGGTACTCCTTGCTGAAGTTCGGGAACAGCAGGTCCGGGGAGTCGTTGAGCAGCGAGTTCCAGTCCCAGCGCAGCCGGATCTCAGGATCGGTGCTGTCGGTGTGCACCTTGTTCAGGGAGATCAGCCGGCGGTGGCGGGGGAACCGGCGGAAGAACCCGCCCGGTGAGTCTTCACTTTCGAGCGTCAGGTAATCGGCGCCGTGCTGCTGGAGGTAGTAGCTCAGCTGAACACCGGCGGGACCCGCCCCGACGATGACGTACCTGTGCTCGTTCCCGACCATCGTATGGCCCTTTCGACGGAGAGCTAGATCTATTGACCATGAGATGCACGAGGGCGTGTGTCAATGCTGGGTGGGCATCAGCCGGCGCTGACACAGTTGCCGGAGTAGGTGAAAGCGTGCTGGAATGGCTCACATCGCCGCAGCGTGGGGGCAACCACGCTGGGAACGGCCAGCACGGGAGCATCGCGTGGGGCAGCGCGCCGGTGGGCGGACGCTGCGCGCCACAGCGCCGGGCCGCTCCCCGACACCGGGCACATCCATCCCTGGGCACGTCCTGCCGACTCGGCAGTACCGGCGACGAGGTGAGAAGCAGTCATGGTTTCCCGAGCAAGTTTCGCGGGGTGGTACCGCAACCGTTACGTGTTGGTCGCGGTGATCCTGCTGACGGTGTCGACCGGCGCGGTCGTTCTGGTCAGGACGGCCGGCTCGGAGGCGAGGCCGACGGATCTGCGTGCACAGATCATGACCCGGATGCGGACCATCCTCGAACAGGCAGACCCGGAACAGCACAACCACGCGGGGCACTACCCCCAGCAGGCGGCCGATGGTGAGCAGGCGAAGCCGGCCGTGATCTGCGGGGTCCACGTCTACGGCTTCGAACCCTCCGAGGCGAGCAGACTCACCGACGTGCAGACGGTCTACGGCTTCCACCTGTGCGGGGTCGCCGAGCAGAAGCGCACCTGGGACTGGGCGGTCAAACTGGCCGGTCCGGTGATCATGGACTTGTCGACCGATCCGCCGGGCATCCAGGTGGTCGAGGCGACCGAGGACGTCATGTTCATCGACCGGCTGCGGCAGATGTTCCCGCCGAAGTACGCCGAGCCGGCGCAGAAGGAGGCCCTGGCCCCCGCGGAGATGGCCGACCTGCGCCGCCGGTACGACGCCGCGGCCGGGCTCTGACCGCCGTCCGTCAGGCATCGGCATCCGTACGCCATTCGACGCCGCATCGGCCCCGGCCAGCTGGCCGGGGCCGATGATTTCACGGACCCCTATGCCGGAGAAATTCCTTCGGCGAAGTCGTAGAGGCTCTTGATGTCGTCGTCGAAGTAGGGGCCGTCGAATTGGCCGTTGCCGGGATTGTCACCGTGGCTCACGACACTGTTGATGAATCCGTACCCGGTGCTGTCGTTGTATTCCTGAAGCCAGGGTCCGCCACTGGAACCGTAGGTCATGTTGCACCACATCCGGATCTGCTGACCGCCGGCATTCCAGGTGGTGCCCTGGCAGAAGTACTGGCTTTCGCCGCCGCCCAGGTTGGACGGGTAACCGAGGGCGGTCACCGAGACGCTGTAGCCGTAGTTCCAGCGCAGGCCGTGACCACCGACGGTGTCGACGACCTTGAGCCCGTAGGAGCCGCCGTTGTTCATGACGGCGATGCCCATGTCCTCGGCGAAGCTGCTGTTGTTGATCCACGCGGTGCGGGTGTTGAGGCTGGACGCCACGAAGGTGCCGAACGGACGGGCCCCGTTGCGGTATCGCGGGACGAACTGCCAGTTGCTGTACCACTGCCCGCCGGCGCCCCCGTGCACGCAGTGGCCCGCGGTCACCACCAGCCGCCGCTTGCCGCTGGCGACCGTGCTGGCCGAACAGGAGGCGGTGCCACCGCCGGGGACGGTGAAGTAGACCTTACCGACGGCCAGCGACTCGTTGACCATGGTCCGGACGTCGTCCGTGCCGGTGATCCTCGGCGCCATCGGCGCCACCGCGCCGGCCGGACCGGTGGGCTTGGGTGCGCGGGCCGGTGACTCGACCGCGCCGCCGGGCCGGGCGAAGGTCAGGTCGACCGCCGAGGCCATCCGCTCCGGCGTCCAGAACTCCGCTACCTCCTTGGCGATCTTGTCGTTGGTGATCGCGCGACCGTCCAGGGTGCGGGCCACGGTGCTGGTGTTGCCGTTGCTCTCGGTGGTGGTGGGATTTGCACTGACGGCCGGTGCGCCCCCCAGGACCAACGCGATCGACATTCCGGTGATCGCGGTCCAGCGCAGGGTCGATTTCAAAGAGGACCTCCCTTGTCCTTCGTACTCCCTATTGGGAGCAGGCACAGCGTATTGATTGACAGACATTGATCGCAATGAACAGGAAGTGACGTGTAGCGGACTAGAAAGCGACAGCATTCGCAATCGAAATCGACCACGTACCAGCGCAGTGGCGTGAAGCTGTCACGACTTTGTCGCAATTGGTGTGATCCACAGCCGATAATTGCGACCCGGGCTAGTTGAGGAGATCGCCATTCGCCGGATCACCCCCTTGCGGGGAGGGCGGTTCCCGCCACGACCGGCGCCAGGCCGTGCGCCCGCCCGCTGTCCAGCCCGCCTGCCGTCAGTAATCCAGATCAGTTACAGGAAGCGTTGACGTGTCGATTGTTACCGTCTGCCAACTGACCTTCGAAGGGGGGCTGCCGTGACGATCCTCGCGCCGCCGGCGGCCCCTCGGGCTGACCGGATTCGCAGGGCGCTGTCGGTCACCGTGCTGCTGCTGGCCGGTGCGGTGGCCGCCGCGGCAGTGGTGGTGCATCGGAGCACCGGCCGGTTCTGGGGGGACCTGGCCGTCTACCGGACGGCCGCGATCGCCGCCGCCGGTGGGGACGGCAGGCTCTACGACGCCACCCACCCGGGCGCCGACGGCATCGTGCTGGGCTTCACGTACCCCCCGTTCGCCGCACTGGTCCTGCAACCCCTGGCCTACCTCGGCGCCGCGACCGGGATCGGCATCTGGTCGGCGGTCACCGTGCTCGCCCTGGCCGCCGTGGTCCGCATCGCGCTGCGGGCCGCCGGTACGGCTGCCGACCCCGGTGCCGTGTTGCTGGGCACGGTAGCGCTGCTGCCGGTCTTCCCGGTGGCCGGTCACCTCCAGGTCGGTCAGGTGGGCCTGTTTCTGATGCTGCTCGTCCTGCTGGACCTGACCGGTGACCCGGGCAGCCGCTGGCGGGGGTGGGGGGTGGGTGTCGCCGCCGGCCTCAAGCTGACTCCGCTGATCTTCGTGGCGTACCTGCTCTGCCTGCGCCGGTGGCGGGCGGCCGGGGTGGCGACCCTGGCCTTCGGTGCCACCCTCGGGCTCGGTTTCGCCTGGCGGCCGGCCGACTCGCTCCGGTTCTGGGGCGGCGGTCTCTTCGACACCGCCCGGGTCACCGCCGACCCCCGGACGGTGCTCAACCAGTCCCTGCACGGTGCGCTGGCCCGCCTCGGTGACACCGCCGAGGTCACCGCCGTCTGGCTGCCGCTGGCGATCCTCACCGGGGCGGCCGGGCTGGTGGTCGCGGTGCGGTGTGTCCGCGCCGGCGAGGAGTTCCTCGGCGTGCTGGCCTGCGCGACGACCGGTCTGCTCGTCTCGCCGATCGCCTGGCACCACCACTGGGTGTGGTGCGTACCCGCCCTGGTGCTGCTGGCGGTGCGCGGCCGGCGCGCGGGTGACCGGGTAGCGGTGGCTGCCGGCGCGCTGCTCTGGGCCGCCCTCGTGGCCAGCGCGGCCTGGACCCTGATCGGGTTGCGCGGCACGGATCTGCACTTCCGGGGCCTGGAGTTGCTGCACACCAACCTGTACGTGTTCGTCGGTCTGCTGGCGCTGGGCTGGCTGGCGCTGCGCCCCCGAGGCGGACGGGCCGACCATGACGACCTCGAGAGGTGGGCCCGGTGAGGGTGTCCGTGGTGGTACCCAACTACAACAAGGAACGGACCCTGCGGGACTGTCTGTCGGCGGTCTACGCCCAGACCCCACCGCCGGCAGAGGTGATCGTCGTCGACGACGCGAGCACCGACCGGTCCCGGCAGATCGCGGCCGAGTTCCCCTGCACCCTGCTGGCCTTCGACGCCAACCGGGGGGTCTCGGCGGCCCGTAACGCCGGTGCCGTACGGGCCGGCGGTGAGGTGCTGTTCTTCGTCGACTCGGACATCGCCCTGGCACCCGGGGCCCTGGCCGCGGCCGTACGCACCCTGACGGCGTACCCGGACTGCGGTGTCGTGCAGGGCATCTACGATCTGCGTCCGCTCTACGACGACGGGCCGGTCGAGGCGTACAAGACCCTGTTCGAGCACTTCTGGCGACGCCGGGCCACCGGGCTGACCAGCACCACCATGTTCGCCCTCACCGCCGTACCCAAGGAGGTCTTCGACCTGGTCGGGGGCTTCGACGAGCGGCTGCGCGACGCCGAGGACGTGGAGTTCGGCACCCGGCTGCCGCAGCGGTACACCATCCGGGTCAGCGACGAGATCGTCGGCCGGCACGACGACGTGGATCGGCTGCGGCCGTACCTGTCGGAGCTGTTCCGCCGCGCGGTGACCTACGCCGGGGCGGTCGTCGCCACCCGGTGGGAGCGCCCGGCCGCCACTGCGGGCGACGACCGTGCCGACCGGGCGCCACACCAGGTCGACCTCGGCTCGGTGGTCGGCATGGTCTCCAGCGGCCTGACGGTGGCCAGTGTCCCGCTGATCCTGCTGTCACCCTGGTGGGCCGCCCTGCCGGTGGCCCTGATCGGCGCCGCCGTGGTGGCGGACCGGCACCTGCTGGCCTTCGCCCTGCGGCACCGCGGCCCCCGGTTCCTGCTCTACGCCGCCGGTCTGCGGTGGCTGACCCACCTGACGGAGTTCTTCGGCATGGGGATCGGGGTGTCCGGTGCCCTGCTGCGGCGGATCCGGGCGCTGGGGGCCCGACCGGCCACGGTGGAGTCGCGCCGATGAAGGGCCGCTGGTGGCGGTTGGTCAACCGGGCGTTCACGGTCGCCTTCGTGGTGGCCCTGAGCGTCGGTCTGGTGCTGTTCGTCCGCTCCCAGGACTGGACCCCGGTGGCCGCCCTGGCCGGTCAACTGGACCCGTGGCGGGTGGCGGTGGCCGTGACCGGGGCCCTGCTGATCAACGCCGCCGGTCTGCTGCTGGGGATCGTCTCCTGGCGGGCGATCTTCGTCGACCTGGGGGCCCCCGTGGACCAGTGGACGGCGTACCGGCTGTTCTTCGTGGGTTTCCTGACCAAGTTCGTACCGGGCCGCTTCGTCGCCCTGCCGGTCCTGCTGCGGATGGGCAAGGAGATCGAGGTGGGACCGATCCGGCTGGCCGGGGTGTTCCTGCTCAGCTGGGCGGTGGTGGCGATGACCGGGATGACGGTCGCCCTGGCGGCCGGGCCGGCGGTGCTCTCCGGCGCCACCTGGTGGCTGGTGCTCGCCACGGTCCCCCTGGTCGCCCTCGTGGTCCGCCCGGATCTGCTCAACCGGGGGATCGGGCTGGCCGCCCGGCTGCTGCGCCGGCCGCCTCCGCAGGTCGCCGCCTCCGCCTCCGGCCTGCGTCGCGCCGTGGCCGCGCAGACCCTGTCCTGGTTCATCTCCGGGCATCACCTGTGGCTGCTGGCGGTGGCCGCCGGTGCCCCACCGGTGCGGTCGTACCTGATCTGTGTGGCGGGGTTCGCCGCCGCCGCGGTGGCCGGTCTGGCGGTGGTCGTGGCCCCGGACGGGCTGGGGGTACGGGAGGCGGTGCTGATGCTCGGGCTGGCCACCGTACTGCCGGTGACCGTGGCCACTCCGGTGGTGCTGATCAGCCGACTGGTCTGCGCGCTCAGTGAGGTGGCCGTCGGCGGGGGCGGACTGGCGCTGGCGCAGTACCTGCATCGGCGGCGGCTGCGGCTCAGCCAGCCCACCGAGGCCGGGCCGCAGCAGAGTTCCGTCGAGGGGCCGGTCGGCGGCCCGGTGCACACGCAACTGTCCGGCATGAGCCCGGCGGAGAGGGGTCGGTGACGACGGTGTCGAAGCTGAGGATGATCGTGGGGCGGATGGGTGCACCGGTCCGGGCGCTGGTACGACGCAGCCCACGGTTGAACGCGGCACTCTGGGACGCCCAGTACGCCCTGGGTTTCTGGGGCTACCTGGACGAGGCCGGGGGTGGCAGTGTGCCGCTGTCCCTGATCGAGGAATGGGCACCGCACCCGACGATTCTCGACCTGGGCTGCGGCACCAGCGCCAACCTGACCCTCTCCCCCGGCCGCTACCGGCACTACCACGGGGTGGACATCAGTCGGCGAGCGATCCGGACGGCCCGGTCGCTGAATCGCGCGGACGCCTCGTACGCGGTGGCCGACATCCGGGGGTACCTCCCACCGGACCGGTACGACGCCATCCTGCTGCGCGAGGTGATCTACTACCTGTCCGTGGACGAGGCGGCCGAACTGCTGGGTCGGTTGCCGGGGCTGCTCACCCCACGCGGCCGGATCCTCGTGCAGATCTACGACGTGCAGCGGTCCCGGCAGTTCGTGCAGGTGATCCAGGACTGCGGGCTCGACGTGACCACCTGGCAGGCCCCGGGGTCCGGCGAGGACTGCCCGGACGCCTTCTTCGTGCTGACCCCCGCCACGGTCGAATCCTGACCCGTCGGGATCGAATCCAGACCCGGGATCGGATTCTGACCGCCGGGGTCGAAGCCTGAACCAGTTGCCGGGTGGTCCGCCCCGGGCCACCCGGGCGGTCAGACCCGCACTCGCCGCTCCCACCACGGGAAGACCGTGACCGGCTCGCTGCGCAGCAGCCGGCGATGCAGGTCCTGGAGCCGGTGGCCGGGTTCCACCCCCAGCCGGTCGGCGAGGGTGGTCCGGGCGTCCTGGAAGGCGGTGAGAGCCTCCGCCCTTCGGGAGGTCTGCCCGAGTGCGACCAGCAGCAGTTCCCACAGCCGTTCCCGCATCGGATGCTCGGCCAGCATCCAGCGCAGCTCGGCGACGACGTTCTCGATGTCGCCGACCAGCAGCCGGACCCCGGTCATCTCCTCCAGCACATCCTGGCGAAGCTCGGCCAGCCGGATCCGTTCCGCCTCGGCCAGCGGGCCGGTGGCCTCGTGCAGGGCCCGCCCGGACCATCGGTCGAGGGCCCGCTGGAACAGGTAGAGGGTCCGGGGCAGATCCTGCTGGGAGCGGGCGGCACGGGCGCTGCGGACATCCTGCTCGAAGCGGACGATGTCCACCGCGTCAGCCGGGATGTCCAGGGTGTAGCCGGGTCGGGTGGAGCGCAGCACCCGGGCCAGGGCGGGCCGGTTGCCGGGGGGTTCCAGGGCACGGCGCAGCCGACCGATGTAGGTGTGCACCATGTTCTCGACCGAGTCGGGCCGCCGGCCCACCCAGATCGCCTCGACGATCTGAGCGACCGACATCACCGTGCCGCTGCGGATCGCCAACACCGCCAGGACCTCCCGTTGCCGGGGCGTGCCCAGATACAGCTGGGTGTCGCCCCGACAGGCCCGCACCGGCCCCAGGAGCTGTATGGACAGTTCATCTTGCGACATCAGTGTCTCCCCCACCCCGCCGGACCGGGGCGTCATGACCCGGATCGGCGATCTTCGGCGGCTCCGTCCTGGCAGCGGACGCCCACGACACTGAGGGCGGCCCGGTCTGACCAGTGAGCCGACTGATTGACGTGTGACTATCCGGCCCCATGCACGGGCAGGCCATGGCAAGGTCCACGGCAGCTACCGCTGGTCCGGGACGGTGACGAAGCGGAGCCCCTGGTCGGCCAGGCGCGGCAGCACCTCGGCCAGGGCCGCGACGGTCTGTGACCGGTCGCCACCGCCGTCGTGGCAGAGCATGATCTGCCCCGGTCTGGTACGCGACAGCGACCGGGCGATCCGGGCGACCCCCGGAGTACGCCAGTCACTGGGGTTCACCGTCCAGTCGACCGGGGTGAGGCCGAGCGCCGCGGTGGTCCGCAGGACCCTCGGCGACCAGTTACCGCCCGGTGCCCGAAACAGCGCGGGGGTGACCCCGACGGCGTCCTCGATCTCGCGTTGGGTGTGCACGATCTGGGCCCGCAGCTCCTGCCGGGTGAGGGCGGCGAAGGGCTGCGGGTGGGACATCGAGTGGTTGCCGATCAGATGACCGGCCTCATGCACCAGGCGGGCCAGGTCCGGTCGTTCCCGTACCCGGTCCCCGATCAGGAAGAAGGTGGCCCGTATCCCGTGCTGGTGCAGCAGGTCCAGCAGCGCAGGGGTCCACTGCGGATGCGGACCGTCGTCGATGGTTAGGGCGATCTCCTCTCCGGCCAGCCCGAAGGCCGGCCAGTGGCGGCCACCGGTGGTGGGACGACGGCGCAACGCCTGCTGCCCGCGGTAGGCGAAGAGCAGATAGTGCAACGTCTGGGCGTGCAGGTGGGCACAGAACCGGGTGAGGGGCCCACGACCGGTACTCATCGGGAGGTCTTCGCCGCGAGGCTGGCCCGGGTCGGTCCGAAGTCGCGATCAAGTAGGTGGCGTACCCCGCCCACCAGTGCTCCACTGACGACGGCCAGTTGGACCAGCAGGTGCACCCCGAAGAAGAAGGCCGTGAAGGCGGGCCCACGCTGGCGCAGTACGAAGCGCAGCAGAGCCGGCTCGGCGACGGTGAACAATACGAGGAACAGCAGGGACAGCACCGGCCAGCCACCGGTCAGCAGCGCGGTCGGCAGGGTGGCCGGTACCAGGGTCGCGGTCAGCAGACCGGCCCGGGTGTTGGCGCGGATGCCGGCCGGTCCGCGTTCGGCCCGGGCGACCGGGATCAGCATCTGCGAACGGCGGAACTGTTTGTGCAGCAGTGCCCCGAGCCGATCGTCGTCGTCGTGGCGGCAGACCATCGTGTCGGTCAGGACGATGCCGTACCGGTCCCCCATCCGGTCGCCGATCTCCACGTCCTCGGAGGCGCGCAGCTTCTCGTCGAACAGACCGACCGAGGTGAAAACCTCCCGCCTGATGAGACAGATGGCGAAGAGGGTGGTGCGGACCCTACCGACATTGCGCAGTCGCCAGTAGTGCCCGTGCAGCAGCCGGTACGCCTCGACCGGGCCGTCGTCGATCAAGGGTTCGAGCGAGTAGATGCCGTGTACGCAGGCCACGTCGGGCTGATCGCGGAGGATGGCCAGGGCGTTGCCGAGGGCGTCCGGTTCCGGTGCGCAGTCGGAGTCCAGGAAGAAGATCAGGTCGCCGGAGCTGGCCTGGATGCCACGGTTACGGGCGGCAGCCGGTCCCACATTGCGGTCGGTGACCAGCAGTCGGCAGGGGAACCGCCGCGCGATCTCCCGGGTGTCGTCGGTGCTGGCGTCGTCGACGACGATCACCTCGGTCACCGGGTGTCGCTGCCGATGGATCGCGGCAAGGCACGCAGTCAGGGTCTTCGAGCTGTTGTGGGTCGGAACGACGACCGACACCGTCGGCGGCATGACGAACACCTCAATGGGGTTTGGATAATGCGCGAGAATTGATCGTCGGTAATTGGATCAGGCCCTGACCCAAGTTATCGAGCGGCCACCGACCACGCAAGGGTTGCCTTGCGTAGTCAAGGTTGCATCCAGCGAGGGTCCAGGAAAGATCGCGGGGCAATAGTTAGCGTCGCACCATGCCCAATCTCGTCAGTATCGAGGAATGCGAGCGGCTCACCGTTCGTGAGGTGCACGATCTCTATCGGCAGTACGTGAACGCCAGCCAGGTCAATCTGATGACGTCGTTCGGGTTCGGCCGGGATTTGGTGGACAGCGCCGAGGGCGCCTACCTGACCTTAGGTGACGGCCGGCGCATCCTTGACCTCACTGGCGGAGTGGGGGTGCTCAACCACGGCCACAACCATCCACGGATCCTGGCGGCCCGACAGCGGTTCGCCGAGCGTCGCCGGATGGAGGTGCACAAGACGTACTTCTCCCCCTACCTGGCTGCGCTGGGGCACAATCTGGCGCAGCTGCTGCCCGGCGACCTCTCCATGTCGTTCCTGCCGAACTCCGGTGCCGAGGCGGTGGAAGGGGCCGTGAAGCTAGCCTATAAATACCACGGGGGCCATCGGGGTACCATCCTTCGGGCAGACTGCGCCTTCCACGGAAAGTTGCTCGGCTCCGGCGGACTCACCGGCCAGCCGCACTTCAACTTCCCGACAATTCCGGGAATCGCCACATTTAGCTACGGCGATCTGGATTCTGTTCGGTCGGCTATCGAGCAGCACGCCGGCGATGTCTATGCCCTGATCGTGGAACCCTTCAGCGCCTCCACCATTCAGTGGTGCGACGAGGATTTCCTTCGCGGGGTACGGGAACTGTGCGACCGACACGACATCGTGCTCATCTTCGATGAGATCTACACCGGTTGGGGCAAGACGGGCAGCTTGTTCTATTTCATGCGCTATCCCGGTCTGATCCCGGACGTGCTAACCACCAGCAAATCGTTCGGCGGCGGCAAATCGTCCATATCGGCCTTCGTGGCCCGCAAACCGGTGTTCCGTAAGGCGTACGACAACCTGACGGACGCCCTGCTGCAGAGCACCAGCACCACCTACTACGGCATGGGCGAGGAGTGTGTGACCGCCCTGGAGGCGATCAACATCGCGGTGGAGGACGACTATCCGGCCCGGGCCCGCGCACTGGAGCGGGTCCTGGAACCCGCCCTGCACCGGCTGGCCAAGGAACACCCGGAGGCGGTGGGCCGGGTGGCGGGCGCCGGGGCGCTCTGGGGCGTACACATCGACGGCGGCCCCAAGATCCTCGACCTGGTCTCCCGGCTGGCCCCCGCGGGCATGGCCCGCGACCCCCGGTTCAAGGCCAAGCTGGTGACCTGCGCCGTGATCAACGCGCTCTACCGGGACCACGACATCTTCACCTACTACACCCTCAACGGGCTGAACCCCCTGATCATCGGCCCCTCCCTGGTCACCGAGCCGGCCGATGCCCAACGCGCGGTGGAGGCCCTGGACGAGGTGCTCGGCCAGGGGTTGACCCGACTGGTCACCCGGTTCGTCGCGCAGAAGGTGGGTTCGCTGTGGTGATCGCGATCACCGGCGCGGCCGGCATGCTCGGCTCCCGGCTGGCCGAACGTCTGATCGCCGACGGCCACCAGGTCCACGGGGTCGACCTGCGGTCCGAGCCCACGGTCAGTCACGTCGGGGACATCCGCGACCCCGAGCTGTTGGCCCGCGCCTTCACCGGAGCCACCGCGGTGATCCACTGTGCCGCCGCCCTGCCCAGCTACCCGGCCGACCAGATCCGGTCGATCATCATCGACGGGACCCGCACCGTCTTCGAGGCCGCCCGTCGGGCCGAGGTGGGGCGGGTGCTGCACATCTCCTCGACCGCGGTCTACGGGCTGCCCAAGCAGGTGCCCACCCCGGAGGAGCATCCCCGGATGCCGGTCGACACCTACTCCGCGGCCAAGGCCGCCGCCGAGGAGATCGCCGAGCGGCACCGGGCCGAGGGCCTGCCGGTGGCGGTGCTACGCCCCAAGACCTTCCTGGGCCCCGGGCGGATGGGGCTGTTCGCCATGCTCTTCGAGTGGGCCGAGGAGGGCCGCAACTTCCCGGTCCTGGGCCGTGGCGACGTGCGGATCCAGATGTTCGCCGCGGAGGACCTGGTGGAGGCGGTGCTCACCGTGCTCACCGCCGACGACGACCTGGCCAACGACACCTACAACCTCGCCGCCGAGCGGTTCGGCACCCTCCGGGAGGACTTCCAGGCCGTCCTGGACGCCGCCGGTCACGGCCGGCGGGTGGTCTCCCTGCCCGCGCGGCCGGCCCTGTTCACCCTCAGCCTGCTGGAACGCAGCCGCCTGTCACCGGTCTACGGTCGGCTGCTGCACAAGCTGATGGCCGACTCGTACGTCAGCATCGACAAGGCCCGGCAGCGGCTGGGTTTCCATCCGAAGCTGTCCAACCAGGACGCCATCCTGCGCACCTACGAGTGGTGGCGGGCCGAGCGGCACCGTGAGCAGCCCAGGGGCGAGGGCCGGACCAGCCGTGATCCCTGGCGGCAGGGTCTGCTGGCCGCCACCAGGATCTTCTTCTGACGGGGCCATGATGACAGCCGCCGACACCGTCGTGGAGCCGGTCGCCCCGGTCGCCGCCAACCGCGACACCCGCCTCCGACCGCTGCCCCGCCACCTGCTCGCCCTGGCCCGGCCGGGTCATGTCGTCAAGAACCTGTTCGCCGTTCCGCTAGCCCTGATCGACACCCCGGTCTGGACCCTCACGGCGCTGTGGCGGTGCGTCTGGGCGGTGGCCGCCTTCACCCTCGCCTCCTCGGTCATCTATGTCCTCAACGACATCGCCGACCGGCACCGGGACGGGGCACACCCGGAGAAGCGGCACCGGCCGATCGCCGCCGGGCACGTCCCGGTCCCGGTGGCCTGGGGGTACGCGGGCCTGCTCGCCGCCGGACTGATCACCCTGACCGTCACCGCTCCCCCGATGGCCTGGTGGCCCCTGGTCGGCTACCTGCTGCTGAGCGCCGCCTACAGCAGGTGGCTCAAACACCAGCCACTGCTGGACGTCTGTGTGGTCGCCACCGGCTTCGTGCTGCGGGTGCTGCAGGGCTACGCCGCGGTCGAGACGCCGCCGTCCAGCCTGCTGCTGACCGCGGTGTTCAGCGGCTGCCTGGTGCTGATCCTCGGCAAACGCCGACACGAACTGGCGGTCCTGGGCGCCGGGCACCGGCCCGCCCTGGACGGCTACAACCTGCTGCTCGCCGACCACCTGCTCGGCCTGACCACCACCCTGGCCGGGGTCTCCTTCCTGCTGTACCTGCACCTCGACACACCGATCGACGCCTACCCGCCGGCCGTGCTGGCCCTCGTCGTACCCCTGGGGCTGCTGGCCGCCTTCCGGTACCTGCAGGCGGTACTCGTGCAGCGCACCGGCGGCGATCCGATCCGGATCCTGCTGCGCGATCGGACGATCGTCGGTTGCGCCGTACTGGTCGGTGTCGTTCTCGCCGTAGCACAGCTCAACGCCCGCTATCCACACCTGCTGACCTGGACGGAAAGATGAGCCCTCCTCTGGTGTCGGTCATCGTGCCGAACTACAACTACGCCCGCGCACTGCACCTGTGCCTCGACTCCCTGCGGGCCCAGACATACCCGCAGCTTGAGATCATCGTGGTGGACGACTGCAGCACCGACGACTCGGTGGCGGTCGCCGAGGCCCACGGGGCCCGGGTCGTGCGTACGCCCAGCAACAGCGGGCCCGCCGCGGCCCGCAACCTCGGTGCCGCGGTGGCCGCCGGTGAGATCCTGTTCTTCATCGACTCCGATGTGGCCGCCCGTCCCGACGCGGTAGCCAACGCGGTCGAGCTGCTCACCGAGGACCCGACCATCGGCGCGGTCTGCGGCAACTACGACCCGGTCCCGCTGATCCGGGACAGCCTCCTGGAGGAGTACCGCTGTCTCCAGCAGTCCTACTGGCTGATCGCCGACGAGGGTCGCATCAGCACCCTCTACACCGCCCTGCTGGCCATTCCGACCCGGGTGTTCGAGGAAATCGGCCCCTTCAACCCCCGGTTGCGGGAGACCGAGAACGCCGACTACGGCCTGCGGCTGGCGGAGCGCTACGGGATCCTGCTCACGCCCAGGGTGCGCGGTGTGCACGACCACGACCACGAACTGGGGGTGCTGGTCCGCAAGGTCTTCACCCGCACGGCACTGCACATCCCGATGTACGCCCGCAAGCCGGAGTTCCCCGGCGGACTGCGCAGCGGCCCCCGCGCCTGGGTCAGCATCGCCGCCCCGCTGGCCGTCCTCACCCTGGTGCTGCCGGTGCTGCTGGGCCCGGCCTTCCTGCTGGTGCCGCTGGCCGCCTTCGCCGCCTTCGTCGCCGGTGACCTGCCGATGCACCGGTTCGTCCTGGCCGAGCGGGGCTGGTTGTTCCTCTGCTACTTCGTAGCGATGCACTTCTTCCTTAATCTGGTCATCGCGGTCGCTGCGGCCTCCGGCGTGATCGCCTGGTTGTCCTCACCCCGCTTCCGCCGGCTCTACGATCGTCCGGAGGTCGCCACCCGATGAACGCGTTTCCGCTGGTCTCGGTGATCGTGCCGAACTACAACTACGCCGAGTCCCTGGATCTCTGCCTGCGGTCCATCCTCGACCAGACCTACCCGAACATCGAGCTGGTGATGGTCGACGACTGCAGTACCGACCAGTCCGTCGCGGTGGCCGAGGCCCTGGGGGTCCGGGTGCTCAGCACGGGCACCAACGGCGGCTGCGGCACCGCCCGCAACGTCGGCGCCGCCCACACCAGCGGCGAGCTGATCTGCTACGTCGACTCCGACCTGGCGCTGGCCCCGGAGGCGATCGCGACCGCGGTGAGCATCCTGCGGGCGGAGCCGACCGTCGGGGCGGTCTGCGGCATCCAGGACCCCGAGCCGCTGCTGCACGACACCATCGTCTCCCGCTACCGTGGCCTCCAGTATCACTACTGGTCGATCAGTTCCGAGGGTGACGTGTCGTTCCTCTTCCCCGCCGTGTGCATGATCCGGCGCTCCGTGTACGACGAGATCGGGCCGTTCAACCCCGCGCTGCGGCAGACCGAGGAGGTCGACTACGGCTACCGGCTGACCCGTCGGCACCGGATGCGGCTGACCTCCGAGGTACGCGGCCGGCACGATCACGACCACGAGCTGCGGGGGCTGCTGCGCAAGCTGTTCCACCGGGGACGGTTGCGCATCCCGCTGTACGCGCGGGCCCGACGCTTCGGCAAGGGCTTCGAGACGGCCTCCCGCGCCTGGGGCTCCCTGGTCGCCTTCCTCAGCCTGCCGGCCCTGGCCGCGCCCCTGCTGCTGGGTGGCTGGTGGGCCCTGCTGCCGGCCCTGCTGTTCGGCGCCTCCCTGGTCTGCGACGCCGGGATGTACCGCTTCGTCCTGCGTCGGCAGGGGCCCCTGTTCCTGCTCGGCTTCGTCGTGTTGCAGTTCATGGTCAACGTGACGATCACGGCCGGGGTGGCCAGCGGCGCCGTGCAGTGGCTGCTGTCCCGGCCCTTCCGCGAACTGTACGACGCCTCGTTCCCGATCGACGGCAACCGCCAGTGGAAGTCGGCGTGACCACAGCGGCTCCCGCCGAGACCGTAGCCGACCAGGCCCCGTCCCTCCACCCGCCCCGGCGGCGGTGGGCGGGGCGGGTCCTGGTCGGCGCCGCGGCGCTCTGGCTGGTGTTCACCCTCGCGCATGTGATGATCAGCGGGCGGTCCTGGCTCTGGCTGGCGGTGGACACCGTGCCACCACCGGCCTTCCTCCTGATGCCCCTGGTGCTGGGCCTCGGCGCGATCGTGAGCCGACACCGCCGGGCGGTGGCGCTGCTGGCCGCCGCCGGGCTGCTGCTCGGGGCGGGACTCAGCGGGGTGAACCTGCGGTGGTGGCAGGGCGGTGACGGCCCCGCCCCGCCGGACGTCCTGCGGGTCTTCTCCTGGAACACCGGCTACTGGGACGAGTGGGGCCAGACCGAGGCGCTGTACCGGGTGCTGCGCGAGGCCGACGCCGACGTCTACCTGTTGCAGGAGTACTGGTACGAGCAGGGCCACCCGACGGAGGAGACCCTCGCCCGGCTGCGGGCCGAGTTCCCCGAACACCAGGTGGTGGTCCTGGGTGAACTGGTGACCCTCTCCCGGGTGCCGGTGCTGCGGCAGGTGCCGGTGGAGGCCCCCGACCTGCCCGCAGCGATGGCCGAGGCCGGCGACGAGTGGCGGTACAAGGCCCTGCGTACCGATCTGGACCTCGGTACGGGTCGGGTGCTGTCGACGTACAACGTGCACCTGCCGGTGCAGATCTCCCCCGAGCATGGCCCGTTCGACGGCGACTTCTACCGGATCATGCGAGAACAGCGCGCCCAGCGGGAGCCGCAGTGGCGGGCCCTGGCCCGTGACGTCCGCGCCAATCCCCACCCGGTGCTGCTCGCCGGTGATCTGAACACCACCCCGGCGATGGGTGACCTGCGCAAGGTGCCCGAGGGCCTGCGGGACGCCAAGTACGCCATGTCCTCGCCGTATCCGGCCAGTTGGGGCTTGCGTCCCGGATGGCCGCACTGGTGGCGGTTGGACTGGGCCTTCGTCTCACCCCAGGTGCGGGTGCACGACTACCGCTTCGGTTCGGCGGGCGGGGCCTCCGACCACCGACCGCAGGAGTTGCGGGTCTCCATGCCGTGACCGAGGACACGCACCGTGCGTAACCGGTCACCCTCTGATCAGGCAATTCCCGCGTGATGCCCGCCGATACACCCCGTCACCGCACACCCACCCCTCACCAAGATCGTCAACATTCCATCCTCGGAAGTTCTGCTATACGGTCGAGGGGTGAAAACCGAGCGTCACTGGTGGAACGGCAACCGCACCGTGCGCGGACGTCGCGATGTGTACATCCGCACTGACGGTCAGTCATGGGAGGTGGAGGCCCGAGCCGGCGGCGAAGCCGGCCGGTCGAAGATCCACCAGTGTCCCGGGCGACAGTCGGCGGAGATCCTGGCCCGCGCCTGGATGGACGAGCAGAGCCGCTGGCAGGTGGTCTCCCCCTGAGCGGCACCGGGTTACTCCTGGCCGCTTCCCGGCGGCCAGGAGGCCCCTGCGGCGGCTTCGAGTAGACTGGCAGCACGGCCGGCCCACCATGGCGGCCGGGTTCGATGTCCCACGCCACGCGCCGCGGCCGCACGGTCAGCGCCGGGCGGGACGTCCCTTCGACGTTCGGAGCCTTCATGGCGGCACGCCGCCCACACCAGAACACCTCATCTGACTCGCCCACCTTCGCCGACCTCGGCGTGCCCGACGCGCTGACCCGCGTACTGGCCGCGAGCGGCGTGGACCGGCCGTTCCCCATCCAGGCCGCGACCCTGCCGGACGCCCTGGCCGGGCGGGACGTGCTGGGCCGGGGGCGCACCGGGTCGGGAAAGACCTACGCCTTCGTCCTGGCGGTGTTGAGCCGCCTGGCCGCCAGCCCGAAGCCACGGCGGGCCGGGCGCCCCCGGGCCCTGATCCTGGTGCCCACCCGTGAGCTGGCCACCCAGATCGACAGCGTGATGGCGCCCCTGGCCCAGGCCCTGTCACTGCGCACGATGACCATCTTCGGCGGAGTCGCCGCGCGGCCCCAGATCGCCGGGCTCCGGGCCGGGGTGGACGTCCTGGTGGCCTGCCCGGGCCGCCTGGCCGACCATGTCGGGACCGGCAACGCCCACCTCGACGCCGTCGAGATCACCGTGTTGGACGAGGCCGACCACATGGCCGACCTCGGCTTCCTGCCGACGGTGCGGCGGCTGCTGGAGCAGACCCCCCGCAGCGGGCAGCGCCTGCTGTTCTCCGCGACCCTGGACGCCGGGGTCGATGTCCTGGTGCGGCGGTTCCTGGTCGATCCGGCCACGCACAGTGTCGACTCCACCCTGTCGCCGGTCACCGCGATGGCGCACCACGTGCTGCACGTCAACGCCGAGGACCGGTTCGAGGTGCTCGTCGAGTTGACCGCCGCCCCGGGCCGTACGGTGGTGTTCACCCGGACCAAGCGAGGCGCCAAGACCCTCACCCGCCGGCTGGTGGCCGCCGGGGTGACCGCGGTCGAACTGCACGGCAACCTGGCCCAGGGTGCGCGTACCCGCAATCTCCAGGCCTTCTCCGACGGCCAGGCGCACACCCTGGTCGCCACCGACATCGCCGCCCGGGGCATCCATGTCGACGACGTGGCCCTGGTCGTGCACGCCGATCCGCCGGTGGAGCACAAGGCGTACCTGCACCGCTCGGGCCGTACCGCCCGGGCCGGCGCCGCCGGGACGGTCGTCACCCTGATGACCGACGGGCAGGTGCCCGAGGTGCGGGAGTTGACCCGCAAGGCCGGCATCAAGGCGACCACCACCCGATTGCGCCCGGGTGACGCCCTGCTGCGGGAACTCGCTCCGGGGGAACGGATCCTCGCCCCCCGGCCGGTGACCCCGGCGGCCGAGCTTCGGCACGAGGTGCCCTCCGCCAACGGCGGCCGGGGCCGACGCGGCGGCGGCAAGCCGGCCACGGCCGCGGCGACCTCGACGCGGTCCGCACCGGCGCGCGGCGGCGCGGCTGCCTTCTCCGCCCGGGCCCGGCCCAGCGCCCGCCGCAGCGGGCGCTGACCCCACCGGTCGAGCCTCCCGGTCCACCCCGGCCGCCGGTTACCGGGTGAAGCGGTCGGCGGCGTCGCCTTCCAGATGTCCTGGTGGGAGGCGACGGCCGCAGATCACGCCGGGTCGGGCGACCGCCTGAGGGAACGGTGGGCGACCCGGTGCGGCACCCTGATGAGGTGCACGCCGAAGAATCCGCCGATCACCTCCGATTACCCCGGGCCCAGGTCGGGTCCAGCCCGCAACACCTGCTGACCACCCTGCTCGGCGAGTATCTCGACTCGTCTGAGGCCGAGCTGCCCTCGACCGCGGTCATCGCGATGCTGCGGGAGTTCGGAGTCAGCGAGTCCAGCGCCCGGGCCGCGCTGTCGCGACTGGTCAAGCGCGGTCTGATCGCCGGGCGGCGGGACGCCCGGCCGCCGGTCTACCACCTGACGGCGCAGGCGATCGCCAAGCATCGCGTACGGATGCAGCATTTCCTGAACTTCGGGGCCGGTCCCCCGCAGTGGACCGGCGCCTGGGTGATGGTGTCCTTCTCGATTCCGCGTTCCGGTCAGGCCTTGCGGCACACCGTACGCAGGGCGTTGAGCGCGCTGCGTTTCGTGGGCCTGTACGACAGCGTGTGGATCCGGCCGGGCTCCGACGCCGCACCGGTGCGCAGGGCGTTGGCGGAGTTGCTGGAGCACGCCAAGGATGCCCGATGGTCGGTCATGCACGTCCGGTTCGACGAGGAGGCCGGGCCGCACGGACCGGCCGGGGCGTACGACCTGGCCGCTCTGGCTGCCGGGTACTCCCGGTTCATCCAGCAGTACGCCGAGCTGCGCAGGGCCGCCCGCAGCGGAGAGGTGGACCCGGCCAGTGCCCTGGTGGCCCGCACCTCCGCGATGAACTCCTGGCGCAGGTTCGCGGACTCCGATCCGGATCTGCCGCAGCATCTGCTTCCGCAGCCGTGGCCGCGTCAGCGGGCCAGAGAGACCTTCCTGGACATCCACACCACGCTCGGCGCGCTGGCGCAGGCCCGCCTCATCGAGGTGGTGGCCCCGCACTGGCCGGACGCCGCTTCGTGGATCACCTACTTCCAGGCATCGAGGGACCCCGCACGGCCGGAACCGGTGCGCGGCGAGCCGGCCGGCCAGCCCCCGCAGGCCGACCAGAAGCAGACCTCGCATTGACACTTTTCATTGCTCTGGTAATAGTTACTGCACACACCGCTCCCCTTGAGTCGCCTGTGGGGACCGCAGCCGGGCGGTCAGGGCAGCCACACCGATTCGACTCGTTGGCCGGTGCCGACCCCGGTCAGGGCACGGATGGACAGCGGCCACCGCCACCGCAGGGAGTGCCACCAGTGACATCCCCCTGGAGGGTGCATGAAAAGGAGAACGAAGGTCTACGCGGGACTCGCCGCCCTCGTCGTCCCGGTCACCTCTGTGATCATGGCGATCAGCGTGGCCCCGGCCAGCGCCGCGGTCGGGGGCTCCGGCCCCTACCCGGCCGACTACGAGACCTCCCCCAGCCTGGCCAACCACACCATCTACCGGCCGCAGAACCTACCGTCCGAGCGGCTGCCCATCCTCGCCTGGGGCAACGGGGCCTGTTCGGGCAACGGCCTCTCGCAACACAACTTCCTGCGTGAGATCGCCTCGCACGGCTTCCTCGCCGTGGCCAACGGGGCACCGAACGGTGGCGGATCCACCAACGCCCAGATGCTGACCCAGACCATCGACTGGGCGGTGGCGGAGAACTCCCGGGCCGGCAGCAAGTACTACAACCGGCTGGACACCACCAAGATCGCCGTGGCGGGCTTCTCCTGCGGAGGTGTGGAGGCGTACGCCGTCTCCAACGACCCCCGGATCACCACGACCGGCATCTTCAACAGCGGCCTGCTGAACGACGCCGACGACTACCAGCTCAGGCGGTTGACCAAGCCGATCGCCTACTTCATCGGCGGGCCCAGCGACATCGCCTACCCCAACGCCATGGACGACTGGGGCAAGCTGCCGGCCGGGCTGCCCGCCTTCATGGGCAACCTGAACGTCGGGCACGGTGCCACCTACGACCAGCCCAACGGCGGTGAGTTCGGTCGGGTGGCGACGCTCTACTTCAAGTGGCGGCTGAAGGGCGACACCGCCGCCGGGGCCAACTTCGTCGGCCCCAACTGCGGGTTGTGCGGCACCCAGTGGCAAGTCCAGCAGAAGAACCTGACCCTCGACACCACCCCGCCGCCGACCACCCCACCACCGACCACCCCACCACCGACCACCCCGCCGCCGACCACCCCACCACCCGCCAGCCCGCCGCCCGGCGGAAGCGGCTGCACGGCGGTCTTCACGGTGCAGGACCAGTGGAACGGCGGCTTCGTCGCCAACGTCAACGTCACCGCGGGAAGCACCGCCCTCAACGGCTGGACAGTCACCCTGAACCTGCCGAGCGGCGTGTCGGTCAGCAACGTCTGGAACGGTGTGTCCACCGGCAGCAGCGGCATCATCACCGTGAGGAACGAGCACTACAACGGACAGGTGGGCGCCGGTCAGACCACCAGTTTCGGTTTCCAGGGCACCGGAAACGGTAGCGGAACCGCCGCCGTCTGTAGCGGTAGCTGAGGGCACCGGTAACCAACCAGGGCCTCGAACGGGCCGATGCCACGGCACCGGCCCGTTCGAGCGTGTTCCGCGCCACGAGGCCGGACTCAGAGTTGGGACGCCGCTGGTTGATTGATCACGCGGCAGGCAGGCGGGCAGCCGGAACGAGACATCCGGTCCCGGCGTGCCTCTTTCGGTCACCGACCGCCGGTCGGCGTCGTCGGCGCGACCATGGCAAGGCCCGCCGCCTCGGCCCGGTCGAACCTGTCGTCGATGACGACGACCTCGCGGCCCGCGTTGACCAGCAGCGACGCTGCGGCGGTGGCGCGGTAGCCGGAGCCACAGTGCACCCAGACGGTGCCGGCGGGCACGTCGGCGAGCCGCTCGGGCAGGTCCGGTAACGGGACGTGCACGGCCCCGTCAACGTGGCCGCCGCGCCACTCGTTGGTCATCCGCACGTCGAGGACCACGTCCGGGGCGGCCAGGCCGGCCGGCAGTCTCCCCTTGCGAGCGGCGGCGAGAGCCGGAAAGTCGGCCATCCGCAGTTCGCGGAGCTGCCCGGGCTCGGCCGCCCACTGCTCGGCCTCGCCGGTGGCCTGCGCGGCCGGCCGGTCGATGCCGATGCGGACCAGCTCCCGCTGGGCGTCGGCCACCTGTTCCGGGGTCTCGGCCAGCAGAGTGACCGGGGCACCCCAGTCGATCAGCCAACCCAGCCAGGTCGACATCGGGCCGTCGAGCCCCAGGCTGACCGTTCCGGTCAGATGGGAGGCCGCGTACGCCTTGCGGTGTCGCAGGTCCACGACCCACTCGCCGGCGGCGATGCGCTTCCGCAGGGCGGTGGGTTCCGCCCGGGTCACCGGGCTGAGGTCCACCGGGGCCGGGCCGGCGAAGTTCGCCACCCCCATGTGGGCGTAGTACGCCGGGTAGTCGTCCAGCCCGGCCAGGGTCTGTTCGACGAACTCGTCCGCCGCCAGGCGCAGCACCGGGTTCACCTGCTTCTCCCGGCCGATGGTCGAGTCCGGGGCGTCGGCCTGGCCGGCCGAGCAGAAGCTGCCGAAGCCGTGGGTCGGCCACACCTGCACCCCGTCCGGCAGCAGGTCGGCCAGTCGCTTCGCCGAGGCGTACTGCTGGTGGGCCAGGTCGTGGGCGTACTGCTTGCCGAGCAGGTCGGTGCGGCCGGTCGTGCCGAACAGCAGCGATCCGCCGGTGAACACCCCCACCGGCCGCCAGTCACCACCGGTCGCCTCCTCCAGGACGTACGACAGGTGGTGGAAGGTGTGGCCCGGGGTGGCGACCACCCGCAGCCGCAGCTGGTCCGAGACCGGCACCACCTCGCCGTCGACGACCGGGGAATGCCCGAAGTCGACCTCGTCGGCCGCGGCGACCAGGTACTGCGCCCCGGTCATCCGGGCCAGTTCCAGACCGCCGGAGACATAGTCGTTGTGGATGTGGGTCTCCAGCACATGGGTGATCCGCACCCCCTTCTCGCCGGCCAGATACAGCACCCGGTCGATGTCACGCTGGGGGTCGACCACGACCGCCTGTCGCCCGTCCGAGGCCAGGTAGCTGCGGTCGCCGAGTGAGGATGTCGCGATGACGAACACCTCTACCGCCATTACCGCTCTCCCTTCCCATCCCGCGTACGCCCAAGGGGATGTGCTGCGCGGACAGCCTTCTCCGCACCGGCTTGACTACCCGCCCCCGCCGCCGGCACGCGCGTGGGGATGTCGCTACTAGCAGCCTTAGTACTATGCTGCTTAGTACTAAGGCTGCTAGTAGCCTTCGATCAGGCTGGAGGAGACGCCGATGAAGCCGACCCGTGCAGGCTCCGGGAAGACCCGGCCGCCGATTCGCCGGGCAGCCGGATGGCTTGGTCCAGTCGTGGTCATCGCGATCGTCGCGGTCCTGGCGATCATCGCCAGGCCGTCCGACCAGCCCGCCGGCCCGGCCGCCGCCGGTGGACAGGAGGAGAGCCCCTTCGCCAGCCTGGCCCGGCGTACCCCCGGCGATCCGCTGGCCCTCGGCGCACCGGACGCCCCCGTCGTGGTCATCGAGTACGCCGACTTCCAGTGCCCCTTCTGCGGCAAGCACGCCCGGGAGACCACACCCCGGCTGATCCGGGACTACGTCGACCAGGGGCTGGTCCGCATCGAGTGGCGTGACCTGCCCTACCTCGGCGAGGAGTCCCGGGCCGCTGCCACCGCCGCGCGAGCCGCCGCCGCCCAGGGCAGATTCTGGGAGTTCCACGACGCGCTGTACGCCAGCCAGCGCCGGGTCAACAGTGGAGCGCTCAACGACGCCGCCCTGCGGGACATCGCCACCCGGATCGGGCTGGACCTGACCCGCTTCGACGCCGACCGGGCCTCCCCGGGCATCCGGGAGGCCATCGACCGGGACCAGCGGGAGGCCACCTCGATGGGTCTGACCGGCACTCCGGCCTTCAGCATCGGGGACACCCTCATCATCGGCGCCCAGCCGTACGAGGCCTTCAAGCAGGCCATCGACGAGCAGCTGGACACCCCGTGAGCGAGATCGGCTACCTGGCCGCCCTGCTGGGCGGGGTGCTCGCCCTGCTCAGCCCGTGCAGCGCCATGCTGCTGCCGGCCTTCTTCGCGTACGCCTTCCAGAACCCGCGTCGGTTGCTGGCCCGCACCGGGGTCTTCTACCTGGGCCTGGCCGCCGTCCTGGTGCCCCTCGGGGTGGGGTCCACCGTGGTGGCCAACGCCTTCTTCCAACACCGCGACACCCTGATCCTGGTCGCCGGCTGGTCGATCATCGCCCTCGGGGTCGTGCAGCTGGCCGGCATGGGGTTCGCCTTCGGGCCGGCGCAACGGCTGCTGGGCCGGATCACCGGGAACTCCCCCCTGTCGGTCTTCGCGCTGGGCGCGGTGTACGGGCTGGCCGGCTTCTGTTCCGGTCCGATCCTGGGCGGAATCCTCACGGTGGCCGCCACCTCGGCGCGACCGGCGATCGGTGGTGCCCTGCTGGCCGTCTACGCGCTGGGCATGACGCTGCCCCTGCTGCTGCTGGCCCTGGTCTGGGGCCGGTGGCGCATCGCCGAACGGCGCTGGTTGCGCGGCCGGTCCTTCACGGTGGGCCGGCTGCGTCTGCACACCACCTCGGCCATCTCCGGCCTGATCTTCATCGCGTTGGGCGCCTTCTTCCTGGCCTTCGACGGCACGGCCGGACTGGCCGGGGGCCTCGGCCTGACCGACCTCGAGAGCACCGCGCAACGGTGGGTCACCAACACCCTCGGTCAGGTACCGGACGAGTTTGTCCTCCTGGCCGTGGCGCTGGCCGCAGCGGCCGTCCTGGTACGTCGCCGCCGTCGCGCCGCCGCCGACCGGCAGAGCACCACCGCCGAACAGGCAACCAGCCCGCAGAGCACCAGCACCGCCCCGGCGGCCGGCGAGCGGGCCTGCCCCACTCCGGCCGGGTCGAAGCTGCTCGCCGCCGACGGTACGGTCGACCGGTGAGCCGAGATCGACGGAAGGACCCGGGCAACGACCGTCCACTGGGTCCACTGGAAGCCGCGGTGATGGACGCGCTGTGGGCGGCGGCCGAGCCGCTGACCGTACGGCAGATGGTCGACGCGATGGCGGACCGCAACCTCGCCTACACCACGGTGATGACGGTGCTGGACAACCTGCACCGCAAGGGCTGGGCGGACCGCGACCTGGCCGGCCGGGCCTACCGCTACCGCCCGAGGGCCAGCCGGGAGGAGCATGTCGGGCAGCTCATGGCCGAGGCGCTCTCCTCGGCCGCCGACCAGCACGCCGCGCTGGCCCGGTTCGTGGACGCCATGCGACCCGAGGAGGCGGCGGCGCTGCGCGAGTTGCTGGATCAGCGTGGGGGGTCGGGTTCGTGACCAGCCTGGTCCTGCTGGCCTGGGCGACCCTGGTGGCGGCCCTGGCCCCTGCTGCCCTGACCGTACGGTGGACGACCTCCCTGCCCCGGTTCACGATCGGGCTGTGGCTGGGTGCGGAACTGTCCGTGACCGTAGCCGTCCTCTCCGCCGGGCTGTTCGTCGCCGTACCGCCGGCCACCCTGGCCGCCGGCCTGGACGGCATCGTCACGGCGTGCGTACGGGCCGTGGCGGGCCTGGGTGCCCTGAACGAGACCCTGGCGGTGACCGCCCTGCTGGCCACCGCGGTCCTCCTGGCCCGCCTGGTGGTCAGTTTCCTCCGCACCTTCGGGTCCGCCTCCCGCTGGCGCCGACGGCACCGGGCCGCGCTGCTGCCCCTGAGCCGGCAGGAGGCCGAGGGTTGGACGATGGTCGACCACTCGGCGGCGGCGGTCTACTGTCTGCCCGGCCGTCCGGGCACGGTCGTCGTCACCAGCGCCGCGGTGGAGGCCTGACCCCGGAGGAGTTGGCGGCCGTACTGCGGCACGAGCGGGCCCACCTGCGCGGCCGGCACCACCTCCTGGTCGCCCTGGCCGCCGCCTTCCATCGCACGCTGCCGGGACTGCCGATGGCCGAGACCGCCGAGCGGGAGATCCGGCGGCTGGTGGAGCATCTGGCGGACGACCGGGCGAGTGAGCAGCACGGACGGCAGGCGGTGGCCACCGCCATCGTGCGGCTGGCCGACCACACCCCCCGGCACGCCCTCGGCGCCGCTACCGGTGCGGTGGAACGGGTACGCCGGATGCTGGCCCCGCCGACCCGGCCCCGCATCCGCCACCGCCTGGTCGCCGCCACCGTGATCGCCCTGCTCCTGGCCGGGCCCACGGCCGTGACGGTGGCCTCCGCCGGGGTGGCCTTGGAGGGCGCCACCTGTCCGATCGGCCCGCCCCCGCCCGGCGGAGGTACCGCCACCCACCCGAGGTGAGCGGGCCGCGCCGCGCGGTCGATCGGCGCGGCGCGGACCTCCGCGCCCTACACTCAAGGCGTACATCCCTGTTCAAGATGGGTGAGGCGCGATGGCTACCGAGGGGACGGCCCGGCGCGCGGACGCCCGGCGCAATGTCGAGTCGATCCTTGAGGCCGCGACCACCCTGCTCGCCACCGACCCGGCGGTGAGTGTCAACGAGATCGCTAGGGCGGCGGGGGTGGGCCGGGTGACCCTCTATGGTCACTTCCCGTCCCGGGGGGCACTGGTCGAGGCGGTCAGCCGCCGGGTGATCGCCAGTACCGACCAGGCCCTGGGTGCGGTCGATCTCGACGGTGATCCACGGGAGGCGATGGCCCGCCTGCTGGAGGCGACCTGGCAGCTGACCTACCGGTTCGGGGCGATCGTGGTCGCGGCGAGCGATGCCCTGACCCCGGAGGAGATGCGGCGGGTGCACGAGGAGCCGGCTCGCCGGATGCGTGCGCTGGTCGCCCGCGGTCGGGACGAGGGGGTGTTCCGGGCCGACATGCCGCTGTCGTGGCAGCTCACCACCATCCAGGGGGTGTTGCACGGGGCATCGGCCGCGGTGCATCGGGGGGACGTGACCGCCGAGGAGGCCACCGGACTGGTCCGCGACACCCTGCTGGCGGCGCTGGCCGTCACAACGTCAGGGTGACGACGAGCACCCCCACCCCGACCAGCACGTCCAGTACGCAGCAGAACTCCGCCAGGGAACGCGCGACGACGCGCCCGGTGCGGTGGTGCCACACATCCCATGCCGCGTGGGCGAACAGGGCGACACTGACGATCACCCCGGCGATGACCGGGTCGGCCCGGACCGCTAACAGCGCGGCCGCCCCGAGCACGACCATCGCCGCCGACTGGAGCGGCAGCGACCACACTGGACGTACGCCCGCCCGCAGGAGGCCGATGACGGCTAGGGCGGCAGCCGCGACGCAGACCCAGAGCACGGCATCGAAGCCGGTACGAAGGCTCAGCCCGATGAGCACGAAGGTGACACCGAAGGCGGGCCATGCCGCGCCGGGGCGCCCGATGGCCGCTGCGGCGAGGTAGACGAACCCGGAGGCCGCCACCACGGAGGCGATCTGGCCGCCATGCTCGACGCCGAGCACGGTACCGGCCGCGACCAGCACCCCCAGGGCAGCGGGCCAATGTCGCAGGAGCTTGTCGCCGGTCATGCCCCGCACCTCCATCTCGAACATTCATGTTCGAGATAAACCGTACGCTGTTGTACGAGTTATGTCACGGGCTCGGTTTCCCGGGCAGGGGTGCCGGCGGCGCGGTTTCCCGCCGTGATCGCGGACGGCCGGAAGCCCCGGACGATCAGGTAGACACCCAGCGAGAACTCCCAGACGGCGATGGGCAGGGCCCCGATCGCCGTCACCGGGGACAACCGGTCCCAGAGACCGAACAGCACGCACAGGTCCGAGACGATGAGCAGGGGTGCCCCGACGAGCCCGAGCACCGGAAGAACCCTGGGCACCAGGCGTGCCTGGTACAACAGCGACCACCGTCAGCAGACTCGCCACGCCAGCAGGTAATCCGCGTCGCGTACCGGCCGGTAGAGCGCGACGGTCGGAATCGAGACGAAGGTGAGCACATAGCACCCACCCGCGACCAGTGAGGTCTTTCTCAGTACGTCCATCGGCGCTCCTCTTCGGTGCGGCCACTCAATAGACGGTGGTCGTACCGCACCCCTCGGGCGGATCGCCGCCACGGCGAATCGGCCACTTGGGCGATCCTGGGCCATATGGAAGGACGACAGTTCTCTCGAAAGCCGCACAGTGCTACCGAACGGCGACCGTTGTCGCTGTTCAGGGCCGAAGTCCGCACGATACGAGACGTCTTCGGAGAGCGAACCTTCGATGCTGTCTGCGCAAGCACGGCAACGAGCGCAACGCGTCATCGGAAAAGAGAACGAAGGAAGGACTATCGACATGGCCCACCTTGACAGCCGCCACAAGGCGCTCATAGACCCACCGAGGTCCCGGCCACCGGTACGGGCGGCACTCATCGCCACCCTCGGAGGCATCCTGCTGGCGGTGGTGTGGTCGTTCGAACTCGTCGACTCGGTCATCGGCGACACCGTGGCCAACGCGGCGCTGGGCCATGACGCGAAGACCACCCCCATCGCGGGGACGGCCGCCGGCCTGCTGTTCGCCTTCGTGTCCGGGCTGGCCGGCACCTTCACCGCCTGCAACATCGCCATGATGGCCTCGGTCGGCCCGCTGACCCAGGCCAGTACGGAACGCACCGGGAGGGCCCGGCACACCATCGCCGCCCTCCTGCGCCCGGTGGGCTGGATGACGGTCGGCATGGTGACGGTGTCCGCGCTGTACGGCGCGGTCGGGGTGATGCTCGGTGACCGGCTGCCGCAGCTGTCGACCGAGACGATCGGCGAGATGCCGGTCCGGATCATCCAGTCGTCCGTCGTGTTCGGCCTCATCGGGCTGGCCCTGGCCTACCTGGGCCTGGCCGCCCTGGGCTTCCTGCCGGACGTGTTCGCCCGTCGTCCGGTGGCCCGGGTGGTCACCATCGGTGCCCTCATCGGCGGCTTCCTCATCGGCCGGCCGTACCCGCTGTTCAACAAGCTGTTCCACTGGGCCGTGGACACCGGCAACCCGCTGAACGGCGCCATGGCCTTCGTCCTTCAGTCCCTGGGCAACATCCTGATCGTGGCCCTGCTGTTCGCCCTCATCGTGCTCGTCACCCGGGGACGTTTCCTGGCGTGGGCCTCCGACCCCTCGCGCAGCGTCGTGGTGACCGGAGGGCTGATGCTCATGCTGGGGGTCTTCACCGTCGTCTACTGGGATCTGCGGGTCCCGGCGATGTTCGGGTTCGGCTGGTTCCCGATGATGCCGTACCGCTGATCCGCATCCGTCCACTCCATCGTCGCGGTGGGGCCTTGCCGGTGGCATCTTCCATGCTGCTCGACTCCCCGGCCCCTCGGTGACCGGCGGCGAGGTCCTCGGTGCGGCCGAGGACCTCGCCGTCTAGGTCAGTCCCGACGATTGCGGTAATGGTGCACTACCAGCAGCACCGCGCAGGTCAGGGTGACCAGTCCGAACCCGGCGCCGACGAAGACGTTCGCGTCGGCGATCGACATGCTGGCGTTGATGACCGCGCTGACGATCAGCACCAGCCAGAGCACCGGGCGGAACAGGCTGCGGGTGGCGGTCTCGACGGGGGCGATGCGGTCGGCCATGGTTGCTCCCTGGGTTGTGTGGTCGGCGACGAGGACAACGCTAGGGCTGCGGAGGGCCGCCGACGATCCAGTCAGCCGCCCGACCCGGGTACAGCAGGCTGTACCTTTCCCCCCGCCGTGGGCCGGCTCCGACCTCGGTCACCTATGGTCTGTGCCGGGGAGGTGCACATGGCGGAGGCAGACACCGGCGGGAGCCGCGAACGCGGGGTGCGGCGGTATCTGCGCGACCGGGTACGGATCTCCGTCGACGCCCTGGAACACCTGGTCGGCGGCCTCGGTACGGCGATCCTGGCGTTCGCGGCGCTGCTGCTGCTCTCCGTGGTGGCACTGGCCTGCCTGGTCGGGATCGGTCTGCCGGTGATCCCGTCGGCGTTGAAGGCGGTACGGTCGGCCGCCCGGCGGGAACGGGCCCGGCTGTCCCGATGGGGGTTCCGACTGCCCGAGCCGCCACCGGTGCCCGCCGGCCTGCGGCAGGCCCTGCGCGATCCGTGGGTGCGGCGGGAGTGCGGGTTCGTGGCCCTCCACGGCACGGTCGGTCTCGCCCTGGGCGTGTTCGGGTTGTCCCTGCCGCTGTCCGCCGTGCAGAACCTGCTGTTCCCGTTCTACTTCTGGTTGCTGCCTCCGGAGGAGGGTGGCCCGGGTCTGGTCAACTGGCGCATCGACGGGCTGCCCGACGCCCTGGTGGTCGCCCTGATCGGGGTCGGCTGGCTCGCCGTGACGGTGGCGCTCGGGCCGCGCCTGGCCCGCCTCCAGGCGCTGCCGGGGCGACGGCTGCTGGCCCCGCCCCCCGACGTCGACGCCTCCCTGCGGATCGCCGAGCTGACCGCCACCCGGGCGGCGGCCCTGGACGCCCACGCGGTGGAGTTGCGCCGCATCGAACGCTCCCTGCACGACGGGGCGCAGAACCGGCTGGTCGCGGTCACCGTGCTGCTCGGTGCCGCCCGGCGGGCACTGGCCCGCGATCCGGCGCAGGCGGCGCAGGTGCTGGACCGGGCCCAGGACGCGGCCGAGTTGGCCCTGGCGGAACTGCGTACGGTGGTGCGGGGGATCCTGCCCCCGGTGCTGGACGACCGAGGGCTGGCCGGTGCCCTGCACGGGCTGGCCGCCGGCTGCGGGGTGCCCTGCACGGTGGAGGTCGAGGTACCGGGCCGGTGCGCCGCGTCCGTCGAGACCACGGCCTACTTCGTGGTGGCGGAGGCGCTGACCAACGTCGCCCGGCACAGCGGCGCCAGCACGGCCGCCGTCACCGTCCGACGCGAGGCCGACCGGCTGCACCTGTCGATCACGGACGACGGTCGGGGTGGCGCGGACGAGCGCCAGGGCTCCGGCATCGGTGGCATCCGGCGCCGGGTCGAGGCCCATGACGGCCGGTTCACCCTGACCAGCCCACCCGGTGGGCCGACGACGATACTCGTGGAGTTGCCGTGCGGATCGTGATCGCCGAGGACGACGCCCTGCTGCGCGAGGGGCTGGCCCTGCTGCTGCGGGCCGAGGGCCTGGACGTGGTGGCCACCACGGACTCCCCGACCACCTTCCTGTCCGCGGTGGACACCCATCGGCCGGAGGTGGCGATCGTCGACGTGCGGATGCCCCCCACCCACACCGACGAGGGGATCGTGGCCGCCGTCGAGGCCCGGCGTCGGCACCCCGGCCTGGCGGTGCTGGTCCTGTCGGCGTACGTCGAGCAGGCCTTCGCCACCGACCTGCTGGCCGCCGGCGCGGTACGGCTGGGTTACCTGCTCAAGGAACGGGTGGGTCGGGTCGAGGAGTTCCTCGGCGCGCTGCACCGGGTAGCCGAGGGCGGTACGGCGATCGACCCCGAGGTGGTCAGCCAACTCTTCGCCCGCAGCCGCCCGGACAGCACCCTCAGCCTGCTGAGCGCCCGGGAACGGGAGGTGCTCGCGCTGATGGCCGAAGGGCTGGGCAACACCGCGATCGCGGAACGGCTGTTCGTCACCGAAGGGGCCGTGCACAAGCACATCCGCAACATCTTCGCCAAGCTCGGCCTGGCCCCGGACGACTCGGCCGACCGTCGGGTGACCGCCGTCCTGCGGTACCTCAAGGACACCCAGGGCCGCGTTTAGTACAGCCTGCTGTACCCCGGTTGGCCCGTACGCTAGATCGTCCGGGACGCCGTAGCGCCATAGCTTTTCCGTGTACTCGATCTGCCGAGCTCACGGAGAGGCCGATATTCATGTCCGCCATTGCTGGACGACCCGCCGAGCCGGCGGTACGCGTCGGAGGACTCACCCGCACCTACGGCACCGGGCCCCAGGCGGTCACCGCCCTGGCCGGCATCGACGCGGAGTTCCACCGCGGCACCTTCACCGCGGTGATGGGTCCCTCGGGCTCCGGCAAGAGCACCCTGTTGCAGACCGCGGCCGGTCTGGACCGGCCCACCTCCGGTGAGGTGTGGATCGGTGACCAGGAGCTGTCCCGGCTGTCCGAGACGAAGCTGACCAAGCTGCGTCGCAGCCGGATCGGTTTCGTCTTCCAGGCCTTCAACCTGATCGGGGCGTTGACCGTGGAGGAGAACATCCACCTGCCCCTGCGGCTGTCCGGTGCCAGTCCGGACCCCGCCTGGCTCGGGCAGGTCCTGGACCGGGTCGGGCTCGTCGACCGGTTGCACCACCGTCCGGCCGAGCTGTCCGGTGGGCAGCAGCAGCGGGTGGCGATCGCCCGGGCCCTGGCCATGCGCCCCGAGGTGATCTTCTGCGACGAGCCCACCGGCGCCCTGGACACCCAGACCGCCGCGGAGGTGCTGGCCCTGCTGCGGTCCGTGGTGGACCAGAGCCGGCAGACGGTGATCATGGTGACCCACGACCCGGTGGCCGCCTCGTACGCCGACCGGGTGATGGTCCTCGCGGACGGCCGGATCGTGCACGACATGCCGCAGCCGGGTCCGGAGCGGATCGCCGAGCAGTTGGCGCTGCTCGGACGCCGTCAGCTCGTCGCGCAGGGGAGCTGAGCCATGCTGAGCCTGGCTGTCCGGATGCTGCGGCACCGGATCGGAAGCGCGGTAGCCACCCTGGTCGCCCTGGCCTGCGGGGTCATGATCCTGATGTCGGTGGGGCTGCTGGTCGAGTCCGGCCTGCGCTACACCCCCGCCCCCCAGCGGTACGCCGCCGCCGACATCGTCGTAGCGAACCACGACATCACGATCACCGGCCGGGAGTTCGACGGAACGACCACCACGACCAGGGTGCCCCTGCCCGAGGGTGGGACGGTGCCGGTCACCCTGGCCGAGCAACTCCGGCAGGTACCCGGAATCACGATGGTCGCGGTCGACCACACGATGCGGGCGGTCGTACCGACCGTGGCGCCACAGCGGACGGCCGCCCACGGGTGGAGCAGTGCCGCCCTGACCCCCTACCGGATCGTCGACGGCCGCCCGCCGACCGCAGCGGACGAGGTGGCCGTCGACCTGCGGCTGGCCAGAACCGCCGAGACCGAGGTGCGCCCCGGCGACCGGATTCCGGTGATCGTGCAGGGCGGGATGCGCAGGTACACCGTCAGTGCGGTGGTGGAACGCGCCGTGGAGGGCGACTGGCCCGCCGCGGTGTTCTTCACCGACCGGCACGCCGCCGCGCTGAGCCCGTACCCGGGTCGGGCCGGGGCGATCGGGATCGTGGTGGCCTCCGGCGCGGACACCTCCGCCGTACTGGCCGAGGTGCGGCGGCTGTCCACCGAGGCCGGAGCGCGGGTGTTCACCGGTGCCGAGCGCGGGCGACTGGCCCAGTCCGAGGCCCTGGCGGCCAGCGAGCTGCTGGTGGAGGTGGGTGCGGTCTTCGGCGGGTACGTCGCCGGGCTGGTGATGTTCGTCGTGGCCGGCACGGTCGGGCTGGCGGTCCGCCACCGCCGCCGGGACCTGGCCCTGTTGCGGGCCATCGCGGCGACCCCCGGCCAGATCCGGGTGATGATCGTCGCCGAGGTGCTGCAACTGAGCCTCGTGGCGGTCGGGTTGGGCATCCCGGCCGGGCTGTTCGCCACCGGCTGGGTGCACCGGCAGTTGATCGCCCGGGGCTTCATTCCCGAGGGCTTCCCGCTCACCGGCGGCCTGCTCTCCGCCCTGGCGGTGACCGTGACGATCATGCTGGTGGCGGTGACGGCGGCCCTGATCGCCGCTGGGCGCACCGTACGCATCCGCCCCACCGAGGCCCTCGGTGAGGTCGCCGTGGAGCCGGCCCGCAACAGCCGGACCCGGCTGATCGTCGGGCTGGTGACCCTGGCCGCCGGGATCTCCCTCACCATGGTCACCACGGCCGCCCGGGGCCCGGCCGCCCTCGGCGCGGCGCTCGGCATGCTGTACGTCCTCGTGCTGGCCGCCGCCCTGCTGGCGCCCTGGATCAACCGGTACGCCGCACGGGCCCTGGGCCCGGTGCTGCGGACCGTCTGGCGGGACAGCGGATACCTGGCCGCAGCCAACCTGCGGGCCAACGCCCAGGGCATGGTGACCGTGCTGACCGCCCTGGTGCTGTCGGTGGGCTTCGGGGGCTCGATCTGGTTCCTCCAGGACAACCTGGAACGGCAGACCCTGGCCCAGAGCCGCACCGGAATGCTCGCCCAACACTCGCTGGTCTCGCCGGTGGGGCTGGCCCGGACCGCCGTCACCGACGCCCGCGCGATGCCCGGAGTCCTGGCCGCGACCCCGATCCGACGGACCTCGGTGCTCACTCGGGTGCTGGATGAGACTCAGGAGGTCAGCGCGCAGGGCATCGACCCCGCCGGTGTCGAACACACCCTGGACCTCAAGGTCACCGAGGGCCGGCTGGCCGACCTGCACGGCGCCACCGTGGCCCTGTCCACCCTGCAGGCCGCCTCCCAGGGGGCGAAGGTCGGCGACCAGGTGGCGATGTGGCTGGGCGACGGCACCCCGGTGCGCTTGCGGGTGGTGGCCCTCTACGAACGAGGGCTCGGCTTCGCCGACGTCACCGTGAATCGGGAGATCATCACCGGACACACCGCCACCGACCTGGACGACCAGGTGCTGATCCGCACCGAGGGGGGTTCGGTCCCCCTGGCCGACCTGGTCGATCGTCATCCGGGCAGCGGACTGATCGACACCGGCACCATCAACGGTCAGTTGGCGCAGGACCTGGCGATCAGCGCCTGGCTGAACAAGATGCTCATCGGGGTCATGGTCGGCTACGCCGCGCTGGCCGCCGCCAACACGATGGTGATGGCCGCCCTGGCCCGGGGTCGTGAGCTGGCCCTGCTGCGGCTGGTGGGGATGACCAGACGCCAGGTCAAGCGGATGGTGCACGCCGAACAGGTAGGCCTGCTCGGTACCGCACTGCTCATCGGCGGGGTCATCGCCGTGGTCACCCTGACCTCGGTGGTCCGGACCCTGACCGGGCAACCGGTGCCCTACGTCCCACTGGCCGGCGGGCTGGCCATCATCGGCGGCGCCACCCTGCTGGCGCTGACCACCACCGTCCTGCCCATCGGCGCGCTGCTGCGCACCCCGCCGGTCAACGGCATCGGGATCAAGGAATGACCCCGGAATCCGTCTCGTGGATCGCGGCACCCGGCCGCCGATCCGACAACTCACCAGGAGGTCCCGTGTCAACGTCAACGACAGAGAAGTCCATCGCCCGACGGGGCATCGCCCTGCTGGCCGCCTGCACGATGATCGGGCTGGCCGTGGTCGGCGTACGGTCGGCCGATCCGGCCGTGGCCAAGCCGCCGAAGGACACCATCCAGGTAAGCCTGAACGAGTTGGTGGGCGCCGGTGTCGCGCCGGGAGCATTCGCCTCGGTACGGGACCGCACCGGCCGGGTGACCCACTACACCGCCGGGGTGGCCGACCTGCGCACCCGGGGGAAGGTTCCCGCCGACGGGTACTTCCGGATGGCCAGCAACACCAAGATGTACGCCGCCGTCGCCGTCCTGCAACTCGTCGACGACGGCAAGGTCCGCCTCGACGAGCCGATCGAGACGTACCTGCCGGGTCTCGTCCGCGGCACGGGCTTCGACGGGCGGACGATCACCGTCCGGCAGGTGCTGGAGCACACCAGCGGCCTGCCGGGTTACGACCTGCCGCACGTCTTCCAGTGGCGCGACCGGTACTTCGAAGCGCGCGACCTGCTCGACTCGGCCTTCGCGAAGGAGGCGACCAGCCCGGTCCCCGGCGCGACGATGCACTACAGCAACACCAACTACATCCTGGCCGGCCTGCTCGTGCAGAAGGTCACCGGACGGCCGATCAGCGAGGTGATCACCACCCGGATTCTCGACCGGGCCGGACTGCGGAACACCTACTGGCCGGGGGTCGGCGACCAGAGCATCCGCAAGCCGTACGCCAACGGCTATCTCCCCCACCCGGAGACCGGGAAGTGGACCGAGATCACCCGACTGGACCCCTCCATCGGCGGGGCCGCCGGGCAGATGATCTCCACCCCGAGTGACCTCAACCGGTTCCTGGTGGCGTTGCAGAACGGCAAACTGATCAAGCCAGCGACCCTGGCCCAGATGCGCGCCGGCAACCCGTTCTACCCGGGCGGGGAGGACCTGCCCGAGCTGGTGTGGCACTACGGGCTGGGCACCATCGGGTTCGAGCTCAGTTGTGGCGGTCGGGCCTGGGGGCACGGCGGCGACATCGACGGATACTCCAGCCGTACCGCGATCACCGCGGACGGTCGGGCGGTGACCCTGGTGGTGACCGCGGACTCCAGCCCGGTGCAGGACGGGGTGTTCCGGGTGCTCGACGCCTTCGACGCCGCGTTGTGCGCCGGCCGGTAGCCGTACCCTGATCGGCCGCCCCTGCGGATTCCGCGGGGGCGGCTTCTCCTGTCAGGGGTGCAGGACCGCTTTGAGCACCTCTTGGCGTCGGTCGAAGCGTTGGTAGCAGCCGGGGGCGTCGGCCAGGCTGCCGTGGTGGGTGACGATCCGGCCGGGTCGGGCCCGGCCGGAGGTCACCATGTCCCGCCCCCGCCGCCCGGGTTGACCAGGCGGGCCGCGTCGGCGAGCACCTGGTCGGCCCGCTCCCGGTCCGGGTGGGCCCGGTCGTGGGCCTGGAAGCCGACCGCGTCGATGACCTTGTCCACCCCCGGCAGCTTCTCCTCCCCCAGCGGCAGACCCGCTCGGGCCCGGTCGGCGCGGATCTGCTCGACCGGATCCCCCGCTCGGAAGTCGACCGGCGCCGCCCCCACCTCCTCGGCCTTGCCCAGCCGGGCGTCGACATGGTCCACGCTGTAGACCCTGCGGGCACCGAGCAGACCGGCGGAGTACGCGGCGAGCAGTCCGATGGTGCCGGCCCCGAACACGGCGACGGTCTCCCCCGCCTGGACGTCGGCCAGGGTGGCCGCGGCGTGCCAGCCGGTGACGAAGGCGTCGGCCAGCAACACGGAGGGTTTGCCGGCGGAACCGGTGGCCCGTGCGGTGGTGGTGGCCCGTGGTGGCGTGGGGCGGCTCAGGTGTGGTCGCGGACGAAGGCCCGCATGAGGTAGGCGCACTCGGCCGCGTGGGTCTCCAGCAGCAGATGTCCACCGTCGTAGATGTGGGCGTCCATGCGGTCGAGGACCCGGTGGTACGCGAGGACCTCCTCGACGTCGAAGTAGGCATCGTGTCGTCCCCACAGCACCAGGGCCGGCGGCTGGTGAGCGCGGTGGTACCCGGCGATCTCCTCGAAGCGGGCCACATGCTGGGCGTAGTCGGTGAAGAGGGCGAACTGGGCGTCGAGGTTGCCAGGTCGGCTCATCCGCTCCCAGTCGAGATGCCACGACTCCGGTGGGTGCAGGATGCGCAGGTGCTCGGGCAGCCCGGCGAGATACTGATCGCGGGTGCCGGCGAAGTTCAACCAGTCCGGTAGGTCCGCGCGCCGTTCCTCGGTCGGATCGGCCCAGTACGCCCTGGCGCTGTCCCACTGCTCCCCCAGGCCCTCCTGGTGGGCGTTACCGCTCTGCACGATCAGGCCCCGAATGCGTTCCGGGGCCCGGGTGGCCAGGTGGTATCCCACCGGTGCCCCGAAATCGTGCAGGTAGACGAAGAAGCGCTCCACCCCGAGGCGGTCGAGCAGGTGTTCGACGGTCCGCGAGAGATTGTCGAAGGTGTAGTCGTAGTCCTCGATGATCGGCGCGGAGGACATGCCGAAGCCGGGCAGGTCGGGGGCGATCACCCGGGCGACCTCGGCCAGGGTGGGCATCACCTCGCGGAAGGTGTGCGAGGAACTGGGGAATCCGTGCAGCAGCAGGAGGGTCGGCTGGTCGGTGCGCCCGGCCTCGCGGAAGAACACCTCCAGGCCGTCGAGGTCGACCTGTCGGTGCCGGACCTTCTGGACGCTCTGCATCGTCGGCCTCCCGGCGGTTGGCATCGCTCACCAGCCCCATCGTGGCGGACCGGCACCCTGATTGACCGCCCGTTGCGACACCAGACCAACGGCCGGGTCACTGTCAGGGCCCGGCGCTACCCTGCCGGCATGGCCGAACTGGAGGAACTGATCGTCGCCGACGCCGCGGCGCTGCGGGACTGGTTGTCGGAAAACCATGCCCGCTCCCCCGGGGTCTGGCTGGCCCTGGGGCGCAAGGGTGGCACGGTGACGACCCTGACCTGGCAGCAGGCGGTCGAGGAGGCCCTCTGCTTCGGCTGGATCGACGGGCAGGCCCGCAAACGGGACCAGGAGACCTCCTTGATCCGGTTCACCCCCCGCAAGCCCCGCAGCTCCTGGTCACAACGCAATGTCGCCCATGTGGCCCGCCTGGAGCAGGAAGGGCGGATGCAGCCCTCCGGCCGGGCCGCGGTGGAGGCCGCCAAGGCGGACGGACGCTGGGCGGCCGCCTACGCCCCACCCTCGGAGGCCGAGGTGCCGGCCGACCTGCTGGTCGCCCTGGCCGCCGAGCCCGCCGCCCAGGCCATGTTCGAGGTCCTCACCAAGACCAACCGGTACGCCCTCATCCACCGCCTCGGCGCGGTGAAACGGGCCCAGACCCGGGAACGGAAGATCGCCGAGTTCGTCGCCATGCTGGCCCGCCACGAGACCATCTACCCCCAGAAGGCCAAGCCGTGATCGGCTGCTGCCCGCCCCCTGGTTCCTGGCCGCATGGCAGAAGATGCGCACCCGGCGGCCGTGCGTCATCGTTTGCCTGTCGACCATCCGAAGGGGAGACGAATGGGACAGGCCACCGTCATCCGCTACACCACCAGACCGGAAGTCGCCGAGGAGAACGCCAAGCTGGTCGAGGAGGTCTTCGCCGAACTGGCGCAGACCCGACCGGACGGCCTGCACTACGCCACCTTCCGGCTGGGCGACGGCACGGAGTTCATGCACCTGCTGGTGTCCGAGGAAGGCTCGACCGCGCTGACCGACACGGCCGCCTTCCGACGTTTCCAGGAAGGCATCCGCGCCCGCTGCGCCACCCCACCCCAGTTCACCCAGGCGACCGTGGTCGGCTCGTACGCCCTCGGCGGCATCTGACCCTTCTCCGGTTGCTGCGGTCAGCCGAGGGCACGCCACAGCGACCGACCCGCCAGCCGTGGGGTCGAGCCCATTGCGAATCCGGCAGATCGTCCGGCGTCGGCGTTATGAATAGGTCTTCCGACCGGGGGTTGGGATCCTGCTTCCCTCGCTCGTCATTTGACCGGCCCAACAATCATCGAGGGATGGATGCTGTCGCCCCGCTCGTAGGTGTTCTGATAGGTGGCCTCTTGGTGCTGGTTAGCGACCTGCTGCGCCGCCGAGTCGAATGGCAACGCGAACTTGTGAAGAGACTCGCCGCCAGCGGCACGGACCTCGTTGTGCTCCTGCACGGTAGCTTCGGCGAACTCATCGAAGCCCGCGATACGGCCAGGCAGGTGGAGAATCCGCACGCCGGCCGGGCGGATCGCCTCCAGGCGTACAGCCGCTTCTACGCCAACCCAGGCAGCCGAGCCCTTGGACCTCATGCCGAGCGGGTTCTCACCGCGCACCGCGCTGTACGCGCTGCACATGACGCTGCAAATGACGTATGGGAGCGCGCTGCTGGTGAATACTTGGAGGCGACCGGCGCGTTCGAACTCGCCTTACACAAGGCCATTGTTCGGGGTCGACCACCTCGTGATCCTCAAACTTCAGAGGTGGCATCAGACTCGCCCTGAACGCTTCCCGCGTTCGATTACCCAGTGCCTCAGCCACTGCACAACCAGCACCTCCTTTGGACAGACGGGTTGTCAAGATCGTGCTTTTCGGCCGTTGCTAGGGCCTGCCGCAAGCACCTCTATTCAGGGGAATCTTGTCGACCAGGGGCATGAGCTGGCTGGCCGCAGCGGGGCGATCTCAGCCCTCGAGAACGTCGGAGACGATCCATGGTGGCTACTCACCTCCTCATGTTCAGACAGAACGACCCTCACGTCCCGGCCCAATATCATTAAGTGAGAGTTGTGATCCCCCCGTAGCTTCGCTGCCTCGTTTCGGTGGTGGGAATAGCGCACCGTCTCCGTTGTTGATCTCATAGCGCCACCGCGGATTCAGATCCGTATCGTCTGAATAGTCCTGCTCCCTCGGCCCATCGGATGCAAATCTGACGCCGACGCCTGGGGCCGCTCGCAACCCCCAAGCGCTGCTTCGCCTTGGCTGACAATCGCCGCGCGAATCGCCTCCTCTCCGGCAGCGGTCGGCACAGGTCGTCGAATGCTTCCTGATTGCGGCTGCGGCGGTCGCTCGGTCGTCGCATTCCCTGCGGTAGCGGCTACGGTAGAGTCGGTGCGGTGACGGACCCTACCGCGCCGCTCTACGTCGCTGCGGACATTCATGGCCACCGCAAGGAGTTCGGTCGCGCGCTCGTCGAGGCGGGCCTTGTCGGCCCGAACGGCCGTTGGTGCGGCGGACCTGCTCGATTGTGGCTGCTCGGTGATTACGTCGATCGTGGCCCCGACGGAATCGGTGTGATCGAGGACATCTGGACCCTGGCTGCGGAAGCAGCCGCCGTTGGCGGCGAGGTACGGTGCCTGCTGGGCAACCACGAGGTGCAGCTACTCGCCGCCCACCACTTCGGCACGACGCCAGTTGTCGGGCTCAACGAGCCGGGCGGTTTCCACAGTGGTTGGGCCAGATTCGGCGGTTGCGACGAGGATCTGCGCCGGTTGACCGACGAGCACCTGGCCTGGATGTCCGCCCTGCCGGCCGTGGCGGTCGTCGACGACATCCTGCTCGTGCACTCCGATTCCGTGCGGTACCTAGAGCATGGATCCGATGTGGAAGCCGTCAATACCAGTGTGCGGACCGCCCTACAGACGCGCGACGCCAAGATATGGCTGAAACTGTCGTATCAGATGAGTGATCGTGGCGCGTTCCGCGGCGACGACTCGGCGAAGGTCGAGGCTGCGGTTTCCGCCATGCTCGACCGCTTGGGCGGCACGGAGATCGTGCACGGCCACAGCACCCTGACAAAGCACTTCGGAGTGGTGCCCGAGGAGGTCAAGGGGCCACTGCGATACGCCGGCGGCCGAGTGTTGGCCATCGACGGCGGCGTCTACGAGGGCGGCCGCATCATTGTCACCCGGCTGCGGTGAGCGCCACCATCGTGGTCGGGCGGCGACATCTGCCGCCCAACCACGATGGTTACCGCTGCGATGGCACGGCTGGGGTCGCCGCGCCGGTCACGGCGGCCGCTGGCGGCGGGCAGGCTACATAGCGGCTGTCGGCGAACATCAGCGCCGGCCCGTCCGACAGGATGTCGAAGGCTTGGACAGCGCCGAACACGACGGCATGGTCGCCGGCCACACGGACATCCACCACCTCACAGTCGAAGTAGCTGACACCCTGCTCCAGGATCGGTGCCGAGGAGCACGGTGCCGGCCGCCAGTCGACGCCGGTGAAAGCGCCGGCCCCGGTCCCCCGGCGGGAGCTTGCGAACCAGTCTGCGACCGGCTGCTGGTGGGCGCCGAGCACCGTGACGGCGAAGATGCCCGACGAGTGAATCCGCTCGTAGGTGCGACAGGTCAGGCCGAGTGACACCAGCACCATCAGCGGTTCCAGTGAGACCGTGACGAACGAGTTGACCGTCATGGCGTGCGGCTGGCCGTCGTTGAGGGTGCTGACGACGGCCACCCCGGTCGGGAACCGGCCGGCGGCACGCCGGAAGCGGAGGCTGGTCGAGTCGGGGATCCTGGTCGCCTGCGAGGTCATGGGGTCTCCGCCGATGTCAACGCGCGGAGCCGGTCGAGGTGCTCGAGACCTGCCATCACCTGATCGGCGGGTACTCCGAAATCGATGAGGCAGGCGACCTCGTCGACCCCGGCCTTGGCGAAACGCTCGACGGTGTGCTGTGCCTTCTCGACCGTGCCGAGCAGGCCACTCTCGTCGTAGTACCGGTCGAAGGCCCGCTGCACGAGCGCATCGATGTCGCGCTCCCGCAGCTTGGAGGGATCGATCCGGCGGGCGGTACCGGTCTGCGAGCCGAGTAGCAGGCCGAGTGAGCTCCGCAGGTATGCACTGAGTGGCTCGCGTACCAGATTGCGAACGTGGTCGTCGGCGCCCAGGAAGGTGTGCACCATGAGCACGACGTGACCGGGCCACCCGTCCGCCCCTGGCCGCTCGGCGATCGCTTCGCGATACGCCTCGATCTTGGTGGCGACGTCGTCCAGGTCCTGCCCCAGCAGGTGGGTCAGCACCCCCGCGCCGATCTGCCCGGCGGCGCGGAAGGTTTCCACCCCACCGGCACTGGTGATCCAGATCGGGATGTCGTGCTGTACGGGGGCCGGGAACGCACGCACCTCAGTGGCCGCACCCACTCCGTCGGTGACCGGCATCGGCTCGCCACGCCACAGCCGCCGCACCTGCTGGGCGTACTCCAGGGTGAGTTCGCGGCGAGTCTGGTAATTCTCCGGCCGCAACGCGAAGTCGACCGCGTGCCAGCCGGAGGCGAAGGAGACTCCGGCCCGACCTCCGGAGAGATTGTCGACCATCGCCCACTCCTCCGCGATACGCAGCGGGTGGTGCAGGGGGGCCACGACACTGCCGGCCCGCACCGCGACTCGCCGGGTGACCGCGGCGACGGCAGCGGCCGTCACAGCCGGGTTCGGATAGATCGCACCGAACGGGTGGAAGTGTCGCTCGGGAGTCCAGACGGCCGTGAAGCCGTGCTCGTCGGCGAACCTGGCTCCGTCGAGCAGCATCCGATAACGGTCGTGTCCGGCGTCGCGCTCGTCGCTGGCGAAGTAGAAAAGGCTGAAGTCCACCGGTGTCTCCGTTCAGTTCGTGGGTGCGAGTGAGCGCACCATGTCCAACAGCCGGTCGTAGCTGGCGTCGAGGTCGCTCGACATGGCCAACTCCCAGATCAGTCGGTCGGCCAGCAAGCTCCGCAGGTCGTCTTCGATTTCACCGAGGAGCACCGGATCGGCCTTGCCGGTGGCGAAGTCGTCGCGGCATCGCTGCACCGCCTCGTCGACCGTCAACGGCCGTATGGTGGCGTCTCCGCGGCTCAGGAAAACCACGCTGTCCGGCACGACCGAGGACCGCAGCCTGGCGGCCAGCGGTCCGCTGATGGTCACGCGAAGCTTCTCGCCGTCGTTGACCGGTGCGGTCACCGCCTGCGCCAGGTCCGCGTTGCCGGCTAGCCGCTCCGGGGTGACGTAGAGGGCCTGGGGGTAACCCCACAGCCGTCCCGGTACCTCGTCACGCAGGTCACGGACCATGATGTCCTCGCCGACGAGTTCGGCGCCGTGCCGCAGAGCGGTGTGGACGAAGGTCGACTTACCCATGCCGGTGGGCCCGCTGACCAGCACAGCGTGCCCGTCAGCGACGAACGCCCCGGCGTGCAGGGGGTAGAGCCGCGAGGAGCGACACACCAGGTACAGCGCGAGTCGCTCGAAGATCCACCGACCCCACACGATCGGGTTCGTGAGGTCCGCCGCGCACAGGGTCACCCTGGCGACCCCCGCTGCCACGTCGAACTCGCACCTGGAGCCGCCCGTGTCGATGATGATCGGATCAGCGGCGATCACCTCCTCGGTGTGCGGCGGCTCCGCGGTGGCTGCGGCAGGATGGTCCACCACCCGGACGGTCAGCCTGAGGCTGGGCGCGTCCGCGCGTGGCGCTACCGGCGCGCCGAAGAAGGCGTCCACCACCGTGGCCGCGCGTGGATCCGCTACGCAGTGCACTGAAATCCCGTAGATCTCCCGGTAGGTCTCGTTCATCGCGCGGCCTCTTCCTGACGTGGGGGTGTACCGGGGACCGAGCCCATGCCGCTGTCCACGCTGGTGGCGGGTGCGGCGGCGGCGTCGCGGGCAGGAGGGCGGGTGCGCTCGGCCCAGCGCGCCACGAATGGTGTTATCGCGCCTGCGGCGAACAGCAGGGCGCCGAAGATCAGCCAGCCGGGGCGGCCGACGCCGATGATGAGGACCGCGGTGATCGCCGGGGTGACCATCTTGGCCACCTTGCCCCCCATACCGAACAGGCCCTGATACTGCCCCTGCGCGTGCTCCGGTGCGAGCTCGTACGACAGCGCCCAGGAACCGGCGGCGTAGAGCAGTTCCCCGAGCACGTGGATGAGCGCTCCGATGATGAGGACGACCACCGCCAGCCAGGCCGGCGCCCCGGCGGCCAGGGCGAAGAACCCGCAGCACACCGCCAGAAGCAGCCCGGAGCGGCGCAGCGCCCGGGCACCGCCCTGGACGGTCTCGGCGCCGGCGCTGGCCCGCACCTGGAACAGGATCACCATGATGGTGTTGACCAGCAGGATCGCCGAGAACACAGCTACCGGTGCGTCCGTTCGGTCCGCGATCCAGAGCGGCAGGGCCACCGTCAGCAGCCCGTCGTTCATGGCCAGGATCGCCGTCAACGCGGTAACGGCGAGATAGGGCCGGTCCTTGAGCACCAGCCCGACCGAGGCCTTCTCCTCGTGCCGGGTGATGTGCTCGTTGCGCAGACGCAGGAAGAGCAGGGCGCCGAGGACGAAGGCGGCACCGCTGACCAGCAGCATCGTCCGGTAGGCGGCACCGGTGTTGAGCTGTAGCGCGACGCCACCCACCACCGTGCCCAGCGAGATGCCGATGTTGGTCACGGAGCGCAGGTAGGCCCGAGCCTTCACCCGCTGCTCCCGGGGAACCGCCTGGGCGACCAGCGCCCCCCGTGACGCGTCGGCTCCCGCCTCCGCACCGACCACGAGCGCGGCCAGGACCACGAAGCTCGTAAACCCGCCGACGAAGGTGTACCCGCAGACCAACGCGCCCTGCAGGGCGACGAAAGCTATCGCGGTGTTGCGGGCGCCCAGCCGGTCGGCGACATGGCCCGCCGGGATGCTGATCAGCATGCCGAACGCGGCGGCGAGGGACAGGCCTAGCCCTACCCGGGTCGGCGAGATACCCACCGAGCGGATGAAGTACAGAACGCTGACAGAGAGGAGAATGCCGTTGCCGAATGTGCGGGCCAGGTTGCTGACGGCCAGCACCCGCACCGGACCCTGCGGCGGGACCAGATGTTCTAGCAGTTTCACGTACGCACCCCCGCGGTCGAGCGTTCGGCTTCCGGTGACGGAGCGGCCAGGAGGGCTAGCAGCCGACCCCGGTCGACCTTGCCGTTGCTGTTGAGTGGAAACTCGGTGAGGCAACGGTAACGACGGGGGACCATATATACCGGGACCCGACGGCGTAGCCAGGTGAGCAGTTCGTTGTCGGCGACCATCCCGCCGGTGTAGAAGGCGGCCAGCACGACGTCCTCACCCTGGGGAGCCGCGACGACGACGGCGTGGTCGACCGCGGGATGGTGGCGCAGCGCGGCCTCGATCTCACCCAGCTCGATCCGGTACCCCCGGATCTTCACCTGGTTGTCCAGCCGACCCAGGTGCACGAGCTGGCCATGTTCCACCCGGACCCGGTCCCCGGTGCGGTAGTAGTCCGCCGCCGAGGGACTCCCCAGGGTCGGTGTGACCACCCCCCGGTCGTCGAGGGTGCAGAAACGGCCCCGGTCGTCCGCCGGGTCGAGGTATCCGGTGAAACGTTGCTGCCCGCGTACCACCAACTCTCCCTCGCTGCCGGGGACCCCGTCCTCGTCGACGACGAGGTATTCCAGCGACGGGTAGACGGCGCCGATCGGCACGGTGTCGTTGGAGGTCGGCGGCCAGGTCTCCGGATCCGGACCCAGGCGGTACTCGCTGCACGCCAGGGTCAGTTCCGTGGGCCCGTACACGTTGTCGACGATCGCGCGCGGCGCTACCCCCCGCCATGCTCGGGCCTGGGCGTAGGTGAGCTGCTCGCCGCAGAAGATCGCGTACTTCAGCTCGGTCACCCGCCCGGCCGGCAGGTTTCCGAGCCCACCGGTCACCGTGATGACGGAGGGGACGGAGAACCAGTGCGTGATCGCGTGCTCGACCAGGTAGTCGACCGGGCTCAGCAGTTCGTCGCGGGTGGGAACGATCAGGGCCGCACCGCCGCCCCAGGTGACGAAGAGGTCGAACACCGACAGGTCGAAGGTCAGGTCGAAGGTGTGCGACATCCGGCAGCCGGGGCGTACCCGGTAGCGGTCGATGTTGTGCGCCAGGTACCCGGACAGGTTGTGGTGGCGGATGGGCACCCCCTTCGGCTGCCCGGTCGAGCCCGAGGTGAACAGCACGTAGGCCACATCGTCCGGCGCGGTGCGGTAGGGGGGCAGCGCATGCGTGACGTGCGCCGCCAGCAGCTCCTCGTCGGTGACGGTCAGCACGTGGGAGTGCAGCTCGGCGGCGACCGCAGCGGCGACGGCCCCGTCGGACAGGACCAGGTCCACCTCGGCCATCTCGCAGACGGTGGTGTTGCGGACGGCCGGGTAGCGCGGATTGAGCGGGACGACGGCGGCACCGAGACGCTGTACGGCCAGGTAACCGGCGTACGCGACGATGCTGCGCGAGGCCAGGAGCGCTACCCGCCGGGGCACGGCGCCGTGCTCACGCACGATGTACGCCGCGATGGTGTCGGCGAGGTCCGCCAGCCGCCGGTAGCTGATGGAGGATCGGCGGATGCGCAACGCCTCGGAGTCCGGCCACCGTCGGGCCGACGCGGCGAACCACTCGTACAGGGTTTCCTCAGGTAAGAGCGCAGGTCCAGTCGGCTGCAACTTCGTCACCGCCCCTCAGGTCGACCGCGACAACGGTGATCGTCGTCGGGGCGAGCTGGGGCTGCGGCGACAGGTGCAGCCGTTGCAGGTCGTCCGCGGCAGGAAGCGCGGCGAGGCAGTCGCAGGGCTGCTCGTCGAAGCCGGCGAACCGGTAGGCGACCTCCATCATCCGGTTGCGGTCGCTGCGTCGGAAATCGGCGACCAGGTGAGCGTCGGCCCGAGCCGCCTGATCGGTCAGCCACCGCAGGATCACCGCGCCGGCGCCGAAGGCGACGACCCGGCATGAGGTGGCGAGCAGCTTCAGGTGATAGACCCCGGGGTACCGCTCCAGGAGGATCACGCCGACGGCGCCGTGCGGGCCGAACCGGTCGGTCATCGACACCACCAGCACGTCGTGGCCGCCGGTGGCGACCATCCCCCGCAGTGTCTCCTCCGAGTAGTGCACCCCGGTGGCGTTCATCTGGCTGGTGCGCAGGGTGAGTTCCTCCAGCCGCGCGATGTCCGCGTCGGTGGCCCGGTCGATGCCCATCCGCAGGTCGAGCGAGCGCAGGAACTCCTCCTCCGGCCCGTCGAAGCTGGCGCGCTCGGTGTCCCGACGGTTGCTCGCCTGGTACATCTCACGGCGTCGCCGAGAGTCGGCGGTGATCACCGGCGGGTTGAACTCGGGCAGCTCGGCGAGGCGGAGGGCCTCCTCCGCCGGGTAGCACCGGACCTCCGGCAGGTGGAAGGCGACCTCCGCCCGCTCGGCCGGGTGGTCGTCGATGAAAGCGATGGTGTGCTGGGCGAACTTCAACGTGTCCGCGATATGACGCACCGCGTCCGACTTGCGTCCCCAACTGATCTGCGGAACGACGAAGTATTCCGCCAACCCGAGCTTCTCCAGTTGGGCCCAGGCCTCGTCGTGGTCATTGCGGCTGGCCACCGACTGCAGGATGCCCCGGGCGTCCAGATCGATGACGATCTGACGGATCTCGTCACTGAGGTGGACCTCACCGTCCTCGAGCAGAGTTCCCTTCCACAGGGTGTTGTCGAGGTCCCAGACGAGACACTTGATCGTGGCGGGGCCGTTGTCGAGGGTCATCACACCTCCCAGATGGTCGCCGACCAGGCGGCGACCGGGCTGTTGTTGAGCACCAGGACGAGGTCACCCTCGGCCACCTCGCCGGTGGCGAGCAGATCCTGGAGGTTGAGCACGACATCCATCGCGCCGAGGTGACCCCACCGGGCCAGGTTGTCTCGGCACACCTGATGGATGGGCAGGCCGAGCAGCGTCTCGTAGAAGTCGAACGCGCTGGCAGTGACGTTCTGCATGAGGGTCGCGGCGACCCCGCCCTTGTCGACGCCCGCGTCGGCGAGCACTCCCTCGACCAGTTTGCTCAGCCGCAGCCTGCTGTGCATCGCCAGGTCGAAGCGGTAGCGGTCGGGCGAGAGGCACTCCTCGCGCCACTCGTACCAGGGGGCCTGCTTGTAGTCGACTCGGAAGAGGTCGTGGAAGCTGCCGTCGGTCTGCATGCGGTGGGCGCGCAGGGCCGGCCGGCCACCGCGCACCATGGTCATGGCGTACGCGCCGTCACCGATCACCGCCACCGGGAACCGGATGCGATCCACCCCGGTGGGGCGGCTGCCGTGGGCGATCATGATGGTGTCGCGGCTGGAGTCGGCGACCAGCAGGTCCCGGGCGAGTGCCCAGGCCGCGCTGGAGCCGGTGCAGCCCAGGCCGTCGACCTCGAAGGCGAAGGCCGAGGTCAGCGCGGCGTCGGCCTGCACCCGGCAGGCGTCCGAGCCGAGCAGAACGTCCGGCGAGCGTGGGGCGACGAGCAGAAGCATCTCCGGTGGTGGCGACCCGCCCGCTGACACCTCCCGGCAAGCCTTCGCGGCCAGCTCCGCTGCCGTCGCGTTCTCGAACAGTCCCACCGTCGACACCCCGCTGCCACGGACGAACTCCGCCTCCTCATGGCCGAGGGTGGGGAACTCCGGCAGGTCGAGGACCTTCTGCTGGGTGTCGGGCAGCAGGCAGTGCACAGCCCCGATGCCGATGGCGGTCATGGCGTCACCGCCAGGGCGTGTTCGGCGAGCAGCAGCTGACTGATCTCGTTACTGCCCTCGATGATCTCCATGAGCTTCGCGTCGCGGTACGCCCGTGCGGTCGGGGAGCCGTCCACCGCGCCGGCGGAGGCGAGCACCTGCACGGCCGTCGCGGCGCCCCGCGCGGCCCCGCGGGCGGCGACATGCTTGGCGGCGACCACGGTGGCGGCGAGATCGAGGGAGTTGGAGTCCCAGCACAGGCTGGCGTGTTCGCACATGCGGGTCGCCACCTGCTCGGCCACGAACAGCTCAGCTAGGTGCCGGGCGACCAACTGGTGCTGGGCCAGCGGTTTGCCGAACTGTTCCCGGACCCGGGCGTGCCCGGTCGCGGCGGCCAGGCAGGCGCGCAGGATTCCCACGCACCCCCACGCCACCGACAGGCGGCCGTAGCTCAAGGCGGAGGTGACGAGCCAGCTCAGCGGCTGACCGGCACCGCGCAGCACGTTCGCCGCGGGCAGCACGACCTCGTCGAGGGTCACCATCGCGTGCCCGGCCGCGCGACAGCCGAGCGGTTGGGCGATGCGTTCGACCCGCACGCCGGGCGAGGTGGTCGGCACCACCACGGCGGCGCCGCCGTCACCGTACCGACCGACCACCACCAGCAGATCGGCGTAGGCGGCACCGGTCACCCACACCTTCTGCCCGGTCACCACCGCACGGTCACCCTCGACGGTGACCCGGGTGCGCATGCTGGTCAGGTCACTTCCCGCGCCGGCCTCGCTGAACGCGACCGCCGCGGTGTCCCCGCCGGCCAGCCGGGTGAGGTACTCCCTGCGCTGCCCCTGGTCACCGAAGCGCTGGATGACCCAGGCGGCCATCCCCTGCGAGGTCATCAGGCTGCGCAGGGAGCTGCAGATGGCACCGACCCCTGCGGTGTACTCGCCGTTGTCCCGGCTGGAGAGCCCCAGCCCGCCGTAGGCGACGTCCACCTCGGCGCAGAGCAGCCCCTGCCCGGCCAGCTCCCGGATCACCGATCGGGGAATCTCACCGGCCCGGTCCCAATCGTCGGCGCGTCCGGCGACCAGGTCGGCGACCGTGCGGGTCAGGTCGTCACCCACCTGCCGCCTCCGACCGCAGTCGCCGCACCAGTGCGGTGATCCGATCGACCGTGCGGAAGGTGTCCAGCCGCAGGTCGTCTCCACCGACCACCACGCCGAAGTGGTCCTCGACGTACGCCACGAGCTCCATCGCGAACAGCGACGACACCAGTCCCGAGGCGAACAGGTCGCGGTCCGGCTCCAGCTCTGTCTTCGTCCGGGCCGACAGGAAGGCCAGCAGTTCCGACTGCACCCAGGCGTCGGTGCTCTGGTCGATTGACGCGGTCATGAGCGGGTGCCTCCGTACTCGAAGAAGCCCTGACCGCTCTTGCGGCCGAGCTTGCCTTCCCGAACCATGCGTTGCAGCAGCTGCGCCGGCTGGTACCCGGCGTCGCCCGTGCGTTCCTGTAGGACCCAGAGGGAGTCCACGACGTTGTCCAGGCCGATGAGGTCGGCGGTAGCCAGCGGGCCGGTGCGGTGACCCAGGCAGCCGACGAAGAGCGCGTCGACGTCGGCCGGGGTACTCACCCCCTCCTCCACGAGGTGCGCCGCCCGGTTGATGCTCCACTGGAGGATGCGGTTGATGACGAAGCCGGGCGCGTCACCGACCACGATCGGTTCCCGGGTGACGCTGGTCAGCAGGTCCAGGCCGCGTTCCAGCGCGGTGGGACTGGTGCGCCGGCCCCGGATCACCTCAACCGCCCGGATGATGTACGGCGGGTTCATGAAATGGGCACCGAGTACGTCGGCCGGCCGGGCCGCCGCCTCAGCCAGTTCGTCGACCGGGATCCCCGAGGTGTTGCTCAGCACCGGAGTGCCGGGCGCCACGACCTTGGTAACCTCGGCCAGCACCTCAGCCTTGAGGTCGGCCCGTTCGGTGACGCACTCCACGACGGCGGTGGCCTCGGCCAGGTCCCCGACCAGCCCGGTCGTCACCAGCTCGCCGGCCTGCGCACCGCGCGGCAGGCCGCCCATCATCTGACCCAACCGCGTCAGCCGGAAGACCTCCGACCGGGCCCGGTCCAGCTGAGCCTCGTCGATGTCGATCAGCACAGTGGGTATACCGTGGCCGACCGCCAGCGCGGCGATGCCGGTACCCATCGTCCCGGCACCGACCACGGCGAGCCGGTGTGCGAATGCGGTGCTGGTCACGGCGCCCCCACTTCGATCTTCTGGGCGGACTCGAGGTCCTCGGCGATCAGCTCGCCGAACTTGGTGGTGGTGCGGGCGAGGAAGGTCAGGCAGCGGCGCAGCAGGTCACCGGTCGGTGCCGGGTCCAGGCCACGAGCGGCTAGCCACCGCCGCCAGGCGACCGCCTCCAGGTCGCGCTCGCCGAGGGCGTGCCCCTCCAACTCGTAGAGGGCCATGGTGGCGAGGAGTTCGTTGCCGGTGGCCAGGGAGCGGTCGGCGACCCTCCGCTGCCACTCCTCAGGGGTGACCGCGGTGGTGGGAAGCCCGACCTCGGTGAGCAGCGCGAAGAGGCGTTGTGGGCTCACCGCGACCTCGTCGGTCAAGTGGTACACCCGGCCTGCGGAGCCCGGGTCGAGGGACAGCTCGGCGATCGCCCGGGAAACCAGGTCTACCGGGGCCATCGGCATGGCCCGGTCGTCCATGGGGTGGGCACCCACCGCCAGGCCGCTGGCGGCGATGTGCCACACCAGGTCCTTGTGGTTGCAGGCGCCGGTCTCGGTGGAACCGAGGATGAAACCGGGACGGAAGATGCGGACCCGCATGCCGTCGGTTTCGCTCCGTTCGAGGATCCGCTCGCACACCCACTTGCCCACGCCGTACCCGCCCTGCTGGGGGTCCAGCGGCTGTTCCCGGGTCTCCAGGATCCTGCCGTCCGCGCCCAGCGCGTGATGGGTGGCGGCCACAGTGGAGACGAAGCCGAAGTCCGCGATGCCGTGCCGGCGCATCCAGCGCAGCAGTTCCACCATGGTCAGCACGTTGTCGGTACGCAGCACCCGGTACGGCTCGGTGAACACCACCTTCGCGGCGCAGTGCACGACCGTGCCGACGCGTCGAGCCAACTCGCCGTTCCGGTACGTCTCACACAGGGTGCCCACGTCACTGAGGTCGCCGAGGACCAGGTGGACCCTGGACCGGTCCGGTGCCGGCAGGAGGAGGGAGGTGGCAGCGGCGTCGAGCCGGGCCCACGCCTGATCCTCGTCCTCGGCCCGCACGATGCAGTAGACCCGGCCGGCACTAGCCTTGAGCAGCTCGTGCAGCAGGAAGGTACCGAGGAACCCGGTAGCGCCGGTGAGGAGCACATCGGTGCCGGCGGCCGGGCGCGGGTTGACCTCGCCCAGGGGAAGTTGCAGATCGAGGTCGATCAGCTCCCCGTCGCCGTCCGCGATCGGATCGATGTCATCGGCCCCCCGCGCGGCACCGGCCCGGACCCCACGGACGATCTCGCCGATGCGACGGATCGTCGCTCGGCTGCCGCCGGCGCGGTGCAGGTTAACCAGCACCCCCAGGCGTCGCTGCACCTCCAGCGCCATCTGCACCGACAGCAGGGAAGATCCGCCCAGGGCACCGAATTCGTGGTCGACGCCGATGCCCTCGACGCCGAACAGGTCACGCCAGATCGCCAGCAGCTCGTCCTCGACCTCACCGGAGCCCGTGCCGGCCGGCAGCGCCGGAGCAGGTCCGGTGGCCGGGGCGGAGGCCTCCGCAGCGGACGGGTACCGGTCGAGGATCCAGTGCCGCCGACGGGTGAACGGGTACGTCGGCAGGGCCACCCGCCGTCCGGTGCCGCGACTCAGTGGCTCCCAGTCCACCCGTACGCCGTGCAGCCAGGCGGCGGTGACAGCCGCTTCGATCTGTACGTCGTCCGCGTCAGCAGGCAGGACGAATCGATCGGTACCGGCTTCCCCGGCCCCGACCTGAATGAGGAACCGACCGGGCGGTACGACCTCGGGAACCCTGTCGGCGACCTCGCAGTCGGCGCCGAAGACCCGCCGGAGCCGCTCCACCACAGCGTTGGACGAGTCGCCAGCCACCACGGTGACCGCTCGTTCGGTCGAGGTAACGGTACGGGCGGCCGGCGGCCGGGGCAGCCGTAGCGTGGCCGCCAACCGCTCCGGTGGCGCGACGACGGCGCGGCGCACATCGAAGTCGTGGCGTCCCACCCGCAAGGTGTGCGCGACGTCGGCCGGAGGCAGCTCACCCTGTTCCAGCCGGTCGGCGAGATTACGGGACATGGCGTCCAGCTCGCCGCGGTTGCGGGCGGAGAGCATCAGGGTGATCGTCGGCCGAAGGGGCGCGCTGGGCCGCACCGGCGCGGGGGGCGGTGCCAGGACCACGGCGGCGTTGGTGCCACCGAGGCCCATCGAGTTGACCAGGACGAGTCGCGCCGGGTCGGCGGTGTGCCCTGACTCGGTGCTGACGAAGAACGGACTTTCGGCGAGCATGCCCGGGTGACGCGGATGCCGGAACAAGGGGTGCGGGGGAAGGTTGCCGGTCCGCACGACATGCACGGCCTTGATGAGGCCCGCGATGCCGGCAGCCGGCCCCGGGTGGCCGATGTTCACCTTCACCGAACCCAGCCCACAGTAACCGGTGTCGGCACCGTAATGCCGCAGGCCGTCGCTGAGCCCGCGCAGTTCGATCTGGTCACCGAGCGCGGTGCCCGAGCCGTGGGCCTCGACGTAGCGCAGGTCGCGTCCGGAGGCGTCGGCGACCCGCAGCGCCCCGCTGACCACGTCGGCCACCCCGGACGGGCTCGGCGCGGTGAATCCGGAGCGGGCGGATCCGTCGTTGCCCACCGCGGAGCCGCGAACCACCGCCAGGACGTTGTCGCCGTCGGCGAGCGCGTCCGTCAGCCGCCGCAGCACCACGACCCCTACCCCGGAGCTGAACGAGGTGCCGGTGGCCCGGGAGTCGAAGGCGCGGCAGAAGCCGTCCTCCGACATCAGCCCACCCGCCTGGTAGCGGTAGCCCATCACCGGCTCCAGCACGGTGGCACCACCGGCCAGCGCGATGTCGCATTCACCGGACAGCAGGCTGAGCACTGCGTAGTGCAGGGCGTACAGGGACGACGAACAGGCCGTCTGGACGCCGACGCTCGGCCCCCGCAGGCCCAGCTTGTACGCCACCCGGGAGCTGAGGAAGTCGCCGAGGCCACCGAGGTGCAGCCCCATGTCGTCCACCGCGGCAGCCAGGCCCGACTCGCGCACCTTCGCGGCGAACACGGCCGAGGAGTAGGTGCTCGACGCGCCCCCGGCGAAGACGCCGGTCACCGGCCCGTCGGGACGGGCGGGATGCCCGGCGGACTCGAGCGCCTCCCAGCAGGCCTCGAGGAACAGTCGCTGCTGGGGGTCGATCAACTCCGCCTCGGCGGGCGGATAGTTGAAGAACTCCGAGGCGAAGTCCGCCGCCTCCGGCAGGGTGGCGGCGACCCGGACGAACGCCGGATCCCGCAGGGTGTCGTCGCTGACCCCGGCCGTCCGGAGGGTCTCCTCGTCCAGCGGCCGGGTGGACACCAGCCCGCTGTCCAGGTTGCGCCAGAACGTTTCCGGTGTGGTGGCGTCGGGGAATCGGCAACCGACTGCCACGATCGCGATGTCGGTGCTGCTCACTGGCTGTCCTTCGGGTCACGGCGGGCGCGATTGAACAGGGCTGAGCGCTCGCCGGGCCCCACCTTCGCCCGAGTCACCGGAGCACGGCCACCGCAGATGAGGTCGGCCTGCGCCACGACGGTGGTGTGCTGGAACAGGTCGGCGGCGTCGAGCCGGCCGTCCGCGAGCGGATTGAGCTGGTCGAGCAGCAGGATCAGCAGCAGCGAGTCGCCGCCGGCCTCGAAGAAGGACACGTCCAGTGGCACGTGCGCCACGTCGAGGACCTGTTCCCAGGCGCGCCGCACCTTCTCGACGATCTCTGATTCGACGATTACCACGAGCTCTCCTTCGTGACTCCAGCGTTCAGATCGGTGGTGAGGTCGGTGACGCAGCGCTCGATGCTGTCGAGCAGGGCGTCGATGGTCGCGGCGTCGAACAGGCCGGTCGCATAGGTCGCGGTGTACGAGACGCTGTCCGGGAGGTCGGTCGCGACAAGCTCCAGCTCGTACTTCAGGTGCAGCGGGACGAGTTGGCGGAACCGTACGGTGGCGTCCGGCCCGAAGTCCGGGATGGCCGGAGGGGCATCCAGGGCGGCGAGGTACACCGGTGTGACGGGTGGGCGGCTCAGGTCCCGCCCGGGGTGGATGGCGGCGGCCACCGCGTCGAACGGCACCGCAGCGGCGCGGTAGGCGGTCATCGCGCTGTCCCGGACCCGGCCCAGCAGCTCTCGCCAACTGGGCTCGCCCCGCAGGTCGACCCGCAGCACGAGGGTGTTGACGAACATCCCGACCGCATGCGCGGTCTCGCCCGTCTCGCGGCCCAGCCACGGGAACGCGAACAGGAAGTCCCGCTGCCCGCCGGACCTTGCCAGCACCGCCCCCAGGAGGGCCGCGGTCGTCATGAAGGTGGTGACGCCCAGGTCGTTCATGGTCTCCCGCAGCCGCGCCGCGAGCCCCTCGTCCAGGGTGCGAGTCCGGGTCGCGGCGGTGGTCGATTGGACGGTGGGTCGTGGCCGGTCATGCCGCAGCTCGATGTCGGTGGGCGCGCCGCGCAGGTGAGCCAGCACCGACTCCGCCGCCGGCACCGGGCTACCGGTCAGCACCGCGGCGGGGTGAATCGCCGGCGGCAGGTCAGCGGTGGCCCCATCTCGGCGGGCCCGGTAGACCGCCGCGATCTGGTCGAGCAACTCGGCCTGGCCCCAGCCGTCGATCACGATGTGGTGGATGGCCAGGATGAGCAGCACCCCCTCCTCGCCGACGAGGATCTCGGCGCGGGCCGGTGCCTGCTCCGCCAGGTCGAACGGGCTCCAACAGGCGGTCGCGAGGTGCGCGGCCAGCCGTTGCTCGTCCCAGCCCCGCGCGGAGGTGATCTGGAGTGGTGGAGGCGGGCCGTCGGTGGTGTAGACCACCGCCCGTGCGGTGGTGTCGAGCCGGAACCGGGAACGCAGCGCCGGATGCCGTGCGAGCACCTGGCGGGTGGCTTCGGCGAGCAGTTCCACGTCGCGGTCACCGAATCCGGCGGAGTCGAACTCGAGCACGGTCGGTGCGAGGTACGCACTGCGCAGTTGCTCCACCCGGTCGATCAGCCAGAACCGGCGCTGCGCCGAGGAGGCCGGGTACACCTCGTCGGACGTCGGGGCCTCGGCTGTCACGGAACGCCCGCCGGCGAGGAGCCGGCCGAGACCGGCGACCGTGGGTTCGGCGAGGAACTGCCCGAGCGGAAGCGGGTGGCCCACCTGCCGTTCGGCGGCCGCGAGCATGTTGACGGCCAGCAGCGAGTGGCCGCCGAGCACGAAGAAGTCCGTGTCCGGCGCGAGGGCCAGGGCGTCGACCGGACGCCGGTTCTGCCCGGTGCCGGCCAGTGCGGTGGCGAAGATCCGCGCGGCGCGCAGTTCGTCCCCGTGCAGTTGCACGCTGGGTCCGGCGGCGTGGGCCAGTCGCACATCCCGCATCCCACGCAGCGCCGTCAGGTCGGCCTTGTCGTTGACCGTCATGGGGATCGCCGGCACGGCGTACACCTCGGTCGGCAGCACGGCCGGAGGCAGCCAGCGCTGCAGTGGGCGCAGGACGTCCTCTCGGCTGGACGGCGCGTCGACGTCGTCGAGTTCGACGAATGCGACAAGTCGACGAGGTTCCCCCTCGGCGAGGACCACCGCGCCGCGGATGCCCGGTTGCTCCTCGATGAGGCGCGCGACCTCGTTCGGCTCCACCCGGTGGCCCAGAATCTTCACCTGGTCGTCCACCCGCCCGAGGCAGAGGATGGCGCCGTCCTGGCGCAGCACCGCGCGGTCGCCGGTGGCGTACATCCGGGCGCCCGGCTCGTCGCAGTACGGGTCGGGCCGGAAGGCCGCCGCCGTCAGCTCCGGTTGCCCTAGGTAGCCCAGGGCGATGCCGGTACCCGCCAGATACAGCTCGCCGGGGACCTCCCTGGGCAGTTCCTCCCCGTGGGGCCCGAGCACGTACGCGCGGGTGTTGGGCAGCGGGCCGCCGATCGGCGGCCGTTCCTCGGCCAGGTCGACCGGCGCGAACGTGCCGATGCAGGACGCCTCCGTGGGGCCGTAGATGTTGCGGACCTCGACGCCCCACGCCTCGCTGCAGTCCTTGGCGAGCTGACGGGTGACCGCCTCACCGCCGAGATAGAGCGTGCGCAGCGTGGTCGGGCCACCTTCGTCACTGTCCAACATCGCCCTGGCCAGGCTGGGGGTCATGGAGGTCACGGTCGCCCCGAGCGGGCCGCGTACCAGGCGGGTGAGGGCCCTCGGGTCGCGCCGCTCGAGGTCGTCGGCGTAGACCAGGGTGGCACCGCTGACCAGGGTGCGGAACGCTTCGAAGGTCGCCCCGTCGAACGCCGTCGACCAGGTGCACAGCACCCGGTCCGACACGGTCAGCGCGTTGTCGGCGGCCCACCACAGCGCCGTGTTGAGCAACCCGCGGTGCGGCACGAGCACGCCCTTGGGCCGGCCGGTGGTGCCGGAGGTGTAGATGACGACGGCCGGGTCGTCGGGTTCGGTGCCCACGGCCGCCGGCAACCCGTCCACCCCCCGCAGGTCCTCCAGCAGAGTGAGGTCCACGGCCAGCTCGTCGAGCATCGACCGGCCTGCCTCGTCGGTGAGCACCACTCGTGCGTCGAGCTCGCTGAGGATGTGGCGCAGCCGATGCTTCGGGGTGTCCAGGCTCAGCGGGGCGAATGCCGCGCCACTGCGCAGAACGCCCAGGCAGCCGGCCACGAGGGCGCCGCCGCGCGCGGCGAGCACCGGCACGAAGTGACCCCGACCGGTCCCCCGGCCCTGCAGGTGGGAGGCGACCGCGCCGGACCAGGCGTCGAGGCCAGCCGACGAGAGACTGGTCTGGCCAACGCGCACGGCCGTCATGTCGCGGGAGCGCAGTTGCGCTACGACCAGGTCCGCGATGGTGGTCACGCCGCTCCCCCGATCATCGCCGCACGGGCTCCAGCGAGATCGCTGACCGGGCCGATCAGTACGCAGGGCGGCACGAGGTCTGGCTCCCGTCTGGTGAGGGGCAGATGGCACACCTGCTGGTCGGGGTTGGCCACCGCGGCGGCGAGCAACACCTGAAAGTGCCCGGCGAACTCGACGGCGAGGTCCGAGGAGTACATGTCGTCGGCGTACTCGACGGTGCCCACGATGGCGTCCGGCCGTTCCTCGAGGATGAGGAGCAGGTCGAACTTCGCCGTCCCGGTGGGAAGCTGGACCGGCGCCCCCCAACGCGGTCGGACGGAGTCCCAGGCCGGCATGTTCTGCAGCGCGAAGCCGACCTGCACCAGTGGGCCGTTGCCGCCGATCTCCGCGCTGAGCTGGTCGAAGGGGATCAACTGGTGGGTCAGCGACCGGAAGGCCTCCTTGCGGACCTCGCCGCAGAGGGCACTGAACGAATCCTCCGCCTGAGGCGCGCAGCGCAGCGGCACGGTGTTGACGAAGAAGCCGACCAGCTTCTCCGTGGCCGGATGGGGCCGGTTGGCCGTGACCGTACCGACGAGGAACTCGCTCCGTCCCGACCAGCGCCGCAGCACCTCCTGGTAGGCCGCGAGCAGAACGACGAAGGGGGTCACGCGCAGCCGGGCCGCGAGGCCGTGGACCTCGGCGCGCAGCGGGTCGCCGACCTCGAACACCACCTGCCCGCCCGGACGGGTCGGGGCCCCGCCCCGGCGTACCTCCCCCAGCCCGAGTACCAGCGGACTGGCGTACGGGCGCAGCTCGGCGGCGCGGGCGGTGAGCCGGTTGCGGGCGGCGTCGCCCCCGGTGACCTCACGGTCCCAGACGGCGAAGTCGATGTACCGAATCTCCGGCTCGGCCCACTCGACGGGACGCCCGGCGAGCACCGCGGCGTACGCCTCCTCCAAATCGGCGAAGAACACCGACAGTGACCAGCCGTCGATGGCGATGTGGTGGAAGGTGATCAGGGCGGCGTCTCCCCCGGGTACGCCCCGCCACACCCGGCAGCGCACCGGAATTCCACCCGCTAGGTCGAATGGCTCGCACCCCGCCGCGGCGGCCTCGGTGTGCAGCCGGTCTTCGGCATCGGGGTCGCCCGTCAGATCCACCACGTCCAGACGAGGAGTCACGCTCTGCGTCACTTCCTGGACGGGCTGACCCTCGACGAGGTGATACCGGGTTCGCAGCACCGCGTGTCGGTCGGCCACCGCGGTCAGCGCGGCGGACAGCGCCGCCGGATCGAGCGGCTCGAGCCAACGCATGAGCAGCGGAACGTTGTACGTGGCAGCGCCGGGGTCGGCTGCGTCGATGAACCACAGGCGCTGCTGGGCGTGCGACAGCGGGGCCTTGGACAGACCGGTGGGTCGCAGGACTGGTTCGACATTCGCTGTGATCACGATGATTCCCGCTGAAGATCGAGGTGACTGGTGAGGGGCGTCCGCGCCCCGGATCGAAGGGACCTGGCCAGGTCGGCCATGGAATCCGCCAGCAGCACGTCCGCCGCCTCGACCTCGACCGACAGTTGTTGCTGAAGTCGCGACATCACCTGTACGGCCAGGATCGAGTTGCCGCCTAGGTCGATGAAGTTGTCCCCGGGGGACACGCCGGGCCGGCCGAGAACCTCGCGCCAGATCACCCGCACCTGTTGGAGTACCGGATCGTCCACCTCCGGCGTCGGCTCCAACTCCCGGGCGTCGGCGTCGAGCAGCGCCCTCAGGTAGTCACGGTCGACCTTCCCGGTGGGACCGACGGGCAGGTGGGTCAGCTCGACCCACCGCGCCGGCACCATGTAGTCCGGCAACCGCCGGCTGAGCGCCTCGGTCAACCCGGGCAGGTCGACAGACGCATTGGCCGGGGGCAGCACGAAGCCGACGAGCATGGCCGAGGGCCCCTCGCCCACCCGCTCGACGAAAGCTGCGGCGGCCAGGCCGGTGCCGGTAGCGGCTCGCTCGATCTCCTCCAACTCAATGCGGTAACCCCGCATCTTGACCTGGCGGTCGCGCCGGCCGAGCAGTTCCACCGCCCCGTCGGATCGCCGACGAGCGAGGTCACCGGTGCGGTACATGGTTCGTCCGGTCCGTGGGTCCGAAACGAAGCGTTGAGCGGTCAGATCGTCCTGTCCCAGGTATCCGGTGGCGACGCCGGGGCCACCGATCCACAGCTCGCCGACCTCGCCGTCGCTCACCCCGTGCCCATTTTCGTCCACGATGGACAGGTCAGTGTTCTCCAGAGCGAAGCCCACCGGGACTTGATCGAGGCCGTTCAGGGTGGCGGGCGTACAGGTGAAGAAGCTGGCGAAAGTCGTCGTCTCGGTGGGCCCGTAAGCGTTGATCAACCGCTTCGGCGGATCGGAGGCCAGCACGGCGCGGGCCGCGCCGATCTCCATCTGCTCGCCACCCACCAACAGATCCCGTACCGACCGGAACGCGTCCGGCCGCTCGCGGGCGACCGCGTGGAACAGCGATGTGGTCAGGAACATCGTCGTGATGTGGAGCCGCCGGGTCTCCTCGACCCAGCTCTCGATCCCAAGGTCGGTGAGGGCGGGCAGCACCACGACGGTGGCACCAGCGCACCAGGTGCTCCAGATTTCGAAGGTCGTCGCGTCGAACGCCGGGTTGGAGGAGTTGGCGACCCGGTCGCCGGGGGCCAGCGGGCAGTAAGGCTGGTCCAACACCAGCCGGCGCACCGCCCGGTGCGGAATGACGACACCCTTCGGCCGGCCGGTGGAACCCGAGGTGTACGCCACGTAGATCGGATCGTCAGCGCTTCGCGTGCGTGATGCACCGGCCTCGCCGAGGTGCCCGGCCTGCCGCGTCCACTCGACGGTCAGCGCCCCGTTGTGCACGTCGACCACCGCGCGTGCGGCCGTCTCGTCGAGAATCGCGCCGATTCGCTCGGCCGGCGCGTGCGCGTCCAGCGGGACGTACGCGGCGCCGGCCCGGACGATGCCGAGGACGGCGACAAGCAGATCTAGCGAACGGGGCCCCCGGACAGCGACGTACTCACCGGCAGCGACACCGCCGCCGGCCAGTTGGTCGGCGACCTCACCGGCGCGCTCCCACAACTGCGCATAGGTCAGGACCGACGAGGTGCCGTCGCATGCGGCAGGCGCGGCGGGCTGGACAGCGGCCCACTGCTGCACCAGGCACGCGACATTCTGATCTGCGGCATCGTTGTCTCGATTCACCTCGGCGCCCCCATCCGCTCGGTCAACCCGACGCTCAATGGTCGAATCGGCGTGCACCGTTCAGGCACCGTTCACGCATCGATCGTGCACTGTTCAACACGTTGGGGTAATGCACGCAGGCGAGGGAGCCCCTATGATCTGACCGATACCCAGGCAGGTCAGGTTGATCAATTCACGTGTCGCCAGGTTAGGTTGATCAATGTCACGTATAGCGCTTCTCGGCCTCGGCCGTATGGGCAGCCAGATGGCTCTCCGGCTACTCGACGAGGGCCACCAGCTGACCTTGTGGAACCGAAGCGGGGTTCCCGATGTTCTGCAAGGAACCGACGCCACCGCGGCTCCGACGCCGAGCGAGGCGGCGCGAGGGGCCGAAATCGTCATCACGATGCTGACCGACGGAGCGGCGGTCACCGACGTGCTCTTCGGCTCGCACGGGGCCGTCAACGGGCTGAGCCCGGAGGCGGTGCTGGTCGACATGTCCACCATCGGACCCGCCGCCGTCGCCGAGTTGCGGGCGCGACTCGCACCGCAGCTGCGGTTCATCGACGCACCCGTGCAGGGCAGCACACCCAAGGCCCGCGCGGGCGAGTTGGTCATCCTTGCCGGTGGTGCTCCGGTCGACGTCGACCATTGCCGACCCGCCCTAGAGTCGCTCGGGAAGCTGCGCCATGTGGGACCGCTAGGGGCGGGTGCCGCGGCGAAGCTCGTGGTCAACCTGGCTCTCGGTAGCTCGTTCGTCGTACTCGGCGAGGCGCTCCGGCTCAGCGATCAGCTCGACCTCGATGCCGAGATGATGCTGGACGTGCTCACCGGGACCGCCGTGGGTTCCCTGGTGCCGAGGTTGCGCGCCCGCCTGTCGAACCCTGACGCGCCCACGCAGTTCTCGGTAGGCCTCGCTGCCAAGGACCTGCGCCTGATCGGTGCCACCGGAGCGCTCGACGACGGCGCGGTCGCAGGCGCGGAGCGCATGCTGACCGCAGCGGCGGACGCCGGCTACGGCGAGATGGACATTACGGTCCTCCCCGCTTTTCTGCGCGGCGGGAAGGATCACTAAAGCGATTCGGGCGATTTTGTGTCATTGCGCGACCAGCAGATGGAACCCAGGGGTGGGGGTTCATCTGCGACCACTCACGGCAGACGTTTTTCAGACGCTATCGCCCGCATAAGCGGGTAGGGTCCAGCACCGGACCGCCGCTCAGCGAGCCGTGGACTCTGTCAGAAGACTGTCGCTGACTCTGAGTGCACCGTATCCGTATAACTTGGAGACGATCAACGGCGCGAATGCGCAACAGGCACGGGGGGATGTTCCATGGAGTTTTCCATTCTTGGCCCGCTGGAGGTGCACGGCGCCTCGGGTCTAGTCGATCTCGGCGGTGACCGACAACGGAAGTTGCTGGCAATTCTGCTCGTCAACGCCAATCTCAGCGTCCCGGTGGAACGGATGGTGGACGAGCTGTGGAGCGACCCGCCCAGAACGGCTCGGCGGCAGGTCTACAACGGGGTCGCCGCACTTCGGCGACGATTGGTGGAGGCCGGCTTCCCATCGACAGCCCTGCACACCGAGGCAGGGGGCTACCGCATCCGACTCGACCAGGCGGTCCTGGACGCTGACCTGGTCCGCCAGCGAATCGCCGAGGCTGACCGGGCGGTGGCCCAGGGTCGCAACCAGGACGCCATACACCTGCTGGCCGCCGCGGTGAGCCAGTGGCGAGGCAACACCCTGGACGGTTCGAGGACGCCCCTGCTCGACAGCGTGGCGGCACGCTTCGATGAGCAGCGGATAGGCCTGGTGGAGAGGCTGGCCGAGCTACGGCTAGCCGCTGGCGAGGGCTCCAGCCTGGTCAGCGAGCTCAAGGAGTACGTCGCTCGCTACCCGCTCCGGGAGTCCTTGCGGGGCTCCATGATGCTTGCGCTCTACCGCAGTGGCCGACAAGCAGAGGCGTTGGCCACCTTCGATGAGGGCCGCCACCGCCTGGCCGAGGATCTCGGTCTCGACCCAGGTGTCGAGTTGCGCCGCATCCACACTGCCGTGCTGCGCGGCACAGGTCATCCGCCAGCCCGGAAGGCCTACGAGCCTGCGGCCCCCGCCGCCACCCCGGCCACCTGCACCTCCTACCTGCCACCGCGACTGTCCGACTTCGTCGGACGGCAGGATTCGATCGCTCAGGCGACCGAGGCGGTCGAGTGGGCTGCCGAAGCCAACCGCCCCACCGTCCTGGTCATCGATGGCATGGGCGGGGTGGGTAAAACCGCATTCGCCGTCCACCTGGCTCATCGAATGGCCGAGCGGTACCCCGATGGGCAGTACTTCGTCGACCTGCGAGGCTTCAGCGCTCGGCAGCATCCGCTCAGTCCCGAGGCGGTGGTGGACGCACTGCTGCGTCAGGCAGGGCTGCCGCCGGCGCTCAAGCCCTTCGAATTCGACGCGGAGGCCGCGCGGCTTCGGGCTGCATTGGCGGGACGTCGCGTGCTGATGCTCCTCGACAATGTCGCGGACACGACCCTCGTGCCGGCTCTGCTGCCGGGAACCCCGGGTTCTCTGGTGCTCGTCACCAGCCGGCGACAACTGATAGCCCTGCCGGATTCGCACCCGGTGAGCCTTCGTCCGCTCGGACCGGACTGCGCCCTCCAACTGTTCAAGACCACCTGCGGCCAAAACCGGGTCACGGAGGAACTCGCAGCGAGCAAGGAGGTCGTCCGGCTCTGCGGGCACCTGCCCCTCGCCGTTCGAGCAGCGGGCTCCCGACTGCGTCACCGTCCTATGTGGACGGTTGCGGATCTGGTCAGGCAACTTCAGCACCCGAGTCAGCGGCTGCGCCTACTCGGGCCGCACGAGCAGACCGTCTCCGACACCCTGCTCACCTCATACCACCGTTTGAGCGACGCACACCAACGCCTGTTCCGGCTCCTAGGCCGGCAGAGTGGCCCCCGGCTAAGCGCCCGGAGTTGCGCCGCAACCGCCCGGATGCCCCTCGCCGCACTGGAACAGGGGCTCGAGACGTTGGCTGACGACAACCTCATCACCGCCTGCGACCGCAAGCGCTACCAGTTGCATCCACTGCTGCGTGACCTCGCAATAGAACTCAACGACCGCGAAAAATCCACTACAGCGGTGAGCATCGAGG